>NZ_JBNRIK010000001.1:0-7666 GCF_053557975.1 Pseudomonas sp. XP2
CGCAGTACCTGTGGGAGCGGGCTTGTCCCGCGAAGAGGCCCGCACAGGCAGCATCAAATGATCAGACCCGCACTTCGACCTCACCCAGATGAGGTTGCGCAGATCCTGAAGACCCCGCGGTACCTGTGGGAGCGGGCTTGTCCCGCGAAGAGGCCCGCACAGGCAGCATCAAATGACCAGACCCGCACTTCAACCTCACCCAGATGAGGTTGCGCAGATCCTGAAGACCCCGCGGTACCTGTGGGAGCGGGCTTGTCCCGCGAAGAAGCCCGCACAGGCAGCATGATCAGACCAGCACTTCGACCTCACCCAGATGAGGTTGCGCAGATCCTGAAGACCCCGCAGTACCTGTGGGAGCGGGCTTGTCCCGCGAAGAGGCCCGCACAGGCAGCATCAAATGATCAGACCCGCACTTCAACCTCACCCAGATGCCCACCAAAGGGCCCGAAACTGCGCTCGATCAGCCGCCTTCGTCCCTGATCATCCACGATCAGCACGGTACTCGCCCGGGTCCCATAGTTCTGGCTGGCGATGAACACGCTCGACAGCAATTTCTCGGTCGCCAACCCGACACCTGTCTCGGGCAGGTCGCCATCCGCCGCCGTTTCGTTATCCGCCAGCAAAGCCAGCAGCCGATCCGGCTCTGGCGTTTCCAACAGGCCCTCCAGCCCGCTACGTGCCTTCACCAGCTTTGGCCACGGCGTATCCAGCCCTGCGTTGGATAACCCGTACACCCCGGCGTCCAGCAGGCACGGCGTGGCGTCACGGGCGTGCAGGTAACCCAGCTGTCGCCCATCACCCACCAGCAGGTTGAACCCCGAATACTGCCCACTGCGGCTGGCTACCTGATCCAGGTAAGCCTCGACCCCAAGCTCCCCCTGCAGGTAGGCCGCCACCAGTTCCCCCCGCGAGCGCGGCCCCGGTGCCTGGCCCGGATCGCGGATATTGGTCAGCGCGGCAAAGCGCCCCTGCGGGCCTACGCCCAGCCAGGTACCACCGGCCTCCAGGTCACGCCCGGCGTGCACCCCAGGCGAATCCTCCCAGGCCGCCAGGGGCTGGGTAGGGCGGGCATAGAACTCGTCGCGGTTGGCTGCCACGATCAGCGGCAGGGTGTGCCCCGGCCGCCACGCAAATACGATCAGGCACATCGGTTTGGCCTCTGTGTTTTTTGTCACTGTACCCACAGCAGTCGGGCGGATCCATCCTGACACAGAGTTCACTAGAGCCTCGAGCCCGGCTTCCGTTACCATGCCGGATTGATTTTTCGGGGAAGCCGAATGGAATTCGTGCTCTATCTGCTGTTGGGCGCTTGTGCCGGAGTGCTGGCCGGGCTGTTCGGCGTGGGCGGCGGCATCATCATCGTGCCGGTGCTGGTATTCAGCTTCACCTTGCAGGGCTTCGACGCCTCGGTGCTGACCCACCTGGCAGTCGGCACATCGCTGGCAACCATAGTATTCACTTCGATCAATGCCGTGCTTGAGCACCACCGCAAGGGTGCGGTGCAATGGCCGATCTTCGCCTGGATGACGCTCGGCATCCTCCTTGGGGCAGGTGTCGGCGCCAAGACCGCTTCACTGATCCAGGGCCCGCTGCTGCAGAAGATCATCGGCGTGTTCGCCCTGGTCATCGCCGCGCAGATGGCGCTGGACCTCAGGCCCAAGGCCAGTCGCGGCATCCCCGGCAAACCCTCATTGATCGGCGCAGGCGGTGTGATCGGCTGGGCTTCGGCGATTTTTGGCATCGGCGGTGGTTCGCTGACCGTGCCGTTCCTGACCTGGCGCAGCCTGCCCATGCAGCAGGCGGTGGCCACGTCCTCGGCCTGTGGCCTGCCGATTGCGGTGGCCAGCGCCCTGAGCTTCATGCTGCTGGGCTGGCACGAGGAGCACCTGCCGGCCCACAGCCTGGGTTACGTATACCTGCCGGCGATGGTCGGCATTGCCGTGACCAGCATGTTTTTCGCCCGCTTTGGCGCGCGTCTGGCGCACAAGCTTTCGCCCCGTTTGTTGAAACGCCTGTTCGCAGCGCTGCTGTTCTGTGTCGGCCTCAGCTTTTTGATTTGAATCGAGAGGAAGTTCCATGCTGCCTTACCCGCAGATAGACCCCGTGGCCCTGGCCATCGGGCCGCTGAAAATCCATTGGTACGGGCTGATGTACCTGATCGGCATCGGCGGCGCCTGGCTGCTGGCCTCGCGCCGGCTGAACCGCTTCGACCCCACCTGGTCGCGTGAGAAGCTTTCCGACCTGGTGTTCTGGCTGTCGATGGGGGTGATCGTCGGTGGCCGCCTGGGTTACGTGCTGTTCTACGACCTGCATGCCTACCTGGCCAACCCGACGCTGATCTTCGAGGTGTGGAAGGGCGGCATGTCGTTCCACGGCGGGTTCATCGGCGTGATGCTGGCGGCCTTGTGGTTCGGCAAGCGCAACAACAAGTCGTTCTTCGAGCTGATGGACTTCGTTGCCCCGCTGGTGCCGATTGGCCTGGGTGCCGGGCGTATCGGCAACTTCATCAACGCCGAGTTGTGGGGCAAGGCGACCGACGTGCCGTGGGCGATGGTGTTCCCGCCGTTCAGCGACCCTGCCCAGTTGCCCCGTCATCCGTCGCAGCTGTACCAGTTTGCCCTGGAAGGTGTGGCATTATTCGTGATTCTCTGGCTGTACTCGCGCAAACCGCGCCCGACCATGGCCGTTTCCGGCATGTTCGCGCTGTTCTACGGCATTTTCCGCTTTATCGTGGAGTTTGTGCGGGTGCCTGATGCTCAGCTTGGCTATATCGCATTCGGCTGGTTGACCATGGGTCAGTTGCTCTGCGTGCCAATGATCGTTGGCGGCATCTTCTTGATCTGGTTGGCCTACAACCGCAAACCTACGGCAAAACCAGCCGTATGATTTTCACGGCAGGGGTGATCCTCCTGCCGTTCTTGTTACAGGAAAGTCATGAAACAGTATCTAGATCTGGTCCGTGAAGTCATCGAGAACGGTACGTTGCAAGGCAATCGCACCGGCATCCGTACCATCAGCATGCCGGGCGCCATGCTGCGCTTCGACCTGCAGAAGGGCTTCCCGGCCATCACCACGCGCAAGCTGGCGTTCAAGTCGGCGATCGGCGAAATGGTCGGTTTCCTGCGTGGCGTGAAGAACGCCGGTGAATTCCGTGAGCTGGGCTGCAAGGTCTGGGACCAGAACGCTAACGAAAACGCCCAGTGGCTGGCTAACCCGTTCCGCCAGGGCCATGACGACCTTGGCGAGATCTACGGCGTGCAATGGCGCCAGTGGCCGGGCTACAAGCGCATTGCGCTGAGCAACCCGGCCGCCATTGAAATGGCCGAGAAGGCCGGCTTCCGTCGTATCGCCCAGGACGAAGAGGACGGCGTCGCCTTCGTCATTCTGTACAAGGCCATCGACCAGGTGCGCCAGTGCCTGGACACCATCGCCAACGACCCCGGCAGCCGCCGCATCCTGTTCCACGGCTGGAACTGCGCGCAACTGGACGAGATGGCCCTGCCGCCGTGTCATCTGCTGTACCAGTTCCACCCGAATGTAGAGACCAAGGAAATTTCCCTGACCCTTTACATCCGCTCCAACGACCTGGGCCTGGGCACACCGTTCAACCTCACCGAAGGCGCGGCGCTGCTGTCGCTGTTCGGCCGCCTGACCGGTTACACCCCGCGCTGGTTCACCTACTTCATTGGCGATGCCCATGTGTATGAAAACCACCTGGACATGCTGAACGAGCAGCTCAAGCGCGAGCCGCTGGAAGCGCCGAAGCTGGTGATCAGCGACCGCGTGCCGGCGTTTGCCGAGACGGGCAAGTATGAGCCGGAGTGGCTGGAGAAGATCGAGCCGAGTGATTTCTGGCTGGAAGGCTATGAGCACCATGCGCCGATGACAGCGCCGATGGCGGTCTGATAGATCTCCATTGTTTGAACTGGCTTCTTCGCGGGTTCACCCGCGAAGCTTTTGGCTCAATGCCCGTGACTGCGTCCCACATGCGAATGCTCGGTGTCCGGCACTGATACCGCCCCGTTCGTCTCCAGTTGCTGCAAGATCGCGCATTCGCTCCCCTGCGCGTTGCAGCGCCGCCGCAGTTCCACCAGCTGCTCCTGCAAAGCCACCAAGCCATCGATCCGCGCCTGCACATGCTCGATATGTTCGTCGATCAGCGCATTGACGCTGCCGCACGAGTCGTCGGGGCTGTCGCGCAGGCGTAGCAGGCTGCGGATTTCTTCCAGGGTCATGTCCAGGGTGCGGCAGTTGCGGATGAAGGTCAGCCGTTCCACGTGGGCCTGGGTATACAGCCGGTAGTTACCTTCTGTACGGGCAGGCTCGGGCAGCAGGTTTTCACGCTCGTAGTAGCGAATGGTTTCCACCGCGCAGTCGGTGGCTTTGGCCAGTTCTCCGATCTTCATCACGAAATCTCCAGCAAGTGGCTTGACCCTATAGTGGCTACAGGGTGTTCACTTGGCAACAGGCTCACTTTAAGGACGACCCCATGAACCAGCCTGTCAGCCACGAACACAAGCATCCGCACGATCACGCCCATGGCGATGACGACCATGGGCACGCCGCCCACGGCCACAGCTGCTGCGGGGCCAAAGCCGCGCCGGCGCTGGTGCAGCTGACTGAAACGGCCAGTGCCCAGGCACAGCTCAGCCGCTTCCGCATCGACGCCATGGACTGCCCGACCGAGCAGACCCTGATTCAGGACAAGCTGGGCAAGCTGGCCGGCATCGAGCAGCTGGAATTCAACCTGATCAACCGCGTACTTGGCGTGCGCCATACATTGGACGGCACTGGCGACATCGAGCGTGCCATCGACAGCCTGGGCATGAAGGCCGAGCCGCTTGGTGCCGAAGGCGACAGTACCGCCGCCGCGCCCCAACCGGCCAAGACCCGCTGGTGGCCGCTGGCATTGTCGGGGGTTGCCGCCATCGCCGCCGAAATCGTGCACTTTGCCGCGCTGGCGCCGGAGTGGCTGGTGGCGGCATTGGCGCTGGCAGCCATTCTTGGTTGCGGCCTGGGCACTTACAAGAAGGGCTGGATTGCCCTGAAAAACCGCAACCTCAACATCAACGCGCTGATGAGCATCGCCGTCACCGGTGCTGTGCTGATCGGCCAGTGGCCGGAAGCGGCCATGGTGATGGTGCTGTTTACCGTTGCCGAGCTGATCGAAGCACGCTCGCTGGACCGCGCACGCAATGCCATCAGCGGGCTGATGCAGCTGACCCCGGACATGGCCACGGTGCAGCAGGCAGATGGCCAATGGCGCGAAGCGGATGTGCGCGAAGTGGCCATCGGCGCGTTGGTGCGGGTACGCCCCGGCGAGCGCATCGGCCTGGATGGCGAAGTGATCAGTGGGCAATCCAGCGTCGATCAGGCGCCGATCACCGGCGAAAGCTTGCCTGTGGAGAAGGCCGTAGGCGACAAGCTGTTCGCCGGCACCATCAACCAGGCGGGTGCGCTGGAGTTTCGCGTTACCGCTGGCGCGGGCCAATCGACCCTGGCGCGGATCATCAAGGCCGTGGAGGAAGCGCAAGGCGCGCGGGCGCCTACCCAGCGCTTCGTCGACCAGTTTTCGCGTATCTATACCCCGGTGGTGTTTGCCATCGCCCTGGCCGTGGCGGTGATCCCGCCGCTGTTCATGGCCGCAAGCTGGTTCGACTGGGTATACCGCGCCCTGGTGCTGCTGGTGGTCGCGTGCCCGTGCGCCCTGGTCATCTCGACCCCGGTGACCATCGTCAGCGGGCTGGCCGCTGCTGCGCGCAAAGGCATCCTGATCAAGGGCGGTGTGTACCTGGAAGGCGGCCGCCACCTGGATTACCTGGCCCTGGACAAGACCGGCACCATCACCCACGGCAAGCCGGTACAGACCGACGCCAAAGTACTGGAGCCGGTGTTCGAAGGCCGTGCGCAAGCCCTGGCTGCCAGCTTGGGCGAACGTTCGGACCACCCGGTTTCCCGCGCCATTGCCCAGTTCGGCAAGGCGCAAGGCCTTGCCTTGAGCGAGGTCGATGACTTCGCTGCCCTGGCCGGGCGCGGCGTGCGTGGCACCATCGCTGGCGAGGTCTACCACCTGGGCAACCACCGCCTGGTGGAAGAACTGGGGCTGTGCTCACCCGAGCTGGAAGCCCAGCTGGATGCGCTGGAGCGCCAGGGCAAGACCGTGGTCCTGCTGCTTGACCGCAGTGGCCCGCTGGCCCTTTTTGCAGTGGCCGATACGGTCAAGGACAGCAGCCGCCAGGCCATTGCCGAGCTGCATGAGCTGGGCATCAAGACTGTCATGCTGACCGGTGATAATCCGCATACCGCGCAGGCCATCGCCGCCGTGGTGGGTATTGACCGCGCGGAGGGCAACCTGCTGCCTGCCGACAAACTGAAAACCATCGAAGCCTTGTACGCACAGGGCCATCGGGTGGGCATGGTCGGTGACGGCATCAACGATGCCCCGGCCCTGGCCCGTGCCGAGATCGGTTTTGCCATGGCCGCTGCCGGCACCGACACCGCCATCGAAACCGCCGATGTGGCACTGATGGACGACGACTTGCGGAAAATCCCGGCCTTCGTCAGGCTGTCGCGTCAAAGTGCGGCGATCCTCATGCAGAACATCGTTCTGGCGTTGGGCGTCAAGGCGATATTCCTGGCGATTACCTTTGCCGGCATGGCCACCCTGTGGATGGCGGTGTTCGCCGACATGGGCGTGAGCCTGCTGGTGGTGTTCAACGGCTTGCGCCTTTTGCGCAAATAGAGGACGTGCATGCTGAGTTCGGAGCTTAAAGCCTTTTACATGGTGGCCCGCCTGGGCAGCATCACCCTGGCGGCAAAGAAGCTCGGGCTCAGCCAGCCCACGGTGACCACGCAGATCCGCAACCTGGAAAGCCACTACACGGTCGAGCTGTTCTACCGTGGCGGGCGGCGCTTGGTGTTGAGCGAAGAGGGCGTGCGACTGCTGCCGATGGTCAAGGCGCTGTTGCAACAGGAGGCCGACATCGAGTTCGAGCTGCGCAACAGCGGCCAGGCCCAAGGCAGCTTGCGCATCGCCGCCACGGCGCCTTACTACATTCTCGACCTGGTGAAGATCTACCGCGAGCGCTTGCCGCAGGTGGATGTAGCGGTGGAGATCGGCAACTCGCAGCAGGTGCTGGAAATGCTCGAAGACTACCGGGTGGATATCGCCGCTTCGTCGCAGCTGCTGGAGGACGCCCGGCTGGTGCGGCGGGTGCTGGGCACCGATCCGCTGGTGGTAGCGGTGCACCGCAACCACCCGTTGGCCCACCGCCAGACCGTGTCCATCGATGTGGTGGCCGGGCATTGCCTGTTGATGCGCGAAAAGGGCTCGACCACGCGCAAGCTGACCGAGCAGATGATGCAGGAGGCCGGGGTGACGGCCGGGGCCTTGCTGGAAATCGGCAGCCGCGAGTCGATCCGCGAAGCGGTGCTGCGCAACATCGGCATCAGCGTGATTGCCCGCCATGAGGTGCCGCACAACCCCGAACTGCGGGTGCTCGTGCTGGAGAATGCGCCGGTGATGCATGAATACCTGTACTGCCTGAAGGAACGGCGCCAGGCCAGGTTGCCGGCCGCGTTCCTGGGTGTAGCGCAAGAAGTGGCCGGTTCGCATTTCTAGACCTGTGTTGGCTTCTTCGCGGGCTTGCCCGCGACCACAGGTACA
>NZ_JBNRIK010000001.1:7815-82710 GCF_053557975.1 Pseudomonas sp. XP2
AGAACCTTCGCACAGCCTTCCTAGCATGGCCCCATCTCTTCGATGAGGCCCTGCCATGAACCACACCACCCCCGGCGCACAGATGAAAGTGCGCAACATCCACAAGCGCTTCGGTGCCTTTACGGCGCTCAACGATGTCTCGCTGGACATCGCCGCCGGCGAACTGGTGTGCCTGCTCGGCCCGTCCGGCTGTGGCAAGACCACGCTGTTGCGCTGCATCGCCGGCCTGGAGCGCCAGGACCGCGGCACGCTGTATATCGGCGAGCGCGATATCTCCGAGCTGCCGCCCCAGGCCCGTGACTACGGCATCCTGTTCCAGTCCTACGCGCTGTTCCCCAACCTGACCGTCGAAGCCAACATCGGCTACGGCCTGACCGGCAGTGGCCGCGAGCAGGCCCGCCAGCGGGTGGCTGAAATGCTCGAACTGGTAGGCCTTTCTGGCAGCGAGAAGAAATACCCTGGCCAGCTCTCTGGTGGCCAGCAGCAACGTGTGGCCCTGGCCCGTGCGCTGGCGCCGTCGCCATCCCTGCTACTGCTCGATGAGCCGATGTCGGCGCTGGACGCCCGGGTGCGCGAGCACCTGTGCACCGAGCTGCGCCAGCTGCAACGCCAGCTGGGCATCACCACCTTGATGGTGACCCACAACCAGGACGAAGCCATGCTGATGGCCGACCGCATTGCGGTGATGAACAACGGCCAGGTCGAGCAGTACGCCACCCCGCAGGAAATCTACGACCAGCCGGCCACGCCGTTCGTTGCCGAGTTCGTCGGCCAGGGCAACTGGCTGCCATTCCAGCGCAGCGGCGACAGCCATGCCCAGGTTGGCGGCATGAACATGCGCCTGGCGCCGGGGTCGGCCCAGGCCAGCAGCGGCCGGCTGTTCTGTCGCCCGGAGGCGATCACGGTCAACCCGGTGGTACACGAAGAAAACCTGTTCCCGGCTATGGTCCGCGAAATCACCTTTCTCGGTAACCGCTGCCGCATGAGTTTTGAACTCAAGGCCCTGCCAGGCCATGCCCTGCTGGCCGAGCTGGCCCCCGAGGCCATGCCGCGCCTGGGTTCGCAGGACATCTGGGTGGCATTGCCACCGCAGAGCCTGCAGGTGTTTGCCTGAGATGGCCGCGCCAATGTCCTTACCGCTGAGCCAGGCCAAAGCCGCGCCGCGTGCTGGCGTTGCCTTGGGCGACCGGTTGTTCGTCGTCGGCGGCAAGAGCCTGCTGCTGATCCTGTTGGTGCTGGCCGTGCTGATGCCGCTGCTGGCGATCTTCTGGCGTGGCTTCAGCGCGGACGCGGGCCAGGGTGGCGGCTTGCTGGCAGCCAGGGAGCTGTTCGCCAGCGACAACTTCCACTGGTTGCTGGGCAACAGCCTGTCGGTGGCTTTCACCGTCGCGGCCATTGTGGTGCCGCTGGCCTACCTGTTTGCCTATGCCCTGCAACGTACGCTGATCCCGGCCAAGGGCCTGTGGCGGGGGATTTCGCTGCTGCCGCTGCTTGCCCCGTCGATGCTGCCGGCCATCGCTTTGGTCTACCTGTTCGGTAACCAAGGGCTGCTACGCGGGTTGCTCAGCGACAACATCTACGGCTTCTGGGGCATCGTGCTGGGGGAGGCCATCTACACCTTCCCGCATGCGCTGATGATCCTGCTGTCGGCGCTGTCGCTGGCCGATGCTCGGCTATTCGATGCTGCCTCCAGCATGGGCGCCGGCCCAGGTCGGGCGTTCACCAGCATCACCTGGCCGGCCACGCGCCAGGCGGTGTTTGCGGCGTTCTGCCTGGTGTTCACCCTGACCATCACCGACTTCGGTGTGCCGGTGGTGGTCGGTGGCGACTATCAGGTGCTGGCGCTGGAGGCCTACAAGGCGGTGGTCGGCCAGCAACAGTTCGGCCGTGGTGCGCTAATCGGCATGGTGCTGCTGTTGCCGGCCCTGTTCAGCTTCAGCGTCGACGCCTGGCTGCGCCGGCGCCAGGGCGACGCCATGAGCGGCCGCGCCCAGGTGTTCGAACCCAAGCCATCGCGTGGCCGCGATGCCTGCTTCCTGGCCCTCGTGCTGCTGGTGTGTGCGGCATTGCTGCTGGTGATCGGCATGGCGGTGTATTCGTCGCTGGTCACTTTCTGGCCATACAACCTGTCATTGTCGCTGCGTCACTACATGTTCGAAGACACCGCCGGTGGCGGCTGGCTGGCCTACCGCAACAGCGTGACCATGGCCATCGGCACCGCGCTGATCGGCAGCATCGTGATTTTCACCGGTGCCTACCTGATGGAGAAGACCCAAGGGCAGCGCCTGCTCAACCAGGTGCTGCGCCTGCTCAGCTTTATCCCCATGGCCGTGCCGGGCCTGGTGCTGGGCCTGGGCTACGTCTTCTTCTTCAACCTGAACGGCAACCCGCTGCATGTGCTGTACGGCAGCATGGGGCTGTTGGTGGTGTGCACCATCGCCCATTACCTGACCACCGCGCAGATGACCGCAACCACCGCGCTGCGCCAGCTTGATGGCGAGTTCGAGGCCGCGGCGCTCTCGTTGAAGGCGCCGCTGTACAAGCACTTCGTGCGGGTCACAGTGCCGATCTGCCTGCCAGCGCTGCTGGACATCATCCGCTACCTGTTCGTTTCGGCGATGACCACGGTGTCTGCGGCGATCTTCCTGTACAGCCCCGACACCATCCTGGCTGCCGTTGCCGTGCTGAATATGGACGATGCCGGCAACGTTGGCGGTGCTGCTGCCATGTCCACCCTGATCCTGCTGACCAGTGCCGGCGCTTCACTGCTGCTGGCCGCAGCCTCACGCGGCCTGCTGCGCCGCTCCCAAGCCTGGCGCCAACGCGCCGCGACCGTCTGACCTGTAAGGAACCTATCCATGTACAAGCACCTTGCACTTGCCGCTGCTGTTTGCACCGTGTTCAGCCTGCAGGCTTCGGCCGCCGGTACCCAGCTGACGGTCTACACCGCACTGGAAGCCGAGCAGTTGAAGAGCTACAAGCAGGCCTTCGAGAAGGCCAACCCGGACATCGAGATCAAGTGGGTACGCGATTCCACCGGCATCATCACTGCCAAGCTGCTGGCCGAGAAAGACCGCCCGCAAGCCGACGCGGTATGGGGCCTGGCAGCGTCCAGCCTGGCCATTCTCGACCAGAACGGCATGCTTGAAGCCTACGCACCCAAGGACCTGGGCAAGATCTCCGGCAACTACCGGGACGCTGCCAACCCGCCGGCGTGGGTGGGCATGGACGTGTGGGCCGCAACCATCTGCTTTAATACCATCGAGGCCGAGAAGCAGGGCCTGAGCAAGCCGGTGAGCTGGCAGGACCTGACCAAGCCGGAGTACAAGGGCAAGATCGTCATGCCGAACCCGGCCTCGTCGGGTACCGGCTTCCTTGATGTGAGTGCCTGGTTGCAGACCTTTGGTGAGCCGCAAGGCTGGGCCTACATGGACGCACTGCACCAGAATATCGGCCAGTATGTTCACTCCGGCTCCAAGCCGTGCAAGCTGGCGGCTGCGGGCGAGTTCCCGATCGGTATCTCGTTCGAATACCCGGCTGTGCAACTGAAGCGCCAGGGCGCGCCGCTGGACATCGTGTTGCCGAAGGAAGGCCTGGGCTGGGAGATCGAGGCGACTGCTGTGATCAAAGGCTCGCCCAAGGCGGATGCGGCCAAGCGCCTGGCTGATTTCTCGGCCAGCCCGGCGGCGATGGAGCTGTACAAGGAAAACTTCGCCGTGCTGGCCGCGCCGGGTATTGCCAAGCCACAGACCGAGCTACCGGCGGACTATGAACAGCGCCTGATCAAGAACGACTTTGCCTGGGCATCGAAGAACCGTGACCAGATTCTGGCCGAGTGGCGCAAGCGCTACGACGGCAAGTCGGAGAAGGTGGCCCAGCAGTGATTGAGTGAGGGCTGGCAGGGGTATGGCTTGCGTGGTGTGGCGCCTGCAAGATCGAGCGCCGCCCGCGCGGCGCTTCGCGGGGCAAGCCCGCTCCCACATTTGTTGCAACGTGGCCATGCCTGTGGAAGCGGCGTTGTCAGCCTTGGTGCATGTCTTGAAACAGGGCGGGGCGGCGGCGGCGGCAGCCAAGTAATCGGGTCAAGCCATCAAGGCTTACAACTATGGCCTGACAGGTTTGGCACGTTGCAACGAATGTGGGAGCGGGCTTGCCCCGCGAAGCGCCGCGCGGGCGGCGCTCGATCTCACAGGCGATGGAAATGCATAGGCAAGCGCCTGGCGGCCCTAATGCAATTTGCCAGAAACCATAGAATCTCCCACAGAGACCGCACACGCCTAAAAAACTGCGCTATCCCTGTGGAAGCGAGCTTGCCCGCGAGGAGGCCAGACCCTGCGGGCTCAGATCTGTGAAACCAACGCCTCCAACTGTTCCTGCCGCTCAGCCTGATTCAGCTTCGCCCCGGGGTTGAGGGTGGACCACTGTGGGTGCGCCCGCGCCTTCACCAGTGCTTCTGGCAACTTGCCCTCGCGCCATGCCTTCTCATCCAGCTCACCCAGCCTGATGCTGTCTTGCGCCGCATGCCCGCGGTTATCCAGCGCCACCATCAACTGCTGCTGACGCAAAGCCAGCAGGCGCAATACCGTGTCGTCCACGGTCAGCTCGCGTTTGCCCTTGAGCTTGCCCATCAACCGTGAGCCATAGTTACGCGCCGTCTGCAGCGCACCGCCGGCAATCGCCCCGGCCAGCGCTGCCGCGCCGAGGGTAAGCCCGCCGACCAGCAGATCGACGCCGGCCCCGGCTGCAGCGCCGGCCGCCACGCCGCTGCCCAGGCGCACGCCCAGCAGCTTCAGGGTTTCAGGATTGAACAGGTCATCGCCCCAGCGGCCATCGAGCAACGGCAGGTCGCTGGCATGGGCATCCTCGCGGCGGAAGGCATACAGCTTGAGCAGGGCTTCGACGCAACGCTGTTCACGTTGGCGTATGTCCTGGCGCAGGGCCTCTATGGCCTTGGCTTCGGCCGCTGGCTCGGCCTCGACGCTACGCCGGCAGGCGGCGCAGTCCAGCAGCAACTCGGCAATCAGCCGCTTGCCACTGTGCTGGCGGGCCAGGCGCTGTGCCTGCTGGTCGTCGATCAGCCGCTGCAGGGCCGGGCGAGCATCCTCCAGCAGCAGGGCCAGGCTTTCATATAAGCGGCGCTCGCCATCCTCGGGCGGGGCCACGCTGTCGAACCGCACCAACGCGTGAAGCCCAAGCCGGGCAAGGGCTTCACGCCATTGCGGCTCGCGGTGCTGATGGCTGGCGACGAAGTTGAGCACCGGCAGCAACGGCTTGCCGCAGCTGGCCAGCACTTCCAGTTCGTCGCGGTATTTGGCCAGCACCGGCTCGCGCGCGTCGATCACGTACAGGCCGGCATTGCTGGCCAGCAACTGGCGCAGCACCTTGGCCTCCTGCTCGAAGCGCTGGCGCGCCTCGCTGCCTTGCAGAAAGCGCTCCAGACGTGCCGGGCCGTCCAGGCGCTCGCCCGGGCGCTCCAGCCGCTCCAGGTAGTCGAGCAGGGCAATGGCGTCCTCCAGGCCCGGGGTGTCGTACAACTCCAGCAAGGGTTCGCCGTCCACCGACAAGCGCGCACCTTCTACATGGCGGGTGGTGCTGGGGCGGTGGGACACTTCGCCAAAGCCTACGTCGCGGGTCAGCGTGCGCAGCAGCGAGGTCTTGCCGACGTTGGTATGGCCGACCACGGCCAGTTTCAGTGGCTCAGTCATGGCCATGCTCCAGCCAGATCAGTGGTGAGGTGTCGGCGTGCTGCAGGCCAAGGCGGTCGAGGGCTTCGTGCCAATCGCCCAGGCGCTGGGCATCAACAGCCTGGCCGGGTGCGGACTGCAGTAGCCAGATACGGGTTGCGCCGGCATTGCGCGCCAGTTCGGCGAGCAACGCCAGGCTGCCGCGGTCGGGTGAGCGCCGGGGGTCGCAGGCGATGGCCAGGCGTGCCGGGGGGAAGCGGCTGAGTTGTTCGAGCAGCCTGTTGCGCGATTCGCGGCTGTCGAGCACGCCAGCATCGATCACGCTGTTCGGCAGGGCGGGCGGCCAGGGGCGCTGGTCGTCCAGTTCCAGGCCCACCAGCAGGGCACCGCTGCTGCCGCTTTCCAGCTGGCCGGCGGCAAACTGTGGCAGGGCCTCGGGCGCGGCATCCTGCACGCCGATGCGTTCGCTGCGCGGCATCAGTGCATCACGCAGTTGCGCGTAGCCGGGCAGGCTCAAGTCCAGTGCCAGGCGCTCGCGGCCTTGGCGCCAGCGCCACAGGCACAATGCAGCCAGTACCAGGCGTGGTAACAGGCCATACACCAGCACCACCCCCAGCAACCAGCTGGCCCAGGCCTGTCGGGCTTGCTCCAGGGCCGGCAAGGTGTCGCCGCTGGCGCGGATCATGGCTTCGTCAGGCACGGCAAAGCCCAGCAGCGAAGGCAGGGCGCCCAGGGCTTGGGTCAGGTGGATGAACGGGTCGGCGGCAAGCAGCGTGGTTTCCCAGACAAAACCATAGCGCCGGGTCGCCAGCAAGGCCAGCAGCATGCCCAGGGCGGTGAGCATGGCCAGCAGCCACAGGCCATGCACCAGCAGGCCGAGCAGCCAGCGGTTCAGGCGTTGGCGTTGCAGCAGCACCAGCAGCGCAGGTGCCAGGTGTGCGGCCTTGGCATCGCGGGCAAAGCGTTCACTCAGCCATAGCCACAAGCGGCCCAGCCCTGCGCCATGCTCGCCGCTTACGGCAAAACCGATGGCCCAGCCCAGCAGCATCAGCAGGTTCAGCCCGAGCAGGCTGCCCAGGGCCCAGAACACGTTCACCGGCCGCTGCCCGTCGCCCAGGGCGGCCAGGGCCAGGCCCGCGCCGCTGAGCACGGCCATCAGCAGCAAGGCCAGCAGCGCCAGGCGCGCGCCTTGCTTCCAGTGGCGCAGGGCGGTGCTCATGCCATCGCGTTCGGCCAGGAACAGTGCACGGGTTTCGATGCGGGCCGCCAGGTCGCCGCCCAATTGGCGGGCGCGACGGTTGGCTTCCTGGTCCTCCAGGGGGCCGGCGTGTTCCTCGCGCAGGCGTACCGCTTCGGTGAGCCAGCGCTTGTCCAGTGGAGTCGGTCCAGTCACAAGGTCTTCCATTGCACGGTTCAGGGCAGAAGCATAACCCACCGCGGGTTTGCTATCCTCGCTGCATGACGACTTCACTCCCCCTCAGCCTGATTGCGGCGCTCGCCGAGAACCGCGTGATCGGCATCGACAATTCCATGCCCTGGCATTTGCCGGGGGATTTCAAGTACTTCAAGGCCACCACCCTGGGCAAGCCGATCATCATGGGCCGCAAGACCTGGGACTCCCTGGGCCGACCGCTGCCGGGGCGTTTGAATATCGTGGTCAGCCGCCAACCGGGCCTGGAATTGGCGGGTGCCGAGGTTTTCGCCTCGCTGGAAGACGCGATTGTGCGCGCCGGGCAGTGGGCACGCGAGCAGGGCGTGGATGAGCTGATGCTGATCGGCGGCGCGCAGTTGTATGCACAGGCGCTGGAGAAAGGCTTGGTGAGCCGTATGTACCTGACCCGGGTGGAGCTTGAGCCGGAAGGTGATGCGTGGTTCCCCGAGTTCGACAAAGGGGAGTGGCAACTGGCGTCGAGTGAAGCGCAGGCAGAGGCGGACAAGCCTGCGTATCACTTCGAGGTGTGGAACAAGGTGTGATGATTCTGGGGCCGCATTAGCGGCCCCAGCCGTTTCAGGAGTGGCTCAACTCGGCGTGCTCATCGTCAGCCAGCACATCCTTGTCTGTCTCCTTGAGCAGTTGGCTGGTCACCACGCCTGCGGTCATCGAGCCATTGACGTTCAACGCCGTGCGGCCCATGTCGATCAGCGGCTCCACCGAAATCAGCAACGCCACCAGCTCCACCGGCAAGCCCATGGCTGGGAGCACGATCAGCGCGGCAAAGGTGGCCCCGCCACCCACGCCGGCAACCCCTGCAGAACTCAGCGTGACGATGGCCACCAGGGTAGCGATCCACAGCGGGTCGAAGGTATCGATGCCCACCGCCGGTGCCACCATCACCGCCAGCATGGCGGGATAGAGGCCAGCGCAGCCGTTCTGGCCAATGGTGGTGCCGAACGATGCGCTGAAGCTGGCAATCGACTGCGGCACACCCAGGCGGCGGGTTTGCGCTTCGATGTTCAGCGGAATGCTGGCGGCGCTGGAGCGGCTGGTGAAGGCGAAGGTCAGCACCGGCCACACCTTGCGGAAGAAGCGCAGCGGGCTCACACCGGTCGCCGCCAGGATGAGGGCATGCACCACGAACATCAGCCCCAGCCCCAGGTACGACACCACCACGAAGCTGCCCAGCTTGAGGATGTCTTCCATGTTCGAGCTGGCAACCACCTTGGTCATCAACGCCAGCACGCCATACGGGGTCAGTTTCATTACCACCCGCACCAGGCGCATCACCCAGGCTTGCAGGGTGTCGATGGCCGACAGGGCGCGCTCGCCTTTCTCGGCATCGTCCTTGATCAGCTGCAGCGCGGCCAGGCCGACGAACACGGCGAAGATCACCACGCTGATGATCGACGTCGGCTTGGCCCGCGCCAGGTCACCCACCGGGTTGCTGGGGATGAACGACAGCAGCAGCTGCGGGATGTTGAGGTCGGCGACCTTGCCAGCGTAGTCGCTGTGGATAACCTGCATGCGGGCGCTTTCCTGCACACCGGCCACCAGGCCTTCGGCACTCAGGCCGAACAGGTTGGTCAGCACGATGCCGATCAGCGCGGCAATGGCGGTGGTCAGCAGCAGGGTGCCGATGCTCAGCACGCTGATGCGGCCCAGCGACGAGGCATTGTGCAGGCGCGCCACGGCGCTGAGGATCGAGGCGAAGATCAGCGGCATGACAATCATCTGCAGCAGGCCCACATAGCCGTTGCCGACCAGGTCAAGCCAGGCGATGGTGGCCTTGAGCACGGGGTGGCCAGCGCCGTAGATCGTGTGCAGGGCCAGGCCGAAGACGACGCCCAGCACCAGGCCCAGCAGTACCTTCTTGGCCAGGCTCCAGTCGGTGCGGCGGGTTTGTGCCAGGCCCAGCAACAGGGCCAGGAACGCCAGCAGGTTTAGGGACAGCGGCAGGTTCATTGAAGCTCCAGCAGAAAAAGGCAGAATTGGCATCGCCTCTGTGAGCGATTGCGAACGGAAATGCTAACAGCCTGAAAACAAACGAATTTATACCCAAATGGAATTTGCATAGTCGTTTATGGAATAACGAAGTGTCGCGTATTGCAATGAACACGGCGTTTACGGCTGTCTGGAGGTCGTTATCGAGGGTTGCCAGGGGTGATTGTTGCACTAGCGTTTCTGGGTCACTTTCAGGAGATTCGTACATGAAATCCGCTGTGAAAGCTGCCGCCATCGGCCTGTCCCTGCTGTTCAGTATCGAAACCTTCGCCACCGAGCTCCAACATTGGCCTGCCGAGGCGGCCAGGCAGCTCGACAGCATGATCGCCGCCAATGCCAATAAAGGTAACTACGCGGTGTTCGACATGGACAACACCAGTTACCGTTATGACCTGGAAGAAGCCTTGCTGCCCTTCATGGAAAACAAAGGCCTGCTGAGCCGCGACAAGCTCGACCCTTCGCTGAAACTGATGCCGTTCAAGGACACTGCCGAGCACAAGGAAAGCCTGTTCAGCTACTACTACCGGTTGTGCGAAGTCGACGATATGGTCTGCTACCCGTGGGTGGCCCAGGTGTTTTCCGGTTTTACCCTGAAGGAGTTGAAGGTGCAGGTGGATGAGCTGATGGCTTCGACCAAGCCCATCCCCAGCACTTATTACGAAGGTGACCAGGTCAAGGGCATCGAAGTACAGCCCCCCAAGGTCTTCAGGGGCCAGGCCGAGCTGTACAACAAACTGATGGAGAACGGCATCGAGGTCTATGTGATTTCTGCTGCCTCCGAGGAACTGGTGCGCATGGTCGCATCAGATCCCAAGTACGGCTACAACGTGAAGCCGCAGAACGTGATTGGCGTGAGTCTGCTGTTAAAGGACCGCAGCAATGGCCAACTGACCACGGCGCGCAAGCAGATCAGTGCCGGCCATTACGATGCCAAGGCCAATGAAGGGCTGGAGCTGACCCCGTATCTGTGGACCCCGGCTACCTGGATGGCGGGCAAGCAGGCGGCCATCCTGACCTACATCGATGAATGGAAGAAGCCGGTGCTGGTGGGCGGCGACACGCCGACCAGCGATGGCTACATGCAGTTCCACGGGGTGGATGTGGGCAAAGGTGGCATCCACCTGTGGATAAACCGCAAGGCCAAGTACATGGACCAGCTCAACGGCATGATTACCAGGAATGCGGCGGCGCAGGCCAAGGAAGGGTTGCCGGTGACGGCGGACAAGAACTGGGTGATCGTGACGCCGGAGCAAATCCAGTAGTTGTTGCGTTGTCTGTTCCGGCCTCTTCGCGGGCGTGCCCGCGAAGAGGCCGGAACAGGCATAAAAAAACCGGCACCCAAGGCGCCGGTTCTTCTTTCACGCTAGAAAAGCCTCAGAGCCCTTCGAGCATCGCCTTGTTGCGCACCGCACCTTTGTCGGCACTGGTCGCCAGCAGGGCGTAGGCCTTCAGCGCGGTGGTTACTTTGCGTGGGCGTACTTCAGCGGGTTTCCAGCCCTTCTTGTCCTGCTCGATGCGGCGCTCGGCCAGCGCTTCGTCGCTGACCAGCAGGTTGATCGAACGGTTAGGGATGTCGATCAATACCTTGTCGCCATCACGGACCAGGCCGATGGCGCCGCCAGCAGCAGCTTCTGGCGAGGCGTGGCCGATCGACAGGCCCGAGGTGCCGCCCGAGAAGCGGCCGTCGGTGAGCAGGGCGCAGGCCTTGCCCAGGCCTTTGGACTTCAGGTACGAGGTCGGGTACAGCATTTCCTGCATGCCCGGGCCGCCTTTCGGGCCTTCGTAGCGGATGATCACGATGTCGCCGGCCTTCACCTCGTCGGCGAGGATGCCGCGCACGGCGCTGTCCTGGCTCTCGAAGATTTTGGCGTTGCCCTCGAACACGTGGATCGACTCGTCGACACCGGCGGTTTTCACCACGCAACCGTCGACCGCGATGTTGCCGTACAGCACGGCCAGCCCGCCTTCTTGCGAGTAGGCGTGCTCGAAGCTGCGGATGCAGCCGTTTTCACGGTCGTCATCAAGGGTTTCCCAACGGGTCGACTGGCTGAATGCGGTCTGGGTCGGGATACCGGCAGGGCCGGCCTTGAAGAAGGTGTGCACGGCTTCGTCATCGGTCTGGGTGATGTCCCATTTGGCGATGGCTTCTTCCATGCTGCGGCTGTGCACGGTCGGCAGGTCGGTGTGCAGCAGGCCGCCACGGGCCAGCGAACCGAGGATGCTGAAGATGCCGCCGGCGCGATGCACGTCTTCCATGTGGTACTTCTGGATGTTCGGCGCCACTTTGCACAACTGCGGCACTTTACGCGACAGGCGGTCGATGTCACGCAGGTCGAACGCGACTTCGCCTTCCTGGGCTGCGGCCAGCAGGTGCAGGATGGTGTTGGTCGAGCCACCCATCGCGATGTCGAGCATCATGGCGTTTTCAAACGCCTTGAAGTTGGCGATGCTGCGGGGCAGCACCGACTCGTCGTTCTCGCCGTAGTAGCGCTTGCACAGCTCGACGATGGTGCGGCCGGCAGTGAGGAACAGCTGCTCGCGGTCGGCGTGGGTGGCCAGGGTCGAGCCATTGCCCGGCAAGGCCAGGCCCAGGGCTTCGGTCAGGCAGTTCATCGAGTTGGCGGTGAACATGCCGGAGCACGAACCGCACGTCGGGCAGGCACTGCGCTCGTATTCGGCGACTTTTTCATCGGAGGCCGAGGCATCGGCGGCGATGACCATGGCGTCGACCAGGTCCAGGCCGTGGCTGGCCAGCTTGGTCTTGCCGGCTTCCATCGGGCCGCCGGAAACGAAGATCACCGGGATGTTCAGGCGCAGGGCGGCCATCAGCATGCCGGGGGTGATCTTGTCGCAGTTGGAGATGCACACGATGGCGTCGGCGCAGTGGGCGTTGACCATGTATTCCACGGCGTCGGCAATGATCTCGCGGCTTGGCAGCGAGTACAGCATGCCGTCGTGGCCCATGGCGATGCCGTCATCGACCGCGATGGTGTTGAATTCCTTGGCCACGCCACCGGCGCGCTCGATCTCGCGGGCGACCAGCTGGCCCAGGTCCTTCAGGTGCACGTGGCCCGGGACGAACTGGGTGAACGAGTTGGCGATGGCGATGATCGGTTTCTTGAAGTCTTCGTCTTTCATCCCGGTGGCACGCCACAAGGCACGGGCGCCGGCCATGTTGCGGCCTTGGGTGGAAGTCTTGGAACGATAATCAGGCATGAAGCACTCCTGGCGGCTTAATCAGGTCACAAAAAGGGGAGTGAGCTTCTCTTTTCCTATGCGCCTTAGGCCGGTTGCCACTGGCACGGATGGGGCCGAAGACAGCACGGGATCGCCGCGTGCTCGACCAGAGCTCATAAACCCGCCGGGGATGACTGGCGATGAATAGCCCGATTCTACACCGCTGGCGCGGCGAGGGAATGGCGATGTGTCTGGGCGGTGGCATCGGGCGCGCGATGGGCGTTTTTGCAGGACCGTTCTGAAACCCGCCCCGTGGCGCTGACAAGCAGTGCACTCCAAGCCTTAAGCTGCCTTGAAAGGCCAGCTGCTATCGGCTTGCCACGAACCCATAGCTGCAGCTGAATGCGGTGTTAAGCGCTTTTTATAACGATTGAGCGCGTGTGAGATGAGCAGGTGGCTGCTGGGGTGCGTACCAGTGCCACTAGTTTAAAACTTGACATGTAATCAAGGTTGGGTTTTGAAAGCGTGTGCTCTACCGTTTCTGTGGGCTCACTTATTTTTTTGTGAGCAATTTCATTTTTACGCGAAGCACTGTTCAGGGCCAGTAAAAAAACTTCATCGCCCGCTATCAGCTCGGCGCTCAATGCTGTGGTAAAAGCATATTTCCCTGGGCTGCTCTCAACAGCACTCATCTGGGCGGGGGAGTAGGCGTCCTCCGCGTACATGTGGGTCGGGTTCGGAGCCAATACCTGAGCTTCGCTCCAGAAGCTGACAGAGGGGGAAGTGCGTGCCTCGCCGTCACGGACGACTTGATAAATAATGTGCACTTCGCCGCCGTTGGTGGGGAACGTCAATTCTTTTCCAATGGCTATTTCGAGTGGTTGCCCCACGTCGCCGAATTGTTCTTCAAGTATCCCACTGGCGAGAGGGTGGGACCCTACAAAGAACAGCCGAATGGTATCGGATGGTGTGGCGCCAGGGTACACGGGTATCGTAACGCTGAACCCATTTTTTACAGCGTCCCAAGGCAGCACGCCTTCTACGATGTCTTTTGCAACAGGATGATAGAGCTCTGCACCGAAATCATACGTGGTGGTCGGTGATGTATTGCCAGTTCTAACGATTATGTAATTTAACGTGACGCGGCGCCCATGCTGCTCATTCAGCCGTTCGCCGGATATGAAATGTTCGATTGTTTCCCCGGGCGCTTCACAATCTAATAATATAAAGCTGCTTATCTGGCCCACGTTTATGACGATGTGGTCGCCTTTCTGGAATACGCTCGACCCTGGAATCAGGATGGTTATGCCTTGGTTTAGTGTTTCAAACGGTAAGAAGTTATCGCTGTTGGCTTCTTTAATGGTTGGGGCTTCCAGCCCTTGGTGGTGATGGTTATTCCTCATTGCCGTTTTCTCCAATTTTCCCGGGTGGCTGGGCTTATTGGAATCCGGTGAGGGGGCGAAGACAACTGGCAGAAATGCCAGGCGTAGGCCCTTAATCGACACTGCTGTACGAAATATGGGAAGGGCCTCGGCTGTGCAGGCCGAGGCCGTAATCGTCGTTTCGGGAAACTAAACGGAATTCCCGGAATCCTTACTTAACTGTTGGGCAGCAACCGGCAGGTGATGCTCTTGATGTAGCGGGTTTCTGCAATGGCCGGGTGTACCGGATGGTCCGGGCCTTGGCCACCGCGCTCGAGCAGCTGCATGTTGCGGTCCAGGTGGCGGGCGCTGGTGAGCAGGATGTTGTTCAGGTCGTCCTCGGGCAAGTGCATCGAGCACGAAGCGCTGACCAGAATGCCATCTTTGTTCAGCATGCGCATGGCCTGTTCGTTCAGGCGGCGGTAGGCCGCTTCGCCGTTTTTCAGGTCCTTCTTGCGTTTGATGAAGGCGGGTGGGTCGGCAATGATCACGTCAAAGCGCTCTTCGGCAGCCTTGAGCTCGCGCAGGGCTTCGAACACGTCGCCTTCGATGCAGGTCAGCTTCTCGCTGATGCCGTTCAGTGCAGCGTTACGCTCCACGCCATCCAGGGCAAAACCCGAGGCATCGACACAGAATACTTCGCTGGCGCCGAAGGCACCGGCCTGCACGCCCCAGCCACCGATGTAGCTGAACAGGTCGAGTACACGCTTGCCCTTCACGTACGGCGCCAGGCGCGCGCGGTTCATGCGGTGGTCGTAGAACCAGCCGGTCTTCTGGCCTTCACGCACCGGGGCTTCGAACTTGACGCCGTTCTCTTCCAGCGGCACCCAGTCCGGCACCTCGCCGTAGACGGTCTCGACATAGCGCTGCAAGCCTTCGGCATCACGCGCAGCGGAGTCGTTCTTGAACAGGATGCCGCTGGGCTTGAGCACCTGCACCAAGGCAGCGATCACGTCGTCCTTGTGCGCTTCCATGGTGGCCGAGGCCAATTGCACCACGAGGATATCGAAGAAGCGGTCGACCACCAGGCCCGGCAGCAGGTCGGAATCGCCGTAGACCAGGCGGTAGCATGGTTGATCGAACAGGCGCTCGCGCAGCGACAGGGCGACGTTCAGGCGGTGTACCAGCAGCGACTTGTCCAGCGGCAGCTTGATGTCGCGCGACAGCAGGCGGGCGCAGATCAGGTTGTTCGGGCTGAGTGCGACGATGCCCAGCGGTTTGCCGTTGGCTGCCTCGAGAACGGCCTGCTGACCGGCCTGAAAGCCTTGCAGCGGGGTCGCGGTGACGTCGACTTCGTTGCTGTAGACCCACAGGTGGCCGGCGCGCAGGCGGCGGTCGGCGTTGGCTTTGAGGCGAAGGCTGGGCAGGGACATGACGTCGCTCCGGGAAAAAAGAGCGGGAGTATAGCGTGTCTGCGGTGCTTTCGCCTTTAGAGGTGCAGCGCCTGGGAGATCGAGCGCCGCGCGGGTGGCGCTCAATCTCGCAGCCGCTGCACCTGTCACGGCGAGCGCAGAGAGGGTTAAAATCCCCGGTCCTAAACGAGTGTGCACGTATGTCCCAAGAACTCAGCGCCGAACAGATCCAGCAAGCCTTGCAAGGCATCACCATTCCGCCGCAACCGCAGATCATGGTCGACCTGCAGTTCGAGCAATACATGCCTGACCCGGATCTGGAAACCATTGCCAAGCTGATTTCCCAGGACCCGGGGCTCTCGGGCGCCTTGCTCAAGCTGGTCAACTCCCCGCACTTCGGCCTTTCCAACAAGATCGGCTCGATCCAGCGCGCAGTGAACCTGCTGGGCAGCCGTTCGATCATCAACCTGATCAACGCCCAGTCGATCAAGGGCGAGATGAGCGACGAGACCATCGTCACCCTCAACCGCTTCTGGGATACCGCCCAGGACGTGGCGATGACCTGCCTGACGCTGGCCAAGCGCACCGGTGTCCAGGCCGCGGACGAGGCTTACACCCTGGGCCTGTTCCATGACTGTGGCGTGCCGCTGATGCTCAAGCGCTTCCCCGACTACATGGATGTGCTGGTGCAGGCCTATGCTCAGGCCAGCGCGCAAACGCGGGTCGTCGACACCGAAAACCGCGTGTTCAACACCAACCATTCGGTAGTCGGTTATTTCACCGCCAAGTCGTGGCGCCTGCCTGAGCACCTCACGGCAGCCATCGCCAACCATCACAATGCACTGGCCGTGTTCCGTGATGAGAGCTCGCGCAATACCCAGAGCCAGTTGAAAAACCTGCTGGCGGTACTGAAGATGGCCGAGCACATCTGCGCGTCCTACCGGGTGCTGGGCAACCAGGCGGTGGACCACGAATGGAACGCGGTCGGCCCGCTGGTGCTCGATTACATTGGCTTGTCGGAATACGATTTCGAAAACCTCAAACAGAACATTCGCGAGCTGAGCGGGCACTGACACATGCCGGAATTGCCAGAAGTAGAAACCACCCGGCGCGGTATCGCGCCCCACCTGGAAGGCCAGCGTGTCAGCCGCGTGGTGGTGCGTGACCGGCGCTTGCGTTGGCCAATCCCGGAAGACCTGGACGTGCGCCTGTCGGGGCAGCGCATTGTCAGTGTCGAGCGGCGCGCCAAATACCTGTTGATCAATGCCGAGGTGGGTACGCTGATCAGCCACCTGGGCATGTCGGGCAACTTGCGGCTGGTCGAACTGGGTTTGCCGGCGGCCCGGCATGAACATGTCGACATCGAGCTGGAGTCGGGGCTGATGCTGCGCTACACCGACCCGCGCCGCTTCGGGGCCATGCTGTGGAGCCTGGACCCGCTGAACCACGAGCTATTGCTGCGCCTCGGGCCAGAGCCGCTGACTGATCTGTTTGACGGTGAGCGCCTGTTCCAGCTGTCGCGCGGGCGGTCGATGGCGGTCAAGCCGTTCATCATGGACAACGCGGTGGTGGTGGGGGTGGGCAACATCTACGCCACTGAAGCGCTGTTTGCTGCAGGTATCGACCCGCGTCGGGAGGCGGGCGGGATTTCACGGGCGCGCTACCTGAAGCTGGCGATCGAGATCAAGCGGGTGCTGGCGGCGGCGATCGAGCGCGGCGGTACCACCCTGCGCGACTTCATCGGGGGCGATGGGCAGCCGGGTTACTTCCAGCAGGAACTGTTTGCGTACGGCCGTGGCGGGCAGCCGTGCAAGGTGTGCGGCACGGAGTTGCGCGAGGTGAAGCTGGGGCAGCGGGCGAGCGTGTATTGCCCGCGCTGCCAGCGCTAAGGTGTATCGCTGTCCCCTGTGGGAGCGGCCTTGTGTCGCGATGGGGCGCGAAGCGGCCCCATTGGTTTAGCTTCGCAGCAAAAATTGCCGGGGCCGCTGTGCGGCCCATCGCGACGCAAGGCCGCTCCCACAAGGACCGCACAGAGGCGAGCAGGCAGTGATCAGTCCTTGCCGGTAATCCGACGGTACTTGGCCATCAGCTGTTCTTCGGTTTCCGGGTGCGCTTCATCCAGCGGAATGCAGTCGACCGGGCAGACTTGCTGGCACTGCGGCTCGTCGTAATGGCCCACACACTGGGTGCACAGGTTAGGGTCGATCACGTAGATCTCTTCGCCTTGGGAGATGGCCTCGTTCGGGCACTCGGGTTCGCAGACGTCGCAATTGATGCAATCGTCGGTGATTATCAGGGACATGGGGACTCCGGCCGGGGCTCAGTGCCCGGGCATGTTCAACGCAATGGGCACAATTGTGCCGCATTCGCGCCCGCAGTGCACGCGGGCGCGATAATCAGGCGATTGGGCTTACTTCTTGAAGCGTTCAGTCAGCGCTTCGGCCACCACCGGGTGGACGAACTTGCTGATATCACCACCCAGTGCGGCGATTTCCCGGACCAGGGTCGAGGAAATGAACGAATACCGCTCCGAAGGCGTCAGGAACAGGCTCTCGACATCGGGGGCCAGTTGCCGGTTCATGTTCGCCAACTGGAACTCGTACTCGAAGTCGGACACCGCACGCAGGCCACGGAGGAAGACGTTGGCGCCCTGTTCCTTGGCGAAATGCGCCAACAGGGAGGAGAAGCCGATGACTTCGACATTGGGCAGGTGCTTGGTGACCTCACGCGCTAGCGCCACCCGCTGCTCCAGTGGGAACAGGGGGTTTTTCTTCGGGCTGGCCGCCACCGCGATGATCACGTGGTCGAACAGCCGCGAGGCGCGCTCGACCAGGTCGCCATGGCCTTTGGTAATGGGGTCGAAAGTACCCGGGTACAACACTCGGTTCATCGCGTCATCCTGGCTGGAGTGCGTTGGGGAGTCGGATGGTAGCGCAGCGACTGCGCCCGGCCAAGTCATGCGGCCAGCTGATGGCACTATAGACAGGGGCCGCAATCGTTGTCATGCACTGTGTGCCAGGCGGGCAATCAAGGCCTCGGTGAGCCTGGCACTGATGGCATACGGTGCACAGGCAGGCGCTCAGCGGATGAAAAGCTTGTAGACCAGGCGCTGCAAAGTTTTGCCGTAAGGCGGGTAGATCAGCCGTGCGGCGTTGAAGCGGTGCTTGGCGAGTATCGCCTTGGCCTTGCTGAAGGTCAGGAAACCGTCGTGGCCATGGTAGTGGCCCATGCCGGAAGGGCCGATGCCGCCGAAAGGCAGATCGTCCTGGGCTACATGCAGCAGGGTGTCGTTCAGGCAAACCCCGCCAGAGTGGGTGTGGCGCAGCACATGTTCCTGGGCGGCCCGGTCATGACCGAAGTAGTAAAGCGCCAGAGGGCGCGGGCGTTGGTTGATGTAGGCCAGCGCCTGGTCGAGGCTGTCGTAGGGCACCAGTGGCAGCAGCGGGCCGAAGATTTCGTCCTGCATTACCTGCATGCTGTCGTTGACGTCCAGCAGCAGGTGGGGTGGCAAGCGCCGGCCCTGGCGGGTTTCAGCGGGGTACAGGTCCAGTACCTGCGCACCTTTGTCGCGGGCATCGTCCAGCAGGTGCTGCAAGCGCTGAAGCTGGCGGGGGTTGATGATGGCGGTGTAGTCGGGGTTGTCGGCGATGCGTGGGTACATACGCCGCACGGCCTGCTGATAGGCGTCGCTGAAGGCTGATAGCCGTTCGCGTGGCACCAGCACATAGTCGGGGGCGACGCAGGTCTGGCCGGCGTTGAGGGTCTTGCCGAAGGCGATGCGCTCGGCGGCGCTGTCCAGCGGCGCATCGGCCGACACGATGGCCGGTGACTTGCCGCCCAGCTCCAGGGTGACCGGGGTCAGGTTCTGCGCGGCAGCCAGCATGACCTGTCGGCCTACGCTGGTGGCGCCGGTGAACAGCAGATGGTCGAAGGGCAAGCGGGCGAAGGCCTGGCCCACCTCTACCTCGCCCAGCACAACGCTGACCAGGTCGGCAGGAAACACTTGCTCCAGCAATTGTTTCAAGGCTTGGGCACTGGCGGGTGTGGCTTCACTGAGTTTGAGCATGACTCTGTTGCCGGCGGCCAGGGCGCAGGTCAGCGGGCCGATGGCGAGGAACAGCGGGTAGTTCCACGGCACGATGACACCGACCACCCCCAGCGGCTGATAACGTACTTGAGCGCTGGCGGGCTGGAAGGCCAGGCCGACCCGTCGCCGGCTGGCGCGCATCCAGCGATGCAGGTGCCTTTCGGCGTGACGCAGGCCCTGTATCGAGGGCAGCAGCTCGGCCAGCAGGGTTTCGTCGGCGCTACGCCCGCCAAAGTCCTCGCTGATGGCCTCGATCAATCCGGCCTGGCCGGCCAGCAGGGCTTCGCGCAGGCTTCTCAGCCATTGCAGGCGCTGGGCAGCCGGCGGCAGGGGGTTGCCGGCAAATGCCTGGCGCTGGGCAGCGAACATCGCTGCGAGGTCGAGGTCGGATTGCACTGAGGACAAGGCACTGGGCGCGTTCATGGCGGCTTCGGATCCGGGCAGTGAGTGCCTAGAGCCTATACTCTAATCTGCACGATGGTGCGAATTTTTCCGTGGCGTCGAACGGTGCTTCCACCAGCAATACGCCGTAAGATGATCCTTTGATGAAGGCCCGCAGACTGGGAGCTGAGCATGGCCCCGCGCATGAAGACCCGAGAGCGCATCGTGCAGAACAGCCTGGAGTTGTTCAACGAGCAGGGCGAACGCAGCGTCAGTACCAACCACATTGCCGCGCACATGGAAATCTCGCCCGGCAATCTGTATTACCACTTCCCCAACAAGCAGGCGATCATTGCCCTGTTGTTCAGCCAGTATGAAGAACTGGTCGACAGCTTCCTGCGCCCGCCCCAAGGCCGCAAGGCCACCGTGGAGGACAAGCGCTTCTACCTCAAGGCCTTGTTGGCGGCGATGTGGAACTACCGCTTCCTGCACCGCGACCTGGAGCACCTGCTGGACAGTGACGCGGAACTTGCCGCCCGTTACCGGCGTTTTTCCGAGCGCTGCCTGCGCCAGGGCCAGGCGATCTACCGTGGCTTTGTCGACGCGGGGATCCTGGCCATGGTGCCGGCGCAGATCGAATCGCTGACCATCAATGCCTGGATCGTGCTGACGTCCTGGGTTCGTTTTCTCAGCACCACGCGTGAGCATTCCGCGCATCTGGGTGAAGAAGCCTTCAAGCGGGGCGTCTATCAGGTGCTGGTGCTGGAACTGGGCTTCGTCACCGACAACGCCCGCGCCGCCGTGGACGCCCTATGCCAGGAATTCCATGTACCGTTCAACCAGGCTCTGGAGCGCTAGCCCAGGGCCCTAGTGCCATCGATCAGGAGATTGTCATGCCCCTTGCGCAATTGATCACCCCGCAGCAGTTGGTCGAGCGATTGGGCTCGCCCAAGTTGGTGGTCCTCGACTGTCGCTTTGCCCTCGAGGATGTGGACTATGGCCAACGCAGCTATGCCCAAGGGCATATTGCCGGGGCGCATTTTGCCGACCTGGACCGCGACCTGAGCGGGCCGGTGAGCAAGGGGCGCACCGGGCGTCATCCACTGCCAGATGCGCAGCGGCTGGTCGCGCGCCTGCGTGAGTGGGGCCTGGACAACGACAGCGAGGTGGTGCTGTACGACGATGGCCCGGGTGCCTTTGCCGCCCGGGCCTGGTGGCTGCTGGTCTGGCTGGGCAAGCGCAACGGTGTGGCTATCCTCGACGGTGGCCTGAAAGCCTGGCATGCGGCGCACCTGCCGTTGAGCCTGGACTCACCGCCCAAACGCGAAGGCACCTTCAGTGGTGAGCCGGATGCCAAGCTGCTGATCGATGCCGACCACTTGGGCAAGCGTCTCGGGAGCACAGACCTGACCTTGATCGACGCGCGAGCCGTGCCGCGTTTTCGCGGTGAGGTGGAGCCGATCGACCCGGTGGCGGGGCATATTCCCGGGGCCCAGTGCGCGGCGTTTACCGACAACCTGGGGGCTGATGGGCGCTTCTTGCCTGTGGATCAACTCAAGCAGCGCTTTGCCGAAAAGCTGGCCGGGCGGGCACCGGAGCAGTTGGTGTCTTACTGCGGGTCTGGGGTGACGGCTTGCCATAACCTGTTTGCGATGGCGCTGGCGGGGTACCCGCTGGGCAAGCTGTACGCCGGGTCGTGGAGCGAGTGGATCAACAACCCGCAGCATGCCGTAGCTACCGGCGAGTAAGCAGGCCCGGCGATCAGGCCGGTACTGCCAATGAAAACTGCGGTGCTTACTGGCCTTCGACCAGCCACTGCGGAATCCGCCGCTCCAGGTAATACCCTGGGTGACGCAGGCTGCCATCGACGAAGCCCACATGGCCACCGCGGCTGTGCAGTTCGAAGCGTGTTTGGGGTGCCAGTTCACGGGCCGTAGGCAGGCTATGGGCGGACACGAACGGGTCATCGCTGGAATGGATGATCAGAGTCGGCGTGCGGTTGTGGCTGAGAAAGAAGTGGCTCGATGAGCGACGATAATAATCGTGCACATCTCGAAACCCGTTGAGTGGGGCAGTGACTTTGCCGTCGAAGTCCCAGAATGTGCGCAGGTTGCTCAATTGCCCCAGCCGCTCCAGCGCCGCCAGCCGTTCATGCTGGCCCTGGTCGTGGAAGTGCCGCTGCTTGAGCTGAACGTACGCCAGCATCTCGCGCATGAAATGCGCCTGATACACCTTGGAGAACCCCTGGCCGATACGGTCGGCACAGTGGTCCAGGCGAAATGGCACCGACACTGCAACTGCCGCCTCCAGCTGGCTGGCAACGCCGCTTTCGCCCAGGTATTTCAACAGCACATTACCACCCAATGAGTAACCCACGGCATACAGCGGGGCCAACGGGCGCTGGGCGCGCAGGTGACTGACAATTTCCGCCAGGTCTTCGCTGGCACCGGAGTGGTAGCTGCGTGGCAACAGGTTGGGCTCGCCTGAGCAACCACGCCAGTTCACCGCCACGCTGGCCCAGTTGCGACGTTGCAACGCTTGCTGCAAGCCTTTTACATAAGGTGATTGAGACGATCCGGTCAGGCCATGCAGCACGAGTACCAGTGGCGCTTGTGGCTGATGCGGGCCGTGCCAGTCGAGGTCGATGAAGTCGCCGTCGGCCAGCCACAAGCGCTCGCGGTTGCGCTGCAGGTCTGGCAGTTTGCGCCACAGCGGCCCCCACAGCGTTTGCAGGTGGGGGTTGGACAGGCCGATGGCCGGACGGAAGGTGGCGCTTTGGCTGGGCATGCTGGGCAACTCGTGATGTGCCTGCCTAGAGTGCCATGAAAAAGCGCCACTGTACCTGCGCTATTGGTCGGTGGCTGGCAGCGGCTGTTGCTCGGCGCGTGGGCCGACACTGACACGTACTGCGTTGCTCAGATCCAGCCGACGCTGCATGACGGCGCGGACGTCTTCTGGTGTCAGCCTGGCGAGGCGCTCGATGCGGGTGGCGAGATAATCGGCGGGCTGGCGTTGATAGGTGATCTGCGTGAGCAAGGCTGCCAGGTGCTTGTTCTGTGCCACATCGCGCAGCAGTTGCCCTGCCAGCTGTTTACGCGCCACTTGCAGCTCGGCCTGGGTTGGCCCTTGGTCGATGAACTCGCGCAGCAATGTCACCACCAGTTCTTGAGAGCCTTCGACATACGCGGGCGTGATGTCCCATTCGGCGCTGAACAGGCCACCCGCGCTCAATGCATTTACCCGGGTATGGATGCCATACGTCAACCCGCGGCGGTGCCGCAGTTCATTCATCAAGCGGGATGCGATTCCCGACCCTAGCACCTCGTTGGCCAGCACCATGGCCTGATATTCCGGATGATGGGCGGGTACGCCCATGGGTAACGCAATCAGGACGGCACTGCTCGCGCCAGGCTGTTCGACGTTGAGCGTGGTGCCGGCTGCCGGGGCAGCCGTCGGCAGCTCGATTGCGGACCAGCCTTGGGGTAGGGCCTGACTGATCCGTTGTGCAATGGCCTGGGCCTGTGCAACAGAAACGTCACCCACTATCACGATGTCCAGGTTGCTTGCGCAGTAGGCACGTTGGTGGAAGCGCTTCAGATCCTCAGGCGTAGTCTGGTCTATCCCTTGCTGGGTGCTCCCCAGCGGGTTGCCATATTGATGCCCACTGAACAAATGACGAAAGGCTTCGCTGCGCGCCCTAAGGCGGGGGTATTGCTCACGAGATGCATTGTGCCGCAGCAGTTGGCATTTTATCTTGGCTAACGCGTCGGCGGTGAAGGCAGGGCGTGCGACGAGGTCAGTGAAAAGCGCCAGCGCCGGGTCGAACAGCGCATGGGTGCTCAGGCTTCGCAGGCTCAGGGTCGCGTGCTCCAGGCGTATCTGCTTCTCCAAAACAGCCCCCAGGCGCTCCAGTTGCTCTGCTTGCTGGGTGGCGGTGTGCAGCTGGCTGCCTTCGTCGAGCATGTACAACACCAGGGATGCCAGGCCGGGGAGTGCGGTGTCCTGAGTCGTGCCGGCCTTGAATCGCAGCACGATATCGACAATTGGCAGCCCTCGGGCTTCGACGAATTTCACACCTGTGCCGTTATCTGTGGTCCACGCTTGCACCTGCGTATCAATGGGTTCCAAGCGGTCAAGATCAACCCCCTGGGCCGAAACCAGGCCACCATGAACTGGACTGATCGCAGCAGGACGCTGTGGGTTTGAGCTCAAGTCATTCATCAGCGCTTGCCTTCTGGTACGTAAAGGTAATGGTGGTCCGGGATTCGGTCAGGAAGTCATAGGCAGCCAGGCCTACCTGCTCGGCTGTCACGGCTTCGATGGCTTGCCGTTCATCCTCCAGTGCAACAGGGTCCAGGCCACAGGCGGCCTGCTTGCCGATGGCATCTGCCTGGTGACTGATATCGTCCCTGTCGAATAATTGCCCGGCCAGAAGCCGTGCCTTGGCGCGCTGGAGGTCTTCTTTGCCGGGCGCTGACTGGCGGAACGCTTCGATCTCCATCAGCAGCCGTTCTGCCGCCGCCTCGGGTGCCACTTGCGGGCTGCAGAACGCGTAAATGATGAGCAGGCTGTCCCCACGCTGCCAGGGCTCGTACTTCGCCCCAACACCTTGCAGTAGCGGTTCATCGTGCACCAGCAGGCGCTGGAGGATGCTGGCTTGGCCTTGGGCAAGAATCTGGGGTAGCAGGCGCAGTGCATATGCTTGTGACTCAGACTGGGCGGTGCATTGACTGGGTAGGTTGAAACTGATGATCACACCCGTGCGCAGGCCTTGCTGGCGCAGGGTTTGGACGCGCCGAGCCAGCGAGGAGGGCTCTGCAGGTATTTGCCCGGCCGGCAGGCGGTGCGCGGGGATCGCTGCAAAATGTCGCGTTACCAGCGTTTGCAGTTGCGCCAGGGTAATGGCGCCGGCCACTGCAAGCGTCGCGTTGTTGGGGTGATACCAGGTCTGGTACCAGGTGCGTGCCGCCGCAGGCGTCATGTGGCCGAGGTCGGTCTTGTGGCCGATCACAGGCGTACCATAGCCGCTGTTGCCATAGGCCAGCAGCAGATGATGCTCCAGAGCCAATGCCCACGGGTTGTTATCGACATCCTCGCGTCGTTCGGCCATGACAACCGCCAGTTCGCGGGCAAAGGGTGCATCGCTGAGGGTGGCACTGGCCATGATATCGGCCATGGCTTCCAGGGCGATCTCCAGGCGGCTGGCTGGCAACGTCAGCGGGAAGGCCGTGGCATCCGTGAGGGTGAATGCATTTGCCTCACCACCCAACTGGGTCATGAGGGCGGAGTATTGGCCGCCAGCCAGTTTGCTGCTGCCTTCGAACAACAAATGTTCAAGGGCATGCGAAAGGCCGGTATGGCCTTCGGGCTCGTAGCTGGAACCCACGTGATACCAAAGCTGCACGCTGACCAGAGGTGCGCGGTGGTCTTCACGCAGACAGACGCGCAGGCCATTGGCGAGGGTAAAAGCACTTACCCGGCTAGCCGGTGTGGGCGGGGAGGGGTGTTCGGTCATGGTTGAAGTGCTCCTTCAAGAAACAAAGGAGCAGCTTCAGCCACGCAGGCGGCGGGAATGCGGTAACTAAGTAAGCCAAACCCGGTTTACCGGGTCATCCTCGCTGCCAGAGCGCGTAATGCACCTGGCCGGTTTTCTTCTCGCGGTGCAGGCGCCAGTTGCCGGGCATCGGCAGTGTTGAAGGCGCCGCTTCGCTTTCGGTGTAGATCAGCGCCTGTTCGCCCAGCCACTGGTTCTGCTCCAGCAGGTTGCAGGTGTTGGCCAGCAGGTCCTTGTGGAACGGCGGGTCGAGGAACACCACGTCGAACTGCTGCTTGGCCGGGCCTTGCAGGTAGCGCAGGGCATCGGTTTGCAGAATTTGCCCGCGCGGGCAACGAAGGATCTCGAGGTTGTTCTTCAGGTTGCCGATCGCAGCGGGGTTGCTGTCCAGTGCCACGGCATCCTTGGCGCCGCGAGACAGGGCTTCGAGCACCAGGGCACCGCTGCCGGTGAAGGCATCCAGTATGCGGGCACCCTCGATGTGCGGCGCCAGCCAGTTGAACAAGGTTTCGCGCACGCGGTCTGGCGTTGGCCGCAGGCCTTCACCTTCCGGTACCGCCAGGCGGCGGCTACGCCACTCGCCGGCGATGATGCGCAGGTGGCCCTGGCCCTTGCTTTGGCCCGATTGCGGGCGGGCGGGAGGGGTGGATCTTGGCATTAGTGCTCCGGTACCCCGAGCGCTTGCTCGGAGGGCTTTTCAGTAGGTGCTGGCAGGGGTTTCTGTGGCACTTTCGGGCCCACGGTGACGATCACCAGTTTATCGGCTGACAGGTGTTTGTTCATGGCTGCCTTGACCTGCTCGACGGTGAGGGCCTGGGACTGCTGCATGAAGTCTTCCAGCCAGGTCAGCGGCAGATTGTAGAAACCGATTGCACCCAATTGGCCGACGATGCTGGCGTTGCTGGCATTGGACAGCGGGAAGCTGCCGGCCAGTTCGCGCTTGGCATCGTCAAGCTCTTGCTGGGTGGGGCCTGTCGAGAGGTAGTCGGCAAGTATGCCCTGCACCAGCTTGAGCGTGCCTTCACTGAGCTCGGCACGGGTCTGCAGGTTGATCATGAACGGGCCACGCACCTGCATGGGGCTGAACACCGAGTACACGCCGTAGGTCAGGCCACGCTTTTCACGCACTTCGCTCATCAGCCGGGTACCGAAGGCACCACCGCCGAGGATCTGGTTGCCCAGCGACAAGGCTGGCCAATCCGGGTCTTGGCGGTCGATACCCAGTTCTGCCAGCATCAGGTGGGTCTGTTTGGACGGGAAGTCGATGTGGGTCAGGCCAGCCTTGGCTTCGCTGGGCTGGGCCGGCGCGGCAAGCGCCGGGCCCTTGGGCAGGCCTGCCGAAACCTGGGCAGCGATGGCTTCGGCCTCGGCCCGGCTGAGGTCGCCGACCAGTGCGATCACCGCGTTGCCACCGGTATAAGCCTTGGCGTGGAAGGCACGCAATTGTTCCAGGGTAATGCCGTTGATGGTTTCTGCGGTGCCATCGCTTGGGTGGGCGTAGGGGTGGTCACCATAAAGGTTGCCGAACAGGGCCTTGCCCGCGATCTTGCCGGGGTTCTGCTTTTCGTATTCAAAGCCGGCCAGCATCTGGTTCTTGATGCGCTTGAGGGCGTCCTCGGGGAAGGTCGGCTTGCCTGCCACTTCGGTGAACAGTTTGAGCGCAGGCTCACGTTTGTCCTTGGCGCTGAGGCTGCGCAGCGACGCCACAGCCATGTCGCGGTAGGAGCCGTTGCCAAAGTCTGCGCCCAGGCCTTCAAAACCTTCGGCGATGGCGGTTACGTCCTTACCGGCCACACCCTCGTTGAGCATGGCGTTGGTCAGCGCCGCCACGCCGGGTGTTCCACCGTCCTGGCTGCTGCCGGCGGCGAAGGTGACGCGCAGGTCGAACATCGGCAGTTCGCGGGCTTCGACGAACAGCACCCGGGCACCCTCAGCGGTGCTCCAGTGCTGAATGTTCAGCTGGCGCCGGCTGGGGGCCTTGCCATCCAGCTCGGCCAGCGACTGCAACGTGTTGGCCGGCCGGGCGGCGCTGTTGTCAGCCTTGGCGGAGTTGTCGGCCATGGCCGGTGCGGCCAGCACTGCCGCCAGCGCCAGGGCGCGGATGCCGGTGGCCAGCAGGGTTGGGCGTGGTGCGCGACGATCACTCATGAGCGGACTCCTCGGGCAGTACATGGGCAACGCTCAGGCGTTCACGGGTGAAATAGGTGCGCGCGGCGTTCTGGATGTCCTGCGGGGTGACTTGCTTGAGCTCGTCCAGCTCGCTGTCGATCAGTTTCCAGGACAGGCCGACGGTTTCCAGCTGGCCGATGGTGGTGGCCTGGCTGCTGATGGAGTCACGGTCGTAGACCAGGCCCGCAATGACTTGAGCGCGCACGCGTTCGAGCTCTTCGGCGCTGGGCGGGGTGGTCTTGAGTTCTTCAAGCAATTGCCAGATGCCTCTTTCCACATCGTCGAGGGTTTTCTGCTTCTGCACATTCGGCGTGGCCGAGATCAGGAACAGGCTGTCGCCGCGGGTGAAGGCGTTGTAGCTGGACGAGGCGCCGGCGACCAGCTCCTGGCCACGCTCCAGGCGTGCCGGCATGCGCGCGCTGTAACCGCCGTCGAGCAGTGCCGAGATCAGGCGCAGGGCATGCACGGTGCGCGGATCTTTGGCGGTGGGCAGGCCGGGCACGTTGAAGCCATAGATCAGGCTGGGCAGTTGGGTGCGTACGTGCAGGGTCAGCTGGCGCTGGCCAGGTTCGGCCAGCTCCAGGGGCAGTTTGGCTGGCGGTACGGCACGCTTGGGAATGCTGCCGAAGTACTTCTGCGCCAGGCCCTTGACCTCGTCGGCGGTGACATCGCCGACCACCACCAGAGTGGCATTGTTGGGGGCGTACCAGGATTCGTACCAGTGGCGCAGCTCTTCGACCTTCATGCGCTCCAGGTCGGCCATCCAGCCGATGGTCGGCGTGTGGTAGCCGCTGGCCGGATAGGCCATGGCGCGGAACAGCTCGAACGCCTTGGAATTGGGTTGATCGTCGGTGCGCAGGCGGCGCTCTTCCTTGATCACCTCGATTTCGCGGCTGAATTCGTCGGCCGGCAGGCGCAAGCTGGCCAAGCGGTCGGCCTCCAGCTCCAGGGCGACCGGCAAGCGGTCACGGGCCAGTACTTGGTAATAGGCGGTGTAGTCGTCGCTGGTAAAGGCGTTTTCTTCGGCGCCCAGGTCACGCAGGATGCGTGAAGCTTCGCCGGGGCCGACCTTGGCGCTGCCCTTGAACATCATGTGTTCCAGCGCATGAGACAAGCCGGTCTGGCCGGGGGTTTCGTAGCTGGAGCCGACCTTGTACCAGATCTGCGAGACCACCACCGGCGCGCGATGGTCTTCGCGCACGACCACCTTCAGGCCATTGTCGAGGATGAATTCGTGGGTGGGCTGCACATCGGCGGCGAAGGCGGCCAGTGGCAGGCACAGCGTGCCGAGCAACAGGCCAGCGGCGCGGCGGGCTAGAGCATTCATAAGGTGTTTAACCTGTTCGGCGGCCCGCTGGGTTTAGCGTCGACGGGCCAGGAGGTGCTAGGATACTGATCCGGTTGCCTGGCGACCATGCCTGTCGCCGTTCTGGCCCACAGGACACTACGACAAAACGTTGCGCATGAACCAGCCGGCTTCAAGATAGTCTGTTCTGCGTAGAGAGAATTCCCGATGTGCCATTGCTGGCTCATCGCTACCCTGAGATAGCCGTCCTCCATGTTTGGTTCCAACGACGACAAAAAAGCGCCGGCCGAGGCTGGCGAGAAGAAAGGCCTGTTCAGCTGGTTTCGCAAGAAGCCGCAGCAACCTGTCGCCGAACAGCCACAAGTCCCTGAATCCCAGGCTGCAGAGCCTGTAGCGCCGCCGTCTGCCGTCGAGCACCCTGAAGCTGCTCCGGTCGAGCCGGTGGTTGCTGAAGCACCCGCAACTGCAACTGAGGCCCCTCGGGCTGCTGAGCCAGCACCTGCCCCGGTGGCTGCCCCGGTTCCTGAGCCAGTACCTGCCCCGGTGGTTGCCCCGGTCCCTGAGCCAGCACCTGCCCCGGTGGTTACCCCAGCTCCTGAGCCGGCCCCCGCCCCTGTGGGAGCGGGCGTGCCCGCGAATGCGGAACCTGCGGCCCCGCAGCTCGAAACCCCTGCGCCAGTTGCAGCCCCGGCCCATCAGGCTGTCGAACCCCCGGTCAGCAACCTGGTCCTGCCCGTTGCCGAGGAGCCCGTCGCGCTCGTCCCTGACCTGGAGCCTAAGGCCCCGCCAGCGATTCCCGAGCGTCCGGTAACAGAGCCCGTGCAGGCAGAGCCCGAGCCTGTCGCTGCCGCAACCGTTGCCGAACAAGCCAAACCCGGCTTCTTTGCCCGCCTCAAGCAGGGCTTGTCCAAGACCAGCGCCAGCATCGGCGAAGGCATGGCCAGCCTGTTCCTCGGCAAGAAGGTCATCGACGATGACCTGCTCGACGAAATCGAGACGCGCCTGCTGACCGCCGACGTCGGTGTAGAAGCCACCTCGGCCATCGTCCAGAACCTGACCCAGAAGGTCGCACGCAAGCAGCTGGCCGACGCCGACGCGCTGTACAAGTCGCTGCAGGAAGAACTGGCCGCGCTGCTGCGCCCGGTCGAGCAGCCGCTGAAAGTGCAGGCGCAGAACAAACCCTATGTGATCCTGGTGGTCGGCGTGAACGGCGCCGGCAAGACCACCACCATCGGCAAACTGGCGAAAAAACTGCAGCTCGAAGGCAAGAAAGTGATGCTGGCTGCCGGTGACACCTTCCGTGCTGCGGCGGTCGAGCAGTTGCAGGTGTGGGGCGAGCGTAATCAGATTCCGGTGATTGCCCAGCATACCGGCGCCGACTCTGCGTCGGTGATCTTCGACGCAGTGCAGGCCGCCAAGGCCCGTGGCGCCGACGTGCTGATCGCCGACACTGCCGGCCGCCTGCACACCAAAGACAACCTGATGGAGGAGCTGAAAAAGGTCCGCCGGGTCATCGGCAAGCTGGACGCCGACGCACCGCACGAGGTGTTGCTGGTACTCGATGCCGGCACCGGCCAGAACGCCATCAGCCAGGCCAAGTACTTCAACCAGAGCGTCGAACTGACCGGTCTGGCCCTGACCAAGCTGGACGGCACTGCCAAAGGCGGGGTGATCTTCGCCCTGGCCAAGCAGTTCAACATCCCGATTCGCTTCATCGGTGTCGGTGAAGGTATCGATGACCTGCGCACCTTCGAAGCCGAGCCGTTCGTGAAGGCTCTGTTCGCCGAGCGAGACTGACCATGATCCGATTCGAACAGGTTGCCAAGCGCTATCCCAACGGTCATGTGGGTTTGCATGAGCTGAGTTTCCGGGCGCGCCGGGGCGAATTCCTGTTCGTCACCGGCCACTCGGGCGCTGGCAAGAGCACCTTGCTGCGTCTGTTGCTGGCCATGGAGCGCCCGACCAGCGGCAAGCTCATGCTGGCAGGGCAGGACCTGGGCCAGATCAGCAATGCGCAGATCCCGTTCCTGCGTCGGCAGATCGGCGTGGTGTTCCAGAACCACCAATTGTTGTTCGACCGCACCGTGTTCAACAACATCGCCTTGCCCCTGCAGATTCTTGGCCTGTCCAAGGCCGAGATCGCCAAACGTGTGGACTCGGCCCTGGAGCGTGTCTCGCTGGCCGACAAGGGCGAGCTGTTCCCGGCCGACCTGTCTACCGGGCAGCAGCAGCGGGTGGGTATCGCCCGCGCCATCGTTCACCAGCCGGCCCTGCTGCTGGCCGACGAACCCACCGGTAACCTCGACCCGCGCCTGGCAGCAGAGATCATGGGTGTGTTCGAGGACATCAACCGCCTGGGGACCACGGTATTGATCGCCAGCCACGACCTGGCACTGATTGCGCGCATGCGCCACCGCATGCTGACCTTGCAGCGCGGCCGCTTGATCGGCGATGGGGAGGCCGGGCAATGAGCACTACACGTACGCCGAAGGTTTCCGAGCGGGTTGCGCCAAAGCCTGCCGACCCGCAGCCGACGAAGAAAAAGCGCGGCGAAGACGATGACGGCCCGGATTTCCGTACGCTGCTGCATGCCTGGCTGGAAAGCCACCGTGCCAGCATGGCCGACAGCCTGCGCCGCCTGGGCAAGCAGCCGATCGGCAGCTTTTTCACCTGCCTGGTGATGGCGGTGGCGCTGAGCATGCCCATGGGCCTGTCGTTGCTGCTGAAGAACGTCGAGCAGCTTGGCGGTTCGTGGCAGCGCGCTGCGCAAATATCGCTGTACCTCAAGCTCGATGCTGGCAGCCGCGATGGCGAAGCGCTGCGCGACGAGATCAAGGGCATGCCGGGTGTGGCGGACGCGCAATTCGTCAGCCGCGAGCAGGCACTGGAAGAATTCCAGCAGCAGTCCGGTCTGGGCGAGGCCCTGCGCGAACTGCCCGACAACCCGCTACCAGGGGTGGTGGTAGTGACCCCGACCGAGGTCGACAAGCCGGCCCTGGACGCCTTGCGTCAGCGCCTGTCGGAGCTGCCGCGGGTGGAAGTGGCGCAACTGGACCTGGTGTGGGTCGAGCGCCTGGCGGCAATCCTCAAACTGGGTGACCGCTTTGTCTTCGGCCTGGCCGTGATGCTGATTTCTGCGCTTCTGTTAGTAATCGGTAACACAATTCGTCTACACATTGAAAACCGCCGTGTGGAAATCGAAGTGATCAAGCTGGTAGGCGGCACTGACGCCTACGTGCGCCGGCCTTTCCTGTACATGGGCGCCCTGTATGGCCTGGGTGCGGGCCTGCTGGCTTGGGGTATCCTGGCGTTTGGCCTGAACTGGCTCAACGACGCGGTGGTAGGGCTTTCCGGGCTGTACGGCAGTGACTTCGCCCTGGGTGGGGTGCCGGCGTCCGATGGTCTGTCGCTCTTGATCGGAGCGGTGTTGTTGGGGTATATCGGTGCATGGATTGCCGTCGCCCGCCACTTGAACGAGCTGGCGCCGCGATAGTTTTTACGTGCCAGCATTGACATTTTCTTCACTACGGAACTTGTACCGTCGTTCCAGGTCAATGTTGGCAGTGCCCACAAGGCGCGAGTTTAGTAAGTCGGAGGTTCTTGAATGACCACATCGTTGCAACCTGCCTATGCCCTGGTACCCGGTGCAAACCTGGAAGCCTATGTGCACACGGTCAACAGCATTCCGCTGCTGACGGTCGAGCAGGAGCGTGATCTGGGCGAGCGTCTCTATTATGAGCAGGATGTCGAGGCCGCTCGTCAAATGGTGATGGCCCACCTGCGTTTCGTCGTACACATCGCCCGTAGCTATGCAGGCTACGGGCTGGCCCAGGCCGACCTGATCCAGGAAGGCAACGTCGGCCTGATGAAAGCCGTCAAGCGCTTCAACCCAGAGATGGGCGTGCGCCTGGTGTCGTTCGCCGTGCACTGGATCAAGGCAGAAATCCACGAGTTCATCCTGCGCAACTGGCGCATCGTCAAGGTGGCCACCACCAAGGCCCAGCGCAAGCTGTTCTTCAACCTGCGCAGCCAGAAGAAGCGTCTTGCCTGGCTGAACAGCGACGAAGTGCATCGCGTGGCAGAAAGCCTTGGTGTCGAGCCGCGTGAAGTGCGCGAGATGGAAAGCCGCCTCAGTGGCCAGGACATGGCCTTCGACCCGGCAGCAGAAGCTGACGACGACAGCGCCTTCCAGTCGCCTGCGCATTACCTGGAAGACCACCGTTACGACCCGGCGGTGCAGTTGGAAGATGCCGATTGGAGCGACAACTCCACCAGCAACCTGCACGAGGCACTGCAAGGTCTGGACGAACGTAGCCGCGATATTCTCTACCAGCGCTGGCTGGCGGAAGAGAAGGCCACGTTGCATGAGCTGGCCGACAAGTACAGCGTATCGGCTGAGCGGATTCGCCAGCTGGAGAAGAATGCGATGAACAAGGTCAAGGCACTGATCGCAGCCTGATCGAGCCTTGGTTGTAGAGAAAGCCGCTGGCCCCGATGGGGCGAGCGGCTTTTTTGTGCTCGGCGTGAATGTTGTGACGCCCGTGAGATCGAGCGCCGCGCGGGCGGCGCTCGATTTGCGCATCACCGCAAAACTCAAAGCTTGCGCGATGTATCCAGCTGCATCAGGTAACCGGGCCCGCCCAACTGGCTCATTTGCCGGCGAATCCAGCCAGCCCGGCTGGCCACGTAGGTACTTGGCCTGCTGGCACTCCACTTGATCGGGCTTGGCAGCACCGCAGCCAGTTGTGCGGCCTGCTGGCGGCTGAGCCGGCTGGCATCGACACCAAAGTGATAGCGCGCCGCCGCCTGCGCACCAAACACGCCCTTGCCCCATTCGGCACTGTTCAGGTAAACCTCGAGAATGCGCTCTTTCGACCAGAACAGCTCAATCAGCGCGGTGAACCAGGCCTCTAGCCCTTTACGGAACCAACTGCGCCCGGACCACAGGAACAGGTTCTTGGCCACTTGCTGGGTCAGGGTGCTGGCCCCGCGCACATTGCCGCCACGCTCGTTGTAGGCCAGCGCCGCCTGGATGGCCGGGATGTCGAACCCCCAGTGAGTGGCGAATTTTTGGTCCTCGCCAGCAATGACCGCGACCTTGAGCTCATCGGAGATGTTCTCCCACGGCTCCCAGTCGCGCTGCAGGTCGATCGGCTCGCCATTAACCCAGGACTGGACCTTTCGCTCGACCATCAGCGCCGTGCCGGGCGGTGGCACCCAGCGGAACACCAGTACCAGCACGACGCTGCCGGCAGCGAACCAGAGCAGGGCGCGGAAGAGGCGACGGATAAAGGTTGGCAGCATGGCGATGGCTTGGCCGTACGGGTGGAAGGGGCCATTATACAGACCCGATACAAGGAGTCGTCCCATGCTTCGCAGCTTCCTGATGCTTGCCGCCTTTTTCGGCTTTACCGGGGTCGCCCTGGGTGCCTTCGCCGCCCATGGCCTGAAAAGCCGGCTGACGGCAGACTACCTGGCGATCTTCCACACTGGCGTGACCTACCAGCTGGTGCATGCCCTGGCGATCTTCGGTGTCGCCGTGCTCTCGGCGCACCTGCCCGGGCGCCTGGTTGGCTGGGCTGGCGGCCTGTTTGCGCTAGGGATAGTGCTGTTTTCCGGCAGCCTGTACCTGCTGACCCTCAGCGGGGTGGGCAAGCTGGGCATGATCACCCCGATTGGCGGCCTGTGCTTCCTGGCCGGCTGGCTGTGCCTGGGCCTGGCAGCTTGGCGACTGGGCTGACCGAGTGGTCCACAATCGCGACTAATGGCGTGCACCGGCCTTGGGTTGCAGGCCGGTTCGGCGCTAGAATGCGGGCCCCAAAGAACAATGGTGGCCGTGCGCATGCGCATTCAACTGAACGGTGAACCTTACGAACTGCCTGCTGGCGAAAGCGTTGCAGCCCTGCTGACGCGCCTGGAGCTGGCCGGGCGCCGTGTGGCAGTGGAACTGAACCTGGATATCGTGCCGCGTAGCCAGCACGACAGCACGCTGCTGAACGACGGCGACCAGGTCGAAGTGGTCCACGCCATCGGTGGCGGCTGACAGCAGCCCGGCGGTTTACAAGCAAGCCCAGCAACCTTTTCCCGAGGAACAACGATGAGCAACGTTCGTAGCGACAAGCCCTTCACCCTGGCCGGGCGTACTTTTCAGTCGCGCCTGCTGGTCGGTACCGGCAAGTACCGTGACATGGAAGAAACCCGCCTGGCCACCGAGGCCTCGGGTGCCGAAATCGTCACCGTCGCCGTGCGCCGCACCAACCTTGGTCAGAATGCGGGCGAGCCGAACCTGCTCGACGTACTGTCGCCCGACAAGTACACCATCCTGCCGAACACTGCAGGCTGCTTTGACGCGGTAGAAGCGGTACGTACCTGCCGTCTGGCCCGCGAACTGCTCGACGGGCGCAAATCGCACGAGTCCCGGACGCTGGTAAAGCTGGAAGTGCTGGCCGACCAGAAAACCCTGTTCCCCAATGTGATCGAAACCCTCAAGGCCGCCGAAGTGCTGGTCAAGGAAGGTTTCGACGTGATGGTGTACACCAGCGACGACCCGATCATCGCCCGCCAGCTGGCTGAAGCCGGCTGCATCGCGGTCATGCCGCTGGCTGGCCTGATTGGCACTGGCCTGGGTATCTGCAACCCCTACAACCTGCAGATCATTCTGGAAGAGTCCAAGGTGCCGGTGCTGGTCGATGCCGGCGTAGGTACTGCTTCCGACGCCACCATCGCCATGGAAATGGGTTGCGAGGCGGTGCTGATGAACTCGGCCATCGCCCACGCCCAGCAGCCGGTGCTGATGGCCGAAGCCATGAAGCACGCCATTGTCGCCGGTCGTATGGCCTACCTGGCCGGCCGTATGCCGAAGAAACTCTATGCCAGCGCCTCTTCGCCGCTGGATGGTCTGATCAAGTAAGAGCTCCTGATGACTGAATCGCACGATACGCCGATCACTCCCGACGGCGAAGCCCGCCCACACCGCCGCATCAAGAGCTTCGTGATGCGCGCCGGGCGCATGACCGAAGGCCAGCAACGCGGCCTGGATCAGGGCGGCCCGCTGTACATCCTGCCGCTGGCCGACAGCCCGGTGGACTATGACCAGGTATTCGGCCGGTCGGCGCCGCGCACCCTGGAGATCGGCTTCGGCATGGGCCATTCCTTGCTGGAAATGGCTGCTGCCGCACCTGAGCAGGACTTCATCGGTGTGGAAGTGCACCGCCCGGGTGTAGGCGCGCTGCTCAACGGCGTACTGACCCAGGGGCTTAAGAACCTGCGTGTGTACGACTGCGATGCCATCGAAGTGCTGAACCGCTGTGTGGCCGACAACAGCCTCGACCGCCTGATGCTGTTCTTCCCCGACCCTTGGCACAAGGCGCGCCACCACAAGCGCCGCATCGTCCAGCTGGAATTTGCCGAGCTGGTACGTCGCAAACTCAAGCCCGGTGGCGTGTTCCACATGGCCACCGACTGGGAACCGTATGCCGAGTACATGCTGGAAGTGATGAGCGCCGCCCCGGGCTATCGCAACCGTGCGGTCGATGGCACCTACGTGCCACGGCCGGAAGAGCGCCCGATCACCAAGTTCGAACGCCGCGGCGAGCGGCTGGGGCATGGGGTGTGGGACTTGAAGTTCGAGAAGGCGGATTGATCGGCTGATCTGGCCTTTCGATGTGCTGGTGCTTGCAGAAATGCGGGCGAAAAAAACCGCCTTGAGAAAGGCGGTTTTTTTGTGAGCGACAGGACTGAGTATCCTTGGCTCTGAGACTTCACCTCAAACATCCCCACAGAAATTACGCAACCGTCAAGATTTTGAGCAAGGCAGTGGCCCTTGCAAGGGCCTTTGTAGATGGAATCAACCCCTGCGATCAGCCACCACGCCAATCAACACCAGCACCACCAGCAACACCGGCGCCAGCGCGTAGTTGTTGAACTGGCCCAACCCCTTCACTACCCACGGCGTGGCATAGATTAGCGCTGCACCGCTGCCGACCACCACCATCAGCGCCATGAACGGCACCCGCAGTGCGCCCGCCAGCCCACCCAGGCGTTGCTCGGCCCAGGCTTTGACATCGGTGCCGAACAGCACCAGCAGGCAGCCTACCAAGGCCAGTGAAATCTCCGACAGGTTGCTGCGGCTCCAGCGGGAAACCGTCGCGAGCAGATCAAGTACCAGATCCATGGGTCATCCTTAGGTCAAGAAATACTGCAGCAGGTCATTGAGAAACAACTGGCCCCTTGGCGTGGCTGCCAGTCGATCCGGTTCGACCTGTAAAAGGCCCTTTTGTTCGGCGGCGCGGCGTGCCTCGCGCAGCTGTGCCAGCGGCAATCCCGTGCGCTGGGTGAACAGTTCGGCCTCCACGCCATCGGTAAGCCGCAGGGCGTTCATCAGGAATTCGAACGGCAGCTCGTCGACCGGCAGCAGCTTCTCGCCGGCCTTGAACGGTTTGGCCAGGTTTAGGTAGTCCTTGGGCAGGCGGGTTTTCCAGGTGCGCAGGATGCGCCCGTCGGCGAAGGTCAGTTTGCCGTGGGCACCGGCACCAATACCTATGAAGTCGCCGAAACGCCAGTAGTTGAGGTTGTGTTGCGCAGCACGGCCCGCCTGGGCGTAGGCCGAGACTTCGTACTGGCGGAACCCGTGCTTGGCCATCAATGCCTGGCCGGCTTCCTGGATGTCCCAGAGGATGTCGTCTTCGGGCAGCTCTGGCGGCTGGTTCCAGAACACCGTGTTCGGCTCCACGGTCAGCTGGTACCAAGACAGGTGCGTCGGCCCAAGGTCGATGGCCTGTCGCAGGTCGCCCAGTGCGTCATCCAGTGATTGGTCGGGCAGGCCATGCATCAGGTCCATGTTGAAGTTGTCGAAGCCCGCGGCACGCGCCGTGCCGGCGGCACGGACTGCTTCGTCACCATTGTGTATGCGCCCCAGTGCCTCCAGCTTGGCGGCCTGGAAGCTCTGTACGCCGATGGACAGGCGGTTGATGCCGGTTTGCCGGTAGGCCTTGAACTTGTCCTGCTCGAACGTGCCCGGGTTGGCCTCCAGCGTGATTTCGATGTCTGGGGCAAACGGGATGCGTTGTTCCACGCCGCGTAGCAGCCGGCCCAAGGCGTTGGCACTGAACAGGCTGGGCGTACCGCCACCAAAGAAGATCGAGCTGATCGGGCGGCCCTGTACCGCGGCCTGCTCCTGGTCCAGGTCGTCCAGCAGGGCTGTGACGTAGGCGTCTTCGGGCAGTTCAGGCCCGGCAGCGTGGGAGTTGAAGTCGCAATATGGGCATTTGCGCACGCACCACGGTATGTGGATGTACAGCGCCAGCGGCGGCAGGCTGGTAAAGCCCGCCGCGCCGGGTGAAGACAGCGTTGCGATCATGCCAGGCCCAGACGTTGGCGCAGCAGGGCCATGGCACGGGCGCGGTGGCTGAGCTGGTTTTTATCCACAGGGGCCAGGTCGGCGCTGGAGCAGTTGCGCTCCGGTACCCAGAACAGCGGGTCATAGCCAAAGCCGTGCTCACCGCTGGCCTCGAACAGGATGCTGCCGTGCCACAGGCCTTCGCACAGGATCGGCAGCGGGTCGTCGGCATGGCGCACCAGCGCCAGGACGCAGACGAACTGTGCGCCGCGTTCGGCCTCGGGCACGTCTTTCAGGGCCTCGAGCAGTTTGGCGTTGTTCGCCGCGTCACCCTTGCCGTCGGCATAGCGTGCCGAGTAAATGCCCGGCGCCCCACCGAGGAAGTCCACGGCCAGGCCGGAATCGTCGGCCAAGGCGGGCAGGCCGGAAATACGCGCGGCATTGCGTGCCTTGAGGATGGCGTTCTCGACGAACGACAGGCCGGTTTCTTCGGGCTCGACCTGGCTGAACTCACCAATCGAGCGCAGCTGCACGGACTGGCCGAGCATGGCCTGGAGTTCCTTGAGTTTGCCGGCGTTATGGCTGGCCAATACGAGTTGCTGGAAATTCATCATTCGCCTGGGAAAACTTCCTGATTGAAACTGAGGGAGTTGCTGATGCCGCCGGTTTCGATGTTCAGGTCGAAGGTGACGGTTTCTGGCTGTTCGATCTTGAACTGAGCGATGTAGTACACCGCGCCCTGTTCGGTAACCTGCTTGAATGACAGCGGGCTGCTGCGCCCGGTCAGGTCCTTGACTGTGCCGCTGACCAGCGCCGGGGCGGGCTTGCCGGCCTTGAGCACGGCAATGTTGAGCACGCCCTGGTTCTTGCTGCGCACCAGGCCGGTGGCTGCGGCCACCTCGGGCGTGAGCATGCTTGATGTGAATGCGCTGTAGTGCACCGTCACGTCGCCAAACACTTCCTTGCGCTCGGGCCGGGCGGCATCGGCAGCCAGTACCGGCAATGCCAGGCACAGGCTGAACAGGAACAGGGCTAGGCGACGCATGGTGCGATTCCTCCAGTGGGCGTCAGACGGCGAGCTGATGTTCTTGCAGGGCCGGGCTGCTGACGCGATAGATGCCGATTTCACCTAGAAGATTAGGCCATAGCCGGCCACCCCACCCGTTGCGGTGCAAGTGATCGACGGCCAGACGGTCAAGTACCTTGGCCCTGCGTTCGTGCACGAGTTCTTCGAAGTCGGCGAAGGTGCAGAAGTGGATGTTCGGCGTGTTGTACCAGGTATACGGCATGAAGTCCGATACTGGCATGCGGCCTTTGGTCGCCAGGTACCAGCGGCAGCGCCAGTGGCCGAAGTTGGGGAAGGTGATGATGCACTGGCGGCCCACGCGCAGCATCTCGTCGAGGATGCGGTCGGGGTACTCCACGGCCTGCAGGGCCTGGGTCATGATCACGACGTCGAAGCTGTTGCTGGCAAAGTTGCCCAAGCCCTTGTCCAGGTCCTGCTCGATAACGTTGACGCCTTTGGCCACGCAGGCTGCGATGTTGTCGGCGTCGATTTCCAGGCCATAGCCGGTGACCTGTTTACGGTCACGCAGCGAGGCCAGCAGTTCGCCGCTGCCGCAGCCCAGGTCAAGTACCCGGCTGCCGGCGGGGATCCAGTCGTGGATGATTTCCAGATCGGCTCTCATGCTGTCCTCAGATGACAATGCGGTTCATGTAGTTCGAGAAGCCCTGCATATAGCGAGGTGTAGGGATCAGGAAGGCATCGTGCCCGTAAGGCGAGTCGATCTCCAGGTAGCAGACGTTCTTGCGTGCAGCCATCAGGGCGTCGACGATCTCGCGCGAACGGGCCGGCGAGAAGCGCCAGTCGGTGGTGAACGACATGATGCAGTAATCCGCTTTGACGTGGGCCAGGGTAGCGGCCAGGTCGCCGCCTTGGGCTGCGGCCGGGTCGAAATAGTCCAGCGCCTTGGTCATCAGCAGGTAGGTGTTGGCATCGAAACGGCCGGAAAACTCCTCGCCCTGGTAGCGCAGGTAGCTTTCGACCTGGAACTCGACGCTGTGGAAGTCGTAGTTGAGCTTGTCGCTCTTCAGCTCGCGGCCGAATTTTTCGCCCATCGAGTCGTCGGACAGGTAGGTGATATGGCCGACCATGCGTGCCAGCATCAGGCCGCGTTTGGGAATCACGCCCTGGTCCTGGAACGAACCGCCGTGGAATTCGGGGTCGGTGAGGATCGCCTGGCGAGCCACTTCGTTGAAGGCGATGTTCTGCGCCGACAGCTTGGGGGCCGAGGCGATGTCGACGCAATGGCGCACACGCTCCGGGTAGCTGATGGTCCATTGCAGTGCCTGCATGCCGCCCAGGCTGCCGCCGACTACAGCGGCCCATTGCTGGATGCCCAGGCGCTCGCCCAGGCGCACCTGGCTGTGCACCCAGTCCTCTACGGTCAGTACCGGGAAGTCGGCGCCATAAGGCTTGCCGGTGGCCGGGTTGACGCTGCTGGGGCCGGTGCTGCCGTTGCAGCCGCCAAGGTTGTTCAGGCTGACGACGAAGAAGCGGTTGGTGTCGATCGGTTTGCCAGGGCCAATGCAGCTGTCCCACCAGCCTGGTTTGCGGTCGGTGGCGGCATGATAGCCAGCGGCATGGTGGTGGCCGGACAGGGCATGGCAGATCAGCACGGCGTTGCTTGCGCTGGCGTTCAGGGTGCCATAGGTCTCGTAGACCAGCTCGTAACTGGCCAGGGAGCGGCCACAAGCCAGTGCCAGCGGTTCATCGAACCGGGCGGTTTGCGGTACTACCAGACCGACGGAATCTTCGGGAAAGACAGTGGACATCGACCCTGCTCACGCTTGACGGAGGCGTAAGTCTAAAGAGCGCTACCCCCAGCGGCAAGCAAAGGCTTGCCGCTGGAAGCAACCAGGGTCAGATCATGCGCCACAGTTCTTGTGGCATGCCTGCGTAGGCGGCCAGCGGGGGCATGACGAACGACTGGATTACCTGGATCGCCAGGAAGGCGAAGATCGGCGAGATGTCCATGCCGCCCAGGTTGGGCACGATGCGGCGGAACGGTGCCAGCACCGGTTCGCTGATCTGGTAGGCCAGTTCCGCTGCCGGGTTGTGACTGTTGGGGGCAACCCAGGACACGATCACCATGACAATCATCGCCACCCAGAAAATTTTCAGGAACAGCGAGGTGATGCCAATGATCGCCCACATCAGCAGGTGCAGGACGTCACCGAAGGTGCCGTAGGTGACCATCAGCACAAAGCCCATCAGCAGCGCCTGGATGACGATCGCCAGCAACAGCGACGAGGTGTCCAACCCGCCGATGCTGGGGATGATCCGGCGGATCGGCTTGAGCAGCGGCTGCGTGGCACGCACAGCGAACTGGCACAGCGGGTTATAGAAGTTGGCTTTGACCAGTTGCAGGACAAAACGCAGCAGGACGATCACCAGGTAGAGGCTGACCAGGGTTTGCACCACGAAGATCGCGGCGCCAGACAGTGCATTCATCTAAAGCTCCTTATTTGCCCAGTTGTTCGGCCAGCTCGGCGGAGCGCGTGGCCGCAGCCTGCAGTGCCTGCTCGACGATGGCTTCGAAGCCGCTGGCCTGGAACGACTTGATGGCCGCTTCGGTGGTGCCGGCGGGCGAGGTGACGCGGCGGCGCAGCTCGGCGGCATCGACATCGCTTGCAACCGCCATGCGGGCAGCACCAAGGGCAGTCTGCAAGGTCAGCTGGGAGGCGGTTTCACGTGGCAGGCCGAGTTTTTCGCCCGCTGCCGTCATGGCCTCAATCAGCAGGAAGAAATACGCAGGGCCGCTGCCGGATACAGCGGTCACAGCGTCCAGTTGTTGTTCCTGCTCCAGCCACAGGGCAGTGCCGACGGCCGACAGCAGCTGTTCGGCCTGCTGGCGCTGCGCGTCGGACACTTCAGCGGTGGCGTACAGGCCGCTTACGCCCTGGCGCAGCAGCGCTGGGGTATTGGGCATGCAGCGCACCACCGGGCGAGCGCCCACCCAGCTTTGCAGGCTGGCACAGGTGATGCCGGCGGCGATGGAAACGATCAGCTGGCCATCCTGCAGGTGGGGTTGCAGGGCCTGGCACACGGTTTTCATGACCTGCGGCTTGACCGCCAGCACGATGACGTCAGCGCCGTCGATGGCCTGGGCGTTGTGCTCGAAGGTTTCGATGCCGTGCTCGGCCTGGATACGGGTGCGGGTCTCGACGCCCGGGTCGCTGGCGCGGATCTGCGAGGCGTCCAGGCCCTGGGCACGCAAACCACCGATCAGGCTGGCGGCCATGTTGCCGGCGCCGATAAAGGCAATACGTGTCTTGCTCATGTCAGGTCCTTGTGGGGAAGAGTGAGTAAAGCATGGAGTCAGTGTTGGCCGTAGTCGCGGGCGCCGAACAGGGCGGTACCAATGCGTACCCAGGTCGCACCCTGTGCAATAGCCGCTTCAAGGTCGTGGCTCATGCCCATGGAGAGCGTGTCCAGGCCAAGGCCCAGGCTTTCCTGCAGCTGGCGCAAGCGGGCGAACGCTGCCTCTTGGGCGGCGCGGTCGTCGGTGGGCTCGGGGATTGCCATCAGCCCACGCAAGCGCAGGTTGGGCAGCCCGGCCACTGCCTGGGCCAGGGCCGGAAGGTCAGCGGGGGCGCAGCCAGACTTGCTGTCTTCGCCGCTCACGTTCACTTGCAGGCAGAGGTTCAGTGGCGCCAGGCCGGCAGGGCGCTGCTCGGACAGGCGTTGGGCAATTTTCAGGCGGTCCACGGAATGCACCCAGTCGAAATGCTCGGCGATGGCTTTGGTCTTGTTCGACTGAATGGGGCCGATGAAGTGCCAGATCAAGGGCAGGTCGCTTAGCGCCTGCTGCTTTGTCAGCGCTTCTTGTAGGTAATTTTCCCCGACATCGCGCACGCCAGCGGCGTGGATTTCGCGAATGGCGCTGGCGGGCTTGGTCTTGCTCACGGCCAGCAACTGGACGCTGGCCGGATCGCGCCCGGCAGCCTGGGCAGCGCTGGCAATACGGGCGGAAATAGCGGAAAGGTTGTCTGCTAGGGTGGACATGGACGGATGCCGACGGCTGTAGGGTCTGCGGCATTCTACCTACTTGAAGGCCTTTGGGGAGTCTCATGGATGTGACCGACCTGTTGGCCCGTGCTGTGGATGCAGGGGCTTCGGACCTGCACCTGGCGGCGGGCCAGATCCCGATGCTGCGCCTTGAGGGCGACTTGCAGCGCCTGGACATGCCGCCGTTGGTGCCGGCAGACCTGGCCGACGGCATGGCGGCCTTGCTGGCTGAACGCCAACGGCGGCAATGGGCAGAGGGCGATGAGCTGGACCTGGCGCTGCAGCTGCCCGCCCTGGGCCGTTTTCGGCTGAACCTGTTTCGCCAGTTGAACGGCCCTGCGGTTACCTTCCGGTTGATCCCGGGGCGGATCGCCACGGTCGGTGAACTCGACCTAGGGGATGTGTATCAAGCTGTTGCGCAGTGCACTGATGGCCTGGTCCTGGTAGGTGGGCCTACGGGCAGTGGCAAGTCCAGCACCCTGGCGACCTTGCTCGACCAACTGAACCGCGACCGGGCGCTGCATATCATCACCCTCGAAGACCCCGTCGAAGTTATCCACAGCAGCCAGCGCAGCCTGATCAATCAGCGTGAGATTGGCCGCCATAGCGGCGGGTTCGCCCAGGGGCTGCGCAGTGCGCTGCGCCAGGACCCTGATGTGATCATGATCGGTGAGCTACGGGACCTGGAATCCGTTCGCCTGGCCTTGCGCGCCGCCGAGACCGGGCACCTGGTGCTGGCGACCGTGCATACGCGCTCGGCGGCCAGCAGCATTGACCGATTGGTGGAGGTATTTGCTGCCGAGGAAAAACCGTTGGTGCGGGCAATGCTGGCCGAATCGTTACGCCTCGTGGTGGTGCAGACGCTGGTCCGGCGTGTGGACGGTGGGCGGGTGGCGGCGCGGGAAGTGCTGGTGGCGACGCCGGCGGTGCGCAACCTGGTTCGGGAGGGGCGAATGGCGCAGTTATGTTCGGTGATGCAGGGCGGGGCGTCGCAGGGGATGCGGACGATGGAAGGGGCGATGCGGGGGCTTAAGGAGAGCGGACTGATCAGAGGGTGATAGTGCACGCTCAGGCCTCTTCGCGGGCGTGCCCGCGAAGAGGCCGGGCGCTGTTAGCGCTTGGCCAGGTTCAGCTGCTGCTGTTCCTTCGGCAGCACCCGCTTGGCCACTACGTAGTGCTTCTGCCAGTACGGCTTGCTCAAGTTGTCGATGCTTACCCGCTTGCCACGCCGGGGTGCGTGGATGAAGCGGTCGTTGCCCAGGTAGATGGCAACATGGTTTACGCGGCGGCTCTTGATGTTGAAGAAGATCAGGTCACCAGGCTTCAGGTCACCCTTGGCTACCTTGACGCCGTGGCCCTGGGCCATGGCGTTGGAGGTGCGCGGCAGGTCGACGTCAGCGACATCGTTGAAGGCGTATTTAACCAGCCCGCTGCAGTCAAAGCCTTTTTTCGGGCTGCTGCCACCCCAAACATAAGGGGTGCCGAGCACATTCACCGCACGGCTAAGCACATCGCTGCTCTGCTTCGGCGACATGGCAGCGACAGGCAAGCCGCGGTTGCTGGCGGCATTGCCTGGTCGCGTGCGCAGGGAGGTCTGTTTGACCGGCGCGTGTTTCACCGAGGCATTGGAGGTATAGCCGGTGAAACCATTAGGAAGACGTTGCTCACGATTGGTGGCGTGGGCGGCCAGGGGCAATAATAGGCAGAGGGTCAGCCATGTCTTGATCAAAGGCGGCATAGATGAAGCTCTTATGAATAGTTATGTGTTGGGCGCGCAACTTTATAACAGCTTTTTGATCAATCTTTGATCCGTTGGTCGATTGCCCAGGTGCCGTACGTCGGCCTGCAACGAGAAAGTCACATTTTTTTTTAGAAAATTTTCGGATAACCCACGAGGGCTATGCATGAACAGTTATCAACAGGGGGCGCCCTTTCACGACACCCATAGCAAGACCATCGGTTACCTGCTGTGGATTTTCGGCTTCACCGGGTCGCATCGGTTCTATTACGGCAAGCCGATTACCGGAACCCTCTGGTTCTTTACATTCGGCCTGCTGGGCATCGGTTGGCTGATCGACCTGTTTCTGATCCCGTCCATGGACCGTGAAGCCGATCTGCGGTTCCAGTCTGGTCGCATCGATTACAACATCGCCTGGGTTCTGCTGACCTTCCTTGGGGTGTTCGGCCTGCACCGGCTGTACCAGGGCAAATGGATCACCGCGATCATTTACTTCTTTACTGGCGGCTTGTTCCTGGTGGGGGTGCTGTACGACTTCTGGACATTGAACAGCCAGGTGTCCGAGCGCAACGCCTTGCGTTGAAATGCTTTGCGGGTAATGAAAAAGGCCTTGTCGCACCGAAGCGGCAAGGCCTTTTTTGTTGCTGGGTTACTGCCGGGTCTGCCGTTGTTGCAGCAGCAGGTTGGTGAACCCGGCCCCGGCCAGTTGCTTCTGCGCGCCGGTCAGTTGCTCGCGGTTGCTGAAGGGCCCGACCAGTACGCGGTACCAGGTCTCGTCCTTGACCGTACCCGACTCCACCTTCACCGACTGGCCCAGCAGGATGATCTGCGCGCGGACCTTGTCGGCATCGGCCTGCTTGCGGAACGAGCCGGCCTGCAGGAAATACTGGGTGGTCGCTGCCGGCTTGATCACCGGCGGGGGCGGTGGCGGGGTCTGGCCCAGCAATGCCGCCTGCGCGCGCGCGGTGTCGATCTTCGCAGCTTCTGCCGGCGTTACCGGGGTCACCGGCTGGGCGGGTACCGGTGGTGTCTTCTCGGGCACGGCCTCCGGTGGCACGATCACCTCGGACTCTGGCAGCAGCGTGTAGAAGTCATACTTCGGCTTCACGGGCTGCTGTGGGGTGGCCTGCGCAGGCTTGCTGGCTTCGGCCGCTTTCTCCACCTTCTGTTGCTCGGGCTTGGCGCGCTTGATGTCTTCGCCGCCTGGCTCGAGCTTCATCAGGAACACGATAAACGCGCCGACGGTGAGGCCGACGGCCATCCATACCCAACCAGGGATCGGCTGTTTGGCCGGCGCCGTCTGGCGGCTGGCGCCGCGTTTGGGGGCGGGTTTTTTCTTGGCAGCCAACTTACATGCGCTCCAGGGTTTCCAGGCCGAGCAGTTCCAGACCTTGTTTGAGGGTGCGGCCGGTCAGGGCGGCCAGACGCAGGCGGCTCTGCTGTTGTTCCGGGGTTTCGGCGGCCAGGATCGGGCAGTTCTCGTAGAAGCTGGAGAACAGGCCGGCCAGGTCGTACAGGTAGCTGCACAGCACATGCGGCGTGCCTTTTTCGGCGACGCTGTTGAGGGTTTCGCCAAACTGGGCCAGGCGCGCAGCCAGGTCCTGCTCGTGGGGGGCCTGCAGCACGATCTTGCCGTCGACTTCGTCAAAGCCCTTGCCCAGCTTGCGGAACACGCCGGCTACGCGGGTGTAGGCGTACAGCAGGTATGGAGCGGTGTTGCCTTCGAAGTTGAGCATCAGCTCGAAGTTGAAGCTGTAGTCGCTGGTGCGGTGCTTGGACAGGTCGGCGTACTTCACTGCGCCAATGCCCACCACTTCGCCGATGTGGCGCAGATCTTCGTCGGCCAGGCTCGGGTTCTTTTCCTTGACCAGCGCGTAGGCACGCTCCTTGGCCTCGGTGAGCAGGTCGATCAGCTTGACGGTGCCGCCGTCGCGGGTCTTGAACGGGCGGCCGTCGGCGCCGTTCATGGTGCCGAAGCCCATGTGCTCCATCTGCATCGGGTGGCCGACAAAGCCTGCGCGGCGGGCGACTTCGAACACCTGGTTAAAATGCAGGGCCTGGCGCTGGTCGACAAAGTACAGGGCGCGGTCAGCGTGGAGTACGTTGCTGCGGTAGCGCACGGCGGCCAGGTCGGTGGTGGCGTACAGGTAGCCGCCGTCGGCTTTCTGCACGATCACCGGCAGTGGTTCGCCTTCGCTGTTCTTGAATTCCTCGAGGAACACGCATTGGGCGCCTTGGTCCTCGACCAACAGGCCCTTGGCCTTGAGCTCGGCTACCACGTTGGCCAGGTCGTCGTTGTACGCGCTTTCGCCCATCACGTCGGCCATGGTCAGCTTGACGTTGAGCAGCTCGTAGGTCTTCTGGCAGTGCGACAGCGAAATGTCCTTGAAGCGTGTCCACAGGGCCAGGCACTCGGGGTCGCCGGCCTGCAGCTTGACCACCAGGCCACGGGCGCGATTGGCGAACTCTTCCGATTCGTCGAAGCGTTTCTTCGCCGCCCGGTAGAAGTTTTCCAGGTCTGACAGCTCGTCACTGGTGATCGGGTTTTCCTGCAGGTAGGCCATCAGCATGCCGAACTGGGTACCCCAGTCGCCGACGTGGTTCTGGCGAATGACGTTGTCACCCAAAAATTCCAGCACGCGTGCGACGCTGTCACCGATGATGGTCGAGCGCAGGTGGCCGACGTGCATCTCTTTGGCCAGGTTTGGCGCCGACATGTCGATGACGACCTTTTCGCTCGGGCCGGCCTTGCGCACGCCCAGGTGGTCATCGGCCAGGGCAGCATCCAGGCGGTTGGCCAAGGCGTCGGTGTTCTGGAAGAAGTTGAGGAAGCCGGGGCCAGCGATTTCCACCTTGCTGATGTCGGCGCTGGCCGGCAGGGCGGCGATCAGTTTTTCGGCCAGGTCGCGTGGCTTCATGCCTGCCTGCTTGGCCAGCATCATGGCGATGTTGCTGGCGAAGTCGCCGTGGGTCTTGTCCCGGGCGTTTTCCACCTGGATCGCCGGCGACAGCCCTTCAGGCAGCACACCGTCGGTGACGAGTTGGGTGAGGGCTTGCTGGATCAGCTGGCGAATGGTGTCTTTCATGGGGATCTCTTTTCGACCGCAAGCGCGGTGAGCGCCTGGATGCGCAGGTGGAAAAACTGGGCATTATCCGTTGCCGGGAGCGGGTTGCCAACCTTTGGGGCTGCAAAGCAGCGCCAGACGTCAATACAGGTCGACCGGGTCGACGTCCAGCGACCAACGTACCTGGCGCCCGCTGGGCATCTGCTCCAACACTAGCAACCAGGCGCTGATGAGTCGATGCAAAGGCGCCCGGGTATTGGCCTGTATCAACAGTTGCGCGCGGAAGCGCCCGGCGCGGCGCTCCATGGGCGCCGGCACCGGGCCCAGCAGTTCGATGCCCGGCAGGTGTTGCTCGGCGACCAGGCGCTCGGCGGCGGCGCAGGCTTCGTCGAGAAAGCCTTCGGCCTGCCCCGGCTTGTGCGCTTCGGCGCGTAGCAGGGCCAGGTGGGAGTAGGGCGGCAGCCCGGCGGCGCGGCGTTCGTCCAGGGCCTGTTCGGCAAAGGCGAAGTAGCCCTGCTCGGTAAGCTGCACCAACAGCGGGTGGTCGGCCAGGTGGGTCTGGATGATGACCTTGCCTGGCTCTTCGGCCCGCCCGGCCCTGCCGGCCACCTGCACCATCAGCTGCGCCATGCGCTCACTGGCGCGAAAATCACCCGAGAACAGCCCGCCATCGGCATCGAGGATGGCCACCAGGGTCACCCGGGGGAAATGGTGACCCTTGGCAAGCATCTGCGTACCGACAAGGATGCTCGGCTGGCCCCGCTGAATAGTCGTGAACAGGTTGTGCATGGCGTCTTTGCGCGCTGTGCTGTCGCGGTCCACCCGCAGGATCGGGTAGTCCGGAAACAGCACTTTCAGGCGCTCTTCGGCCCGCTCGGTGCCTGCGCCGACCGGGCGCAGGTCCACGTGGTTGCACTGCGGGCACTGGTGCGGCAGGCGTTCGTCATAGCCGCAGTGGTGGCAGCGCAGCACGCCAGAACGCTGGTGCACGGTCATGCGTGCATCACAGCGCGGGCACTCGGACAGCCAGCCACAATCGTGGCACAGCAAGGTAGGGGCGAAGCCGCGGCGGTTGAGGAACACCAGCACTTGCTGGCCTGCTTCCAGGGTCTGGCGGATGGCTTGTTGCAACGGGCCGCTGATGCCGCTGTCCAGTGGCAGGCTCTTTACATCCAGGCGCAACATGCGCGGCGGGCGGGCTCCGCCAGCGCGCTGGTTCATGCGCAGCAGGCGGTAACGGCCGGTAAGGGCGTTGTGCAGGGTTTCCAGCGACGGCGTGGCAGAGCCGAGCAGGATCGGGATGTTTTCCTGGTGGGCGCGCACCAGTGCCAGGTCGCGGGCGTGGTAGCGCAGCCCTTCCTGCTGTTTATAGGAGCCGTCGTGCTCCTCGTCGATGATGATCAGGCCGGGGTTTTTCATCGGTGTGAACAATGCCGAGCGGGTGCCGATGATGATGTCGGCTTCGCCGTCCCGGGCAGCCAGCCAGGCGTCCAGGCGCTCGCGGTCGTTCACTGCCGAATGCAGCAGGGCGATGCGGGCGTTGAAGCGTTGCTCGAAGCGCGCCAGGGTCTGTGGGCCGAGGTTGATCTCCGGAATCAGCACCAGCGCCTGTTTGCCGGCTTCCAGGGTTTCACGAATCAGCTGCAGGTAGACCTCGGTCTTGCCGCTACCGGTAACGCCCGCCAGCAGGAACGCGCCAAAGCCCCCAAAGCCTTCGCGCACAGCATCAAAGGCGTCGCGTTGCTCCTCGTTGAGCGGCAATTCCGGCTGCGCCAGCCAGTGTTCGTGGCGTAGCCCCGGCAGGTGCCGGCGTACTTCAATTTGTACCAGTTCCTTGGCCAACAGCAGGTCGAGGCTGTCCTTGTTCAGGTTGAGCTTGGCCAGCAGGCTGTGGGCCACGCCGTGTGGGTGCTGGGCCAGGGTCTTGAGCGCGTCGCGCTGGCGCGGCGCGCGGGCGATGCGCGGGTCTTCCAGGCGGGCGCCGGGGGCGACGTGCCAGAAGCGCTCCTGGCGCATCTCGGCGGGCTCGCCCTGGCGCAATAATGTCGGCAGGGCCCAGCTCAGGGTGTCGCCCAGGCTGTGCTGGTAGTACTGGGCGGTCCACAGGCACAGCTTGAACAGCGATGGCGGGATTGGTGATACCGGATCGAGCAGGGCGCTGGCCGGCTTGAGCTTGTCGGCGGGCACCTCGCTTTGCGCGCATACCTCCACCAGCACGCCGATCATTTCGCGGCGGCCGAATGGCACGCGAATGCGCATGCCCGGGGTCAAGGCCTGGCGCGCCATGCTCGCGGGTGCCTTGTAGTCGAACAGGCGACGCAGCGGGGAGGGCAGGGCAAGGCGCAGGATGACGTCGGGCACGCGGAAGGTCTCGGAGGGCGTATCAAAGACTGGCGAGCCTAGCAGACGACGGCCGGTGCAAGCGACAACTTGCACTGACGCAGCGCTCTGGTATTATTTGCCGCCTAATTACGTGCGGTATTCAACAATTGGTGTTGGATGGCGGCACGCAGCTCGAGGAAGCGACCATGAAAGAAGGTATCCACCCGAACTATGAAGTAGTTGCAGTCACCTGCAGCTGCGGCAACAAGTTCGAAAGCCGTTCGACCCTGGGCAACACCCTGTCGATCGACGTTTGCAACCTGTGCCACCCGTTCTACACCGGTAAGCAGAAAGTCCTGGACACCGGTGGTCGCGTACAGAAGTTCGCCGATCGCTTCGGCATGTTCGGTGCCAAGAAGTAATCATGCGCATGGCGAACCCCTCGGGTTTCGCATTGCTGCACAAAAAAGCGTCCCTTGTGGGCGCTTTTTTTATGGGCGTCATCTGGCATTTCCCGGCGCTGGCGTTCTGCCCGCTGCCGCAGCAGGCGCAGCAAGTGGTTGTGCGCCAGGTAGTGGATGGCGATACCTTGCGCCTGGTTGATGGCCGCAGCGTGCGGCTGATCGGCATCAATGCTCCGGAAATTGGCCGCAAAGGGCGCACCAGCGAGCCCTATGCCGAGGCTGCCAGGCGGCGCCTCCAAGCATTGGTCAACGCCAGTGACGGGCGCATCGGGCTGGTACCGGGCGTTGAGGAAAAAGACAAGTATGGCCGCACACTGGCGCATATCTACGGCATCAGTGGGGACAATATTGAAGCACGGTTGCTCAGCGAGGGTTTGGGCTACCGGGTGGCAGTTGCCCCCAATGTAAGCCTCAGCGGCTGCCAGCAGGTTGCCGAGCAAGCAGCGCGCAAGGCCGGCAATGGTGTGTGGCGGCGCTCGCCTGTGGTGGCTGCAGCCGATGTCAGGCAGTCGGGTTTCGCGGTGGTCAGTGGCCGCATCAAGGGTGTCGAGCGCAACCGTGGCGGGGTCTGGTTGACCCTGGACGAGGCTGTTGTGCTACAGGTTCCCACTCGTCTGCAACGTAACTTCCCCGCCAGCTTCTTCGATAATCTCGAGGGACGCCAGGTCGAAGCGCGTGGCTGGGTGCTGGATCGTTCCCGCAAGGGCGGCCTCAAGCCTGGGCAGCGACGCTGGGTATTGCCATTGACCGATCCGAGCATGTTGGAGCGTTTTTCAGGCTAAAAGATGTAGACATTTCGCTATTGGATTGTACACACTGTGAGCCGTATGCCCCCGTGGGTTATAGCGTAAAGTCGTAGGCTAAAGGCCTTGACACAAGTGACCGACCAGTCTTGTGACTCCCCGGCTCTTTGCGTATCCTCGGCGGTCCGTCAGAACAGTAAATAGCGGAATGCCCACCATGTCAGACCTGAAAACCGCCGCTCTCGAATATCACGCTCACCCTCGTCCGGGGAAACTGAGCGTCGAACTCTCCAAGCCCACTGCCACCGCCCGTGATCTCGCCCTGGCCTACAGCCCAGGTGTTGCTGAGCCCGTGCGTGAAATTGGCCGTGATCCAGAGCTGGCTTACAAATACACCGGTAAAGGTAACCTGGTTGCGGTGATTTCCGATGGCACCGCCATCCTCGGTCTGGGTGACCTCGGCCCACTGGCTTCCAAGCCGGTCATGGAAGGCAAGGGTGTTCTGTTCAAGCGTTTCGCGGGTATTGACGTGTTCGACATCGAAGTCGAATCGGAAAGCCCACAAGCGTTCATCGACACTGTCCGCCGCATCTCGATCACCTTCGGTGGCATCAACCTTGAAGACATCAAGGCGCCAGAGTGCTTCGAAATCGAGCGCACCCTGATTGAACAGTGCGACATCCCGGTGTTCCACGATGACCAGCACGGTACCGCCATCGTTACCGCGGCCGGCATGATCAACGCCCTGGAAATCGCCGGCAAAAAGCTCGAAGACGCCAAGATCGTCTGCCTGGGTGCCGGTGCTGCCGCCATCTCCTGCATGAAGCTGCTGGTGAGCATGGGTGGCAAGGTCGAAAACATCTTCATGATCGACCGCAGCGGTGTCATCCACGCTGGCCGTGACGACCTGAACCAGTACAAGGCACAGTTCGCTCACGCAACCGACAAGCGCACCCTGGCTGACGCACTCGACGGTGCGGACGTGTTCGTAGGCCTGTCCGGCCCGAACCTGCTCAGCCCGGAAGGCCTGAAGTCGATGGCTGCCAACCCGATCGTGTTCGCCTGCTCGAACCCGGACCCGGAAATTTCGCCAGAGCTGGCGCACGCCACTCGCAGCGACGTGATCATGGCTACCGGTCGTTCCGACTACCCGAACCAGGTCAACAACGTACTGGGCTTCCCGTTCATCTTCCGTGGTGCTCTGGACGTTCGTGCCAAGCGTATCAACGAAGAAATGAAGATCGCCGCCGCCATCGCCCTGAAAGACCTGGCCAAGCTGCCAGTGCCGAAGGAAGTGTGCGAAGCCTACGGTGTCGAAGGCCTGGAGTTCGGTCGTGAGTACATCATTCCGAAGCCGCTGGACGCACGCCTGATCACTGTTGTTTCCGACGCTGTGGCCAAGGCCGCTATCGAATCCGGTGTGGCTACCCTGCCGTATCCGAAGCACTACCCGCTCACCAGCGTGGATGACGTGTTCAAGGGCTGATTACCCCACCCCTGTCGCGACACAAAAAGCCCCGGCTCGCATGAGCCGGGGCTTTTTGTTGGGGCGTTGGAATGCGTCAGGGCTGCCAGGTGTTCGTCAGGGTACTTGTGGCGCCTATGAGACCGAGCGCCGCCCGCGCAGCGCATCGCGACGCAAGGCCGCTCCCACATTTGTTGCAACGTGGCCATGTCTGTGAGGTCATGGTTGTCAGCCTTGCTGGCATGACTGGATTTGGAGGTGGGCATTGATGCCGCCCTGCCTGTCTCAAGGCATGCACCCAGGCGGGCAACCATGGCTTGGCAGGTTCGGCACGTTGCAACAAATGTGGGAGCGGCCTTGCGTCGCGATGCGCCGCGCGGGCGGCGCTCGATTCACGCGCCCACGCAAAACCTGAGTCAGGCGCCCTGCCTTAAAACAGGTCCATCGGCGCCGCTTCATCGGCCGGCAGCGGGCTGCCCGGTGCTGCGCCATTGCCCAGTTCGTCCACCGAGGGTGGCGAATCTTCGGCCTTGAACAGCTCGAAGAAGGCATTCGGCGTGCTCGGGGAGGCAGCACGGCCGCTGACCGGGTCGACGCGCAAGCTGAGGATGCCTTCAGGTTCTGCTGGCGCATGCGCCGGCTTGTCCTTGAGTGCCGCGCCCATGAAGCTCATCCAGATCGGCAGCGCCGCCGTGCCACCGTACTCGCGGCGGCCGAGGGTTTCCGGCTGATCGAAACCGACCCATACCGTGGTCACATAATCGGCGTTGTAGCCGGAGAACCAGGCATCTTTGGACTCGTTGGTAGTGCCCGTCTTGCCTGCCAGGTCGGTGCGGCCCAGGGCCAGCGCCCGGCGCCCGGTACCGCGTTTGATCACGTCTTGCAGCATGCTGGTGAGGATATAGGTGGTGCGCCCGTCGATGATCTGTTCGGCCACAGCCGGCGCTTGCGGTGCGGCGGCCACCTGGTTGAAGGCAGAAGGTGCCTCACCTGGCATGGCCGCGGTGCTGATCGGCTGCTCGGGAGCCGCCAGGCCAGCCTGATCCTGGGCCCCTTGGGGGACGCGGGCCGGGTTGGCGGTGAACAGTGTTTCGCCGCTGCGGCTTTCGATGCGCTCGATCAGGTATGGGCTGATCTTGTAGCCGCCGTTGGCGAAGGTGCTCCAGCCTGTGGCGATTTCCATAGGGGTCAGGGTGGCGGTGCCCAAGGCCAGGGACAGGTTGCGCGGCAGGTCCTGCTTGTTGAAACCGAACTTGGCGATGTAGTCGATGGTGCGGTCTACACCCATGGCCTGCAGCAAGCGAATCGACACCAGGTTGCGCGACTTGTACAGGGCTTCGCGCATGCGGATCGGGCCGAGGAAGGTGTTGGTGTCGTTCTTCGGTCGCCATACTTTGTCCACGGATTCGTCGACGAACACGATCGGCGCATCGTTGACCAGAGTGGATGCGGTGTAGCCGCTGTCCAGTGCGGCGCTGTAGATGAACGGCTTGAAGCTCGAACCCGGCTGACGCTTGGCCTGCATGGCGCGGTTGTAGTTGCTCTGCTCGAACGAGAAGCCGCCAACCAGTGCACGAATGGCACCGTTGTAAGGGTCGAGGGTGACCAGCGCACTTTGCGCGCCAGGCACTTGGCTGAACTTGAGCTTGCCGTCTTCCAGGCGCTGCAGGCGTACCAGGTCACCGACCTGTGCCACGTCGGCCGGCGATTGTGGTGCGCGGCCCTGGGCGTTGCTGTTGATGAACGGGCGCGCCCACTTCATGGTGTCCCAGGCCACTTCGGCTTGCTGGCCGTCCCGGGTCAGTACCTGGAGGCCGGTTTTATCGACATGGGTAACGATGGCCGGTTCCAGGCCACCCAAGGTGCGCTGCTTGCCCAGTTCCTGTAGCCAGGCTGCCTGGGTACGCCCCGGAAAGCGTGCTTCGGGGCCGCGGTAGCCGTGGCGCTCATCGTAGTCGGACAGGCCTTTGAGGATGGCCTTGTTGGCCATTTCCTGCATGTCGCTGGGCACCGTGGTGGTAACGCGGAAACCTTCGGTGTAGGCCTCGCTGCCGTAGCGCCCGACCATTTCGGCGCGGGCCATTTCGGCGATGTAAGGCGCATTCACCTCAGGCGTCGGCACGTGGTAGCTGGCATTGAGCGGCTCAGCCAGGGCCGCCTGGTAGCTGGCCTGGTCGATCTTGCCCAGCTTGTACATGCGGCCGAGGATCCAGTCGCGGCGCTCCTTGGCGCGCACCGGGTTGGCCAGCGGGTTGAAGCGTGACGGTGCCTTGGGCAGGCCGGCGATCATCGCCATCTGCGCCAGGCTCACGTCGCGGATCGATTTGCCGTAGTACACCTGCGCGGCGGCGTCGATGCCGTAGGCGCGGTTGCCCAGGTAGATCTTGTTCACGTAAAGCTCAAGGATTTCGTCCTTGGTCAGCTCACGTTCGATCTGCAGTGCCAGCAGGATTTCGTTGGTCTTGCGCGAGAAGCTGCGTTCGCTGGTGAGGAAGAAGTTTTTCGCCACCTGCATAGTGATGGTGCTGCCGCCGGTCTGGATATGCCCGGTTTTCACCAGCTGGGTCGCCGCGCGCATCAGGCTGCTGGGGTCGACACCATAGTGATTGAGGAAATTGTCGTCCTCGGCTGACAGAAGCGCCTGAATGAACTGTGGCGGAATTTCTGCGAAGCGGATCGGCGAACGACGCATTTCGCCGAACTCGGCAATCAGCTTGCCGTCGCTGCTGTACACCCTGAGGGGGATCTGCAACTGGATGCTTCTGAGGGACTCGACCGAGGGCAGGCTGGGGCTAAGATACAGAAACGCACCGCTCACACCGAGTACGAGCGCGCAAATGACGGCGACGGAAGACCACCAGAAGAACTTCAGCAGGCGTATCAAGGCTTTTCGGTGTCCAGGTTGGGAGTGAGTTGCACGCAGGTCCGGCGGACCAGAAAACGCTGGGCATTATAAGCATTTTTTCGCCCCTCCGGGTTACCGGCCAGGCTGTCCGTCGCCTCGATGGGCAGGCCGGGCCTGGTGTTGACGCGGGGTTGCGACAGACCGCTGCACCACGCAGCAAGGAAGCCGCGATGCTAGGACGCTTCGGCAAGGATGCCAGTTCAATCGTGGGGGTGGAAATCGCCCCTGACGCTGTTCGTGTTGTGCAACTGCAGCGGCGCAGTCGGCGCTACAGGGTACTTGCATCGGCACAAGAACCATTTGAATCCGCAGCTGGCAAGGATTGGGTCGCAGAGCCCGATGCCGTGGTGGCTGCCTTGCGCCGTGCCTACCTGCGCAGCGGCCTCAGGCAGCACCGGATAGCGTTGGCGTTACCGGCCAGCCAGGTGATCTGCAAGCGGTGCCATGTGCCGATGGAGCAGGTCGGGGCTGAACTGGAGACGCAATTGCTGGCCGATGCCGAGCGGCTGTTTCCATTTCCATTGGAGGACCTGGCCTTGGACTTTCAGGTCTTGGGGGCATCCGGAACGCAACCGGGGTGCGCCGAACTGATGGTGGCCGCGTGTCGGCAAAGTGCCTTGGCGTCACTGGATGCCATCGTCGAGGCGGCCGGGTTGCAACTGGAGGCCATCGAGGTCGACAACATTGCCTTGTGCCGCATGTTGCCCGTGGGCTGCCTTGAAGGTTCGGCGCTGCTGCGGGTCGAAGCGCACAGCGCAGTGCTTTATGACTGGCAGCCTGGCCGGCCTTACCAGCGTCGTGAACTAAACATGCAGGGGCTGAAGGGCATGGCGCAGTTGCCGGAGCACCTGCACGCGCTGCTTGCCGATGCGCAGTTGCCGGCGGGCCTGTGGATTACCAGTGGCTCATCGGTGGAGCCTGGCGTGTTGCAAAACCTTGGCCGCCAGCTGAATACGCCGTGCAGGCACTTGCCTGGCCTGAAAGGGTTGGAGCACGTTGACGGCACGATGGTCCTGGCGTGCGCCCTGGCACTTGGAGGGTTGCACCCATGATACGGCTTAACCTGCTGCCTTGGCGGGAACGGCAGCGCGAGGCGGCGCTCAGGCGCTTTCGCACCCAGCTGGTTGCCGGCGCACTGCTAGCGCTGTGTGCCGTGACCCTGGTCGACCAGTTGGCCCGACAGCGCGGTCAGCAGCAGGCGCTGGTCAATGCCCAGCACCAGGCCGCCCTTGAGGTGCTGGCCGAGCAACTGCAGCCGCTGGCAGATGTGCGTGCGCAGCATGATGCACTCAATGCCCGTGCAGCTGCACTCGAAAGCTTGCGGGCCCAGCAGGGGGTGCTGGGTAATGTGTTCGCTGAGATCGAAGGGGCGCTGCCGGTCGGGGTCCAGCTACTCGACCTCAGCTTTGAAAACGGCCATCTGCAGGTGACTGGGCTGGCTGCCTCTGGCGCCTTGGTTGCGCAGTTCATGCGCGATCTGGAGCGATCGGGTGTGCTGCTCGATCTGACGCTCAGGCGTGTCAGGAGCATGCCGGCTGGCGATGAGTTTCTGCTGGCTACGCGTGTTGCGGCGTTCTGGTCGTGAAAGCAGCGCAGGTCTTTGCCTGGTGGGCGGTTGCCGAACGTTCCAGAAGCATCAGGCTCATCGCCCCAGTGCTGGTGGCCGGGATGGTGTTCGGCCTGGGTTGCGCGCTTCGCCTGCCGGCAGGGTTGCAGCAGCAGGCACAGGAAGCGGCCCGGCAGGCCACATTGAACGAGCAGCAAGCAGCCAGTGCGGCAAAGCTGGAGGAGCTGCAGCGATTGCGGGCGTCTCTGGCTTTTGCCGAACGGCGGTTGCTGGAGGCTCACTGGCACCTGGCCGCCGGGGAAGGCATGAGTGAGCTGGTTGACCGCCTGGCGGCTTCGGGGCATGCACATGGCTTGCTGGTTGAGCGGTTCGACGTGCAGGAAGTCGAGCAACAGGCAGGCTATTGGAAAGTGCCGTTGCAGGTGCAGGTGGTGGGCCGGTACATGGATTTGCGCCAGTGGCTGGGTGACTGGCTGGGCCAGGCACGCCTGCTGCGCAGCGGTGACATGAAACTGGCCGCCGTCGCGGGGCAGCCCGGGCTTTTGCGTCTGCAACTGCAGGTAGATGCGTTTCAGGCCTCAGCGCCCGTACCGACACCTGAGGTGCTTGCGCTTATGCCGGCCAAGGCCGCCACGCCAGTGCCTGGGGTCGATCCCTTCGCCCCTGGGGCGATACGAGTGGCCGGTTCCGGTCTGGGCAGCGTGCCACTGGCACAGCTGGAAATGGTCGGCAGCCTGTCGCGAGGGGCGGCCCATGAGGCGCTGCTGATGGCGGCTGGCAGGCTCTACCGCGTGCGGGCGGGTGAGCGCTTGGGGCGTAACCACGGAGTGGTGGCGCGGGTCGATCAAGGTCAGGTCGAAGTGCGAGAACGGTTATTCATGGCGGGGGTGTGGCATGAGCGTACGGCGTTCATCACCCTGGCAAAGCGCCCGGGCAAGGAGGCCCCGAACCAGAATGAAGAACGTGATGAAATGGGTGTTGGCGGCCCTGCTGCCGATCCCGCTGGTGTGGGCGACGCCGTATCAGGGTGAGCCACTTTCTTTGAATTTCCAGGATGTAGAGGTTCGCTCGGTGCTGCAGGTGCTGGCCGATTACGCGGGCATCAATCTGGTTGCCAGCGATGACGTGCAGGGCAACGTGACCTTGCGTTTGCAGGACGTGCCCTGGGATCAGGCGCTTGACCTGGTGCTGCGCAGCAAGGGCCTGGCACAGCGGCAGGAAGGCAATGTGTTGCTGGTGGCCCCTGCGGCAGCGTTTGCCCCGCAGCCGTTCGATGCCCATCCGGTGCCGGATGCGCAGATGCAGCCGTTACGCCGTGAACTGATACCGATCCATCATGCCAAGGCGGCGGAGCTGGTTGAGTTGTTGCTGACCAGCCTGGCGGATGACAGCACCTTCACCGTTCGTGGCAGCCTGGGTGTCGATGAGCGCACCAATACCCTGGTGGCGCATCAGCCGGCCGATCGCCTGGCCGAATTGCGGCAACTGGTTGCGCAGCTGGACGTGCCGGTGCGCCAGGTGGCGATCGAGGCGCGTATCGTCGAGGCCAACGTCGACTACGAGAAAAGCCTGGGGGTGCGCTGGGGCGGGCCGCTGTACAGGGAAAGCCTGCGCCCGGGCAAGGAACTGTTCGTCGACCTCGGCGTGGAGCGGGCGGGCAGCAGCGTCGGCCTGGGCCTGCTGCGTGGCGACGTGTTGCTCGACCTGGAACTCAGCGCCATGGAAAAAAGCGGCAACGGCGAGATCATCTCGCAGCCCAAGGTGGTCACGGCCGACAAGGAAACGGCCAGGATCCTCAAGGGCACCGAGGTGCCCTACCAGGAAACCAGCCAGAGTGGCGCCACCTCGGTCGCCTTCCGCGAAGCCTCGCTTTCGCTGGAGGTGACCCCGCAGATTACACCTGACAACAAGGTAATCATGGCTGTCAGGGTGACCAAGGACGAGCCTGATTACGTCAATGCCGTGAACAACGTACCGCCGATCCGCAAGAACGAGGTCAATGCCAAGGTTCGTGTGGCTGACGGCGAAACGATCGTGATCGGTGGCGTGTACTCGACTTCGCAAAACAATGTGGTCGACAAGGTGCCATTTTTTGGCGATCTGCCGTATGTTGGGCGGCTGTTTCGACGCGATGTATTACAAGAGAAAAAATCCGAGCTGCTGGTCTTCCTGACTCCGCGTATCATGAGTGACCAGGCGATTGCTGTGAGTCGTTGATTCTGTGCGAAATTTGATACTTGTGGGACCCATGGGCGCTGGTAAAAGCACCATTGGACGCCTATTGGCCAAAGAGCTGCGCCTGCTGTTCAAGGATTCCGACAAGGAAATCGAACTGCGATGCGGCGCCAACATCCCGTGGATTTTCGACAAGGAAGGCGAGCCAGGTTTCCGTGAGCGCGAGCAGGCGATGATCGCCGAACTGTGCGCACTCGACGGCGTGGTTCTGGCGACCGGCGGTGGCGCGGTGATGCGCGAAGCCAACCGCCAGGCATTGCGCCGGGGTGGTCGGGTTATCTACCTGCATGCTTCGGTGGAGCAGCAGGTTGGCCGTACCGCGCGTGATCGCAATCGCCCGCTCCTGCGCACCGCCAACCCCGAGGCCACCCTGCGCGCCCTGCTGGAAGCCCGCGACCCGCTCTACCGCGAGATCGCCGACGTGGTGGTGGAAACCGACGAGCGGCCGCCCCGCATGGTGGTGATCGATATTCTCGAGCGCTTGCAGCAGTTGCCGCCCCGTTAGCCCGGGTCTATTCTCGGCCACCAGCGCCGAGGCGAGGTTCAACGTTAGCGCGTGGTTGCCCGAACGGCGCCGCGCCCAAGTACATTGTGGGGATACATGCAGACACTTAAGGTCGACCTGGGCGAGCGCAGCTACCCGATCTACATTGGCGAAGGCCTGCTGGGCCAGCCCGAGCTGCTGGCGCCGCACATTGCCGGCCGGCAAGTCGCCATCGTTTCCAACGAGACCGTCGCACCCCTGTATCTCGAACGCCTGAGCAACACCCTTGGCGCCTACTCGGTGCTGCCGGTGATATTGCCCGATGGCGAAGCCCACAAGAACTGGGAAACCCTGCAACTGATCTTCGATGGCCTGCTGACAGCTCGCCATGATCGTCGCACAACCGTGGTTGCCCTGGGCGGCGGCGTGATCGGTGACATGGCCGGCTTCGCTGCCGCCTGCTACCAGCGCGGTGTCGACTTCATCCAGGTGCCGACCACCCTGCTTTCCCAGGTTGACTCTTCGGTGGGCGGCAAGACCGGTATCAACCACCCGTTGGGCAAGAACATGGTCGGTGCCTTCTATCAGCCCAATGCGGTGCTGATCGATACAACCAGCCTTAAAACCCTGCCAGCGCGCGAACTGTCGGCCGGCCTGGCGGAAGTGATCAAGTACGGTCTGATCTGCGACAAGCCGTTTCTCGCCTGGCTCGAAGATAATATGCAAGCCCTGCGCGCCCTCGACTCGGCAGCCCTGACCGAAGCCATCCGCCGCTCGTGCGCGGCCAAGGCCGCAGTGGTGGGTGCCGATGAGCGTGAGTCCGGCGTGCGGGCCACGCTGAACCTGGGGCATACCTTCGGGCATGCCATCGAGACCCATATGGGCTACGGCGTCTGGCTGCACGGCGAAGCCGTGGCGGCGGGCACGGTGATGGCCCTGGAAATGTCCATGCGCCTTGGCTGGATCGACCAGGCCGAGCGTGATCGCGGGATCCGCCTGTTGCAGGACGCAGGTTTGCCGGTGGTGCCACCACAGGAAATGACCCCGGCGCATTTCATGGAGCACATGGCGGTCGACAAGAAAGTGATCGACGGACGCTTGCGTCTGGTGCTGTTGCGCCAGATGGGCGAGGCCGTTGTGACCGACGACTATCCGAAAGAGATTCTTCAGGCCACGCTGTCGGCGGATTACCGCGCGATCGTGGCCCAGCTTTGAGGTTGTGACAGCGCAATGACCAGTTTGCATGCCGATGAGGCCTTTCTCGACCATTACCAGTTGAGCCACGATCCGTTCGCGCCCCGTGTGCCCGGCTTCAAGTTCTTCCCGGCGCAGCGCAAGCCCGTGCTTGGCCAGCTGCACCACCTGGCGCGCTACAGCCAGCTGATGCTGGTGGTCAGCGGCCCGCTGGGCAGCGGCAAGTCGCTGCTGCGCCAGGCCCTGGTGGCCAGCACCAACAAGCAGGCTGTGCAGAGTGTGGTGGTGTCTGCCCGCAGTGCCAGCGATGCTTCCAGCATGCTTGCCCAGGTCGCTCAAGACCTGGGTGTGGCCCAGCCCGAAGTGCAGGCGATCCTGTCCAAGGTGGTGCAACTGGCACTGACCGGGCAGGAAGTGTATTTGCTGGTGGACGATGCGGAACAACTCGACGAGTCGGCACTCCAAGCGTTGCTGGAGTTGGCGGCGGGGGTACCGGAAGGGCGCCCGCACGTGTTCCTGTTCGGTGAGCCTTCACTGATTGCCGGGCTGGACGAGCTCAATGTCGAGGAAGAACGCTTCCACATCATCGAGCTTGCCCCCTACAGTGAAGAAGAAACCCGCGAGTACCTGGAGCAGCGCCTGGAAGGGGCTGGCCGGGGCATCGAGGTGTTCAGCCGTGAACAGATCGTCGATATCCATGAACACTCCGACGGCTGGCCTGGCAACATCAACCAGGTCGCCCGTGACACTTTGATCGAAGCCATGATCGCCAGCCGTTCGACGGTCAAGCGACCATCCATGGGGTTCAAGATGCCTAAAAAACATGTGCTCGCGCTGTCCGCTGTGGTCGTGGTCGCTGTCGCGGCCGCTGTGTTGATGCCCAAGAAAGGCGACAAGCCACCCGCTGAGGCGCCGGCCGCCCAGGCCCAGTTGCCGCTTGGCGACGGCAAGCAGGGTGCCAATATCGAGTTTTCCGGGTCTTCCCAGCCGATGCCGCTGCCGCTGGTTGGCCAGTCCCAGCCTGTAATGCGCGAGCCGCTGGCCCAGGCCGCGGGCATGGGGGAGGGTGAAGAAGGCAGCCCGGCGGGTGACACTGCCCTGCAGCCTGGCAACCCGCCGCCAACCGTGACCACCATTGCGCCGCCGCAAGGCGTGCCGGCTGGCCCGGCACCTGTGCCTGCACAGCCTGTGGCTACTGCGCCGGTCCAGCCGGTTGCACCTGCGCCCAAGCCTGTCGCAACCCAGCCTGCGAAGCCGGTTGCACCTGCCAAGCCTACGCCTGCGCCTACCCAGGTCGCCGTGGCCAAGCCGGCCGCCAAGCCTGCCGAGAAACCTGCCGCCACTGGCAGCGGCAACAGCGGCTGGTACGCCGGGCAGAAGCCGGGCAATTACGTGGTGCAGATCCTGGGCACCAGCTCCGAGGCCTCGGCCCAGGCGTTCGTCAAGAGCCAGGGTGGCGACTATCGCTACTTCAAGAAAAACCTGCAGGGCAAGCCGCTGTACGTAGTCACCTACGGCAGCTTCGCCAACCGTGATGCAGCGGTTGCGGCAATCAAGAACTTGCCAGAGAAGGTCCAGGCTGGTAAACCTTGGCCACGTACCGTCGGCAGCGTCCAACAAGAGCTGGCCACGGCCCGCTGATACCTTCCGGGCGGCATCACCCCGCCGCCCAGTTGCTGAGCGATTACTGACTTTCGAATAGCCTGCTGCGTTTCAACGCGGCAGGCTTTTCTGTCCCAGACTGCCGGCCACAAGCCCCTAGTTGCAGTCATGGCTGAAACGCTTCAGACTCACGCCAAGCCGCTATCACGGCGCATGGCGCAAAAACATTCAAAATTGCGACATAAATTTTCAATGGTGAGACATGAAAATTTGTGGGCGTCGCTGTCGCTGTGCAACAATGGTTTTCCATGGCCACCGCAAAAAAGCTGGCGTTTGATCGGCGTGGATGGTAAGTGGTTGTTAAAAAAGAGATTTACCTCCGTTGAGAGGTGAACCTGGTGAGAATGTGTCTATGAAAACAGGTCTGTACCATCCCGAAGAATTCAAGGACAACTGTGGTTTTGGCCTGATCGCCCATATGACGGGCGAACCGAGCCACCACCTTCTGCAAACCGCCATGCAGGCGCTGACCTGCATGACCCACCGTGGCGGTATCAACGCCGACGGCAAGACCGGTGACGGTTGCGGTCTGCTCATGCAGAAGCCCGATCAATTCCTGCGAGCCGTGGCCCAGGAACACTTCGCCGTCGAGCTGCCCAAGCAGTACGCCGTCGGCATGGTGTTCTTCAACCAGGACCCGGTCAAAGCCGAAGCGGCCCGCGCCAACATGGACCGCGAGATCCTCGCCGCTGGCCTGAAACTGGTCGGCTGGCGCAAGGTACCGATCGACACCAGCGTACTCGGCCGCCTGGCCCTGGAGCGCCTGCCGCAGATCGAACAGGTGTTCATCGGTGGCGAAGGCCTGAGTGACCAGGAATTCGCCATCAAGCTGTTCAGTGCCCGTCGCCGTTCGTCGGTGGCTAACGCCCACGACAGCGACCACTACATCTGCAGCTTCTCGCACAAGACCATCATCTACAAAGGCCTGATGATGCCGCGCGATCTCGCGGCGTTTTATCCAGACCTGGGTGACGAGCGCCTGCAAACCGCGATCTGCGTGTTCCACCAGCGCTTCTCCACCAACACCCTGCCGAAATGGCCGCTGGCGCAGCCGTTCCGCTTCCTCGCCCACAACGGCGAGATCAACACCATCACCGGCAACCGCAACTGGGCCATGGCCCGTCGCACCAAGTTCGCCAATGACCAGATCCCCGACCTCGAAGAGCTCGGTCCGCTGGTCAACCGTGTCGGTTCCGACTCGTCGAGCATGGACAACATGCTGGAACTGATGGTGACCGGTGGCATCGACCTGTTCCGCGGCGTGCGCATGCTGGTACCGCCAGCCTGGCAGAACGTCGAGACCATGGACGCCGACCTGCGTGCCTTCTACGAATACAACTCCATGCACATGGAGCCGTGGGATGGCCCGGCCGGTATCGTCATGACCGAAGGCCGCCACGCGGTGTGCCTGCTGGACCGCAACGGCCTGCGCCCGGCGCGCTGGGTGACCACCACCAACGGCTACATCACCATCGCCTCGGAAATTGGCGTGTGGGGTTACCAGCCTGAGGAAGTGTTGGCCAAGGGCCGTGTCGGCCCGGGCCAGATCCTGGCGGTGGACACCGAAACCGGCCAGATCCTCGACACGGACGCCATCGACAACCGCCTGAAGTCGCGCCACCCGTACAAGCGCTGGCTGCGTCAGCACGCCACCCGTATCCAGGCGACGCTGACCGACGACCAGGGCGCGGCCAGCTACGACGCTGACCAGCTCAAGCAATACATGAAGATGTTCCAGGTCACCTTCGAAGAGCGTGACCAGGTACTGCGCCCATTGGGTGAGCAGGGCCAGGAAGCCGTTGGTTCGATGGGTGACGACACGCCGATGGCCGTGCTGTCGCAGCGTGTGCGTTCGCCTTACGACTTCTTCCGCCAGCAGTTCGCCCAGGTGACCAACCCGCCGATCGACCCGCTGCGCGAAGCCATCGTGATGTCGCTGGAGATCTGCCTGGGCGCCGAGCGCAACATCTTCCAGGAGTCCCCGGAGCACGCTTCGCGGGTCATCCTCAGCTCCCCGGTCATTTCGCCCGCCAAGTGGCGTTCGCTGATGAACCTGGAGCGCGAAGGTTTCGACCGTCAGCTGATCGACCTCAACTATGAACAGGGCGTCGGTCTGGAAGCGGCCATTCGCAACATCGCCGACCAGGCTGAAGAAGCCGTGCGCGCTGGCAAGACCCAGCTGGTGCTGAGCGACCGCTACATCGCCCCGGGCAAGCTGCCGGTGCACGCTTCGCTGGCCGTTGGCGCGGTACACCACCGCCTGACCGAACAGGGCCTGCGTTGCGACAGCAACATCCTGGTGGAAACCGCTACCGCCCGCGACCCGCACCACTTTGCCGTGCTGCTGGGCTTCGGTGCCTCGGCCGTCTACCCGTACCTGGCGTATGAAGTACTGGCTGACCTGATTCGTACCGGCGAAGTGCTGGGCGACCTGGACGAAGTGTTCAAGTACTACCGCAAGGGCATCTCCAAGGGCCTGCTGAAGATCCTGTCGAAGATGGGTATCTCCACCATCGCCTCATACCGCGGTGCGCAGCTGTTCGAAGCCATCGGCCTGGCCGAAGAAGTGGTCGGCCTGAGCTTCAAGGGCGTGTCCAGCCGCATCAAGGGGGCGCGCTTCGTAGACCTTGAAAGCGACCAGAAGCTGCTGGCGGCCGAAGCCTGGAGCGCGCGCAAGCCGATCCAGCAAGGTGGCCTGCTGAAGTTCGTCCACGGTGGTGAATACCACGCCTACAACCCGGACGTGGTCAACACCCTGCAAGCCGCCGTGCAGCAGGGCGACTATGCCAAGTTCAAGGAATACACCACGCTGGTCGACCAGCGTCCGGTATCGATGATCCGCGACCTGCTGAAAGTGAAGGTGGCCGACCAGCCACTGGCGTTGGAGCAGATCGAACCGCTGGAGGCCATTCTCAAGCGGTTCGACTCGGCCGGTATCTCGCTGGGCGCACTGTCGCCGGAAGCCCACGAGGCGCTGGCCGAGGCCATGAACCGCCTGGGCGCGCGTTCCAACTCTGGTGAAGGCGGTGAAGACCCGTCGCGCTACGGCACCATCAAGAGTTCGAAGATCAAGCAGGTGGCCACCGGCCGCTTTGGTGTGACCCCTGAATACCTGGTCAATGCCGAGGTGCTGCAGATCAAGGTTGCCCAGGGCGCCAAGCCTGGTGAGGGCGGCCAGCTGCCGGGCGGCAAGGTCAACGGCCTGATCGCCAAGCTGCGTTATGCGGTACCGGGCGTGACCCTCATCTCGCCGCCGCCGCACCATGACATCTACTCGATCGAAGACCTGGCCCAGCTGATCTACGACCTCAAGCAGGTCAACCCGCAGGCCCTGGTGTCCGTGAAGCTGGTGGCAGAAGCCGGCGTGGGCACCATCGCCGCTGGCGTGGCCAAGGCCTATGCCGACCTGATCACCATCTCCGGTTATGACGGTGGTACCGGTGCTTCGCCGCTGACCTCGATCAAGTACGCCGGCGCCCCGTGGGAACTGGGCCTGGCCGAAACCCACCAGACCCTGCGTGGCAACGACCTGCGCGGCAAGGTGCGGGTACAGACCGACGGCGGCCTGAAAACCGGCCTGGACGTGATCAAGGCGGCCATCCTTGGCGCCGAAAGCTTCGGCTTCGGTACCGCGCCAATGATCGCCCTGGGCTGCAAGTACCTGCGCATCTGCCACCTGAACAACTGCGCCACCGGCGTAGCCACGCAGAACGACAAGCTGCGCAAGGACCACTACATCGGCACCGTCGACATGGTGATCAACTTCTTCACCTTCGTCGCTGAAGAAACCCGTGAGTGGCTGGCCAAGCTGGGCGTGCGCAGCCTGGGCGAGCTGATCGGCCGTACCGACCTGCTCGAAATGCTGCCAGGCGATACCGAGCGCCAGCAGTACCTGGATCTGTCGCCGCTGCTGGGCAGCTCGCACATTCCGGCAGACAAGCCGCAGTTCTGCGAAGTCGACAAGAACCCGCCGTTCGACAAAGGCGAGCTGGCCGAGAAGATGGTGGACATGGCCCTGCCGGCGATCCGCGACCAGGCCGGTGGCGAGTTCAACCTCGACATCTGCAACTGCGACCGCTCCATCGGTGCCCGCATCTCTGGCGAAATCGCCAAGCTGTACGGCAACCAGGGCATGGCTGCCAACCCGATCACCTTCCGCTTCAAGGGTACTGCGGGCCAGAGCTTTGGCGTGTGGAACGCCGGTGGCTTGAACCTGCACCTGCAGGGTGATGCAAACGACTACGTCGGCAAGGGCATGACCGGTGGCAAGGTCACCATCGTGCCGCCAGCCGGCAGCCCGTTCGAAACCCAGCACAGCGCCATCGTCGGCAACACCTGCCTGTACGGTGCCACTGGCGGCAAGCTGTTTGCCGCGGGCACTGCGGGCGAGCGCTTCGCTGTGCGTAACTCCGGCGCCCACGCTGTTGTCGAGGGCACTGGCGATCACTGCTGTGAGTACATGACCGGCGGCTTTGTCTGCGTCCTGGGCAAGACCGGTTACAACTTCGGTTCTGGCATGACTGGCGGCTTCGCCTACGTGCTCGACATGGACAATAGCTTCGTCGACAAGCTGAACCACGAGCTGGTGGAAATCCAGCGTATCAGTGGTGAAGCGATGGAAGCCTACCGCAGCCACCTGGCGCGGGTACTTGGCGAGTATGTGGAAGAGACCGGCAGCGAGTGGGGGCGTGAGCTCTCGGAGAACCTGGACGACTACGTGCGGCGCTTCTGGCTGGTGAAGCCGAAGGCAGCCAACCTGAAGCAACTGTTGTCCAGCACACGTGCCAACCCGCAGTAAAAACAGCTGCAAGTGGCAAGCCTCAAGCTGCACCTGAAGGCAGTACGAGGTTTGCCCGGCTTAAGTGATCGTCTTGCGGCTTGCAGCGTGTAGCTTGCAGCTGCTGTAAAGAGGTTTTGAAAAATGGCTGAACGTCTGAACAACGACTTCCAGTTCATCGAAGTGGGCCGCAAGGACCCTAAGAAAAAGCTGCTGCGCCAGCGCAAGAAGGAGTTCGTGGAAATCTACGAACCGTTCAAGCCGCAGCAGTCAGTAGACCAGGCGCACCGCTGCCTGGGCTGCGGTAACCCGTATTGCGAATGGAAGTGCCCGGTGCACAACTTCATCCCTAACTGGTTGAAGCTGGTGTCCGAAGGCAACATCCTGGCGGCGGCTGAGCTGTCGCACCAGACCAACACCCTGCCGGAAGTGTGCGGCCGCGTGTGCCCGCAAGACCGTTTGTGTGAAGGTGCCTGCACCCTGAACGACGGCTTCGGCGCGGTGACCATCGGTTCGGTGGAGAAGTACATCACCGACACCGCCTTTGCCATGGGCTGGCGCCCGGACATGTCCAAGGTCAAACCAACCGGCAAGCGCGTCGCCATCATCGGTGCCGGCCCTGCTGGCCTGGGCTGCGCCGACGTGCTGGTGCGCGCTGGCGTAACCCCGGTTGTGTTCGACAAGAACCCGGAAATCGGTGGCTTGCTGACCTTCGGCATTCCAGAGTTCAAGCTGGAAAAGACCGTGCTCAGCAACCGCCGCGAAGTGTTCACCGGCATGGGCATCGAGTTTCGCCTGAATACCGAGGTGGGCAAGGACGTGACCATGGAACAGCTGCTCGCCGAGTACGACGCAGTGTTCATGGGCATGGGTACCTACACCTACATGAAGGGCGGCTTCCCGGGCGAAGACCTGCCGGGCGTGCATGACGCACTGGATTTCCTGATCGCCAACGTCAACCGCAACCTGGGCTTCGAGAAGTCCCCGGAAGACTTCGTCGACATGCAAGGCAAGAAGGTGGTGGTACTGGGCGGTGGTGACACCGCGATGGACTGCAACCGCACCTCGATCCGCCAGGGCGCCAAAGCGGTGACCTGCGCCTATCGCCGTGACGAAGCCAACATGCCGGGTTCGCGCAAAGAGGTGAAGAACGCCAAGGAAGAAGGCGTGAAGTTCCTTTACAACCGCCAGCCTATCGCCATTGTCGGCGAGGACAAGGTCGAAGGCGTGAAGGTGGTCGAGACCCGTCTCGGCGAGCCGGATGCCCGTGGCCGCCGCAGCCCTGAGCCGATCCCGGGCTCCGAGGAGATCCTGCCAGCCGATGCCGTGGTGATCGCCTTCGGCTTCCGTCCAAGCCCGGCGCCGTGGTTCGAGCAGCATGGTATCCAGCTGGACAGCCAGGGCCGTGTAGTAGCCCCGGAGAAAGGCAAGTTCAAGCACCAGACCAGCAACCCGAAAGTGTTCGCCGGTGGCGACATGGTGCGTGGTTCGGACCTGGTGGTGACGGCGATCTTCGAAGGGCGTACGGCTGCGGAAGGTATCCTGGACTACCTCGAAGTCTGATTTTCGACCTATTCGCGGGCATGCCCGCTCTCACAGGGTTAAGCGCAGAACCTGTGGGTGCGGGCATGCCCGCGAAGCTTTTGTATACAAAAACGCTTGATCTATAGCATCCAATAGACAAAACGCATGGCCATGGCCGTGCCTTTTGCGCTGGCGTCTGAGAAAATGCCCGCACTATTTTTCCGGATGCCGACATGACTGCCCTGAAGAACGATCGTTTCCTGCGTGCGCTGCTCAAGCAACCCGTAGACGTCACCCCGGTGTGGATGATGCGCCAGGCCGGCCGCTACCTGCCGGAGTACCGCGCCAGCCGCGCCAAGGCCGGCGACTTCATGAGCCTGTGCATGAACCCGCAGTTTGCCTGCGAAGTTACCCTGCAGCCGCTGGACCGCTACCCGCTGGACGCGGCGATCCTGTTCTCGGACATCCTCACCATCCCTGACGCCATGGGCCTGGGCCTGTACTTCGAAACCGGCGAAGGCCCGCGTTTCAAGAAGGTCATCAGCACCCCGGCCGACATCGAAGCGCTGCCGATCCCCGATCCGCAGAAAGACCTGGGCTATGTGATGGACGCGGTCAGCACCATTCGCCGTGAGCTCAATGGCCGTGTGCCCTTGATCGGCTTCTCCGGCAGCCCGTGGACCTTGGCCACCTACATGGTCGAAGGCGGCTCGTCGAAGGACTTCCGCAAGACCAAGGCCATGGCCTACGACAACCCGCAAGCCCTGCACCTGCTGCTGGACAAACTGGCCCAGTCGGTCACCAGCTACCTGAACGGCCAGATCCTGGCCGGTGCCCAGGCTGTGCAGATCTTCGACACGTGGGGCGGTAACCTGTCGGCGGCGGCCTACCAGGAGTTCTCCCTGGCCTACATGCGCAAGATCGTCAGCGGGCTGATCCGCGAGCACGAAGGGCGCAAGGTGCCGGTGATCCTGTTCACCAAGAACGGTGGCTTGTGGCTGGAAAGCATTGCCGAAGCCGGCGCCGACGCACTGGGCCTGGACTGGACCTGCGAGATCGGCGATGCCCGCCGCCGTGTGGGTGACAAGGTGGCGCTGCAAGGCAACATGGACCCGACCGTGCTGTACGCCAAGCCTGAGGCCATCCGCCAGGAAGTGGCGCGCATTCTGGCCAGCTATGGTCACGGCACCGGCCACGTGTTCAACCTTGGCCATGGCATTACCCCGGAAGTCGACCCGGAGCATGCGGGCGTGTTCATCAATGCCGTGCACGAGCTTTCGGCGCAGTACCATCAGTGACCTGAGCGCTGAAAGCAAAGCCCGGCCCTGTGCCGGGCTTTTTGTTGCATTAAGTTTGGATTCAGCGAACGTCGCTAATCTGGTCCCATCGAAACCTAAACAGGACCCGATCCTCATGAAAGCACGTTATCTCGCCCTTATCTTTGCCCCGCTGTTCAGCACTGCTGCACTGGCCGCCAGCTATACCGGCCCCGGCGCCCAGTCGGTCACCACCGTGGCAGCTGCCAACGACGCTGCCGATGACACGCCCGTGGTGCTGCAGGGGCATGTGACCAAGAAGATCAACAACGACGACAAGTACGAGTTCAAGGACAACACCGGCACCATCACTGTTGAAATCGACGATGAGGACCTGCCGCCGACGCCGTTCAACGACAAGACCAAGGTGAAGCTGACCGGTGAGGTGGAGAAGCACCTGATGAGCCGGGAAGTGGATGTGGATATCGTCGAGATCATCAACTGACCTGATGGCCTCTTCGCGGGCACGCCCGCTCCCACAGGGATTGCACAAAACCCTGTGGGAGCGGGCGTGCCCGCGAATGTTTCACACCGATTTGGGCGGTAACTTGCTCAGGTGCAACGCCACCAGCAACGCAACCGCCAGCAAGCTGCCAATGAACAGCCCGATGCCGTTCCAGCCCCACTGGTGCCAGAACACCCCGCCCGCCGTACCGGCCACGCTGGACCCTGCGTAATAGCTGAACAGGTACAGCGACGATGCCTGCCCCTTGGCTTTGAGCGCCCTGCGGCCAATCCAGCTGCTGGCCACCGAGTGTGCGCCAAAAAAGCCGAAAGTGAACACCAGCATGCCCACGATCACCATCGCCAGCGGGCTGGCCAGGGTCATCAGCAAGCCACCGGCCATCACCACGATACTGGCCCAGAACACTTTGCGCCGGCCTAGCTTGTCTGCCAGGGCACCGACTTGCGCCGAGCTGTAGATCCCGGACAGGTACACTACCGACAGCAAACCGACCAGCGCCTGGTTCATGTGGTAGGGCTCGGCCAGCAAGCGGTAGCCGATGTAGTTGAACAGGGTGACGAAAGCCCCCATCAGCAGGAAGGCTTCCAGGAACAGCCAAGGCAGCCCGGCATCTTTGAAGTGCATGACAAAACCGTCCAGCAGGCTGCGCGGGCTCATCATCTGCGGGCGGAAGTTGCGCGATTCGGGCAGCACCTTCCAGAACACCAGTGCGGCGACCAGGGCCAGGCCACCGATGGTCAGCATGGCCGTGTGCCAGCTGACGAAGTCGATCAGCACGCCGGTAATCAGCCGCCCGCTCATGCCGCCAATCGCGTTGCCGCCGATGTACAGGCCCATGGCCAGGCCGATGTGCTGTGGGTGGATCTCTTCGCTCAGGTAGGTCATGGCCACAGCGGCCAAACCGCTCAGGGACAGGCCAACCAGGGCGCGGGTGGCCAGTACCAGTTCCCAGCTTGGCATTACCGCGCTGGCCAGGGTGGAGAGGGCGGCGCAAACCAGGGCAAAGACCATCACCGGCTTGCGCCCGATGCGGTCAGAGATGGGGCCGGTGATCAGCAGGCCGAACGCCAGCATGGCGGTGGAAACCGACAGCACCAGGCTGCTCTGCGCCGCGTTGATGGCAAATTCTTTCGACAATAGCGGCATCATCGGCTGCACGCAGTACAGCAGGGCAAAGGTGGCGAAGCCGCCGCTGAACAGTGCCAGCACGGTCTTCATGAAGGCGGGGGTGCCTTTTTCAATCCACATTTCGTTCAGGGAGGCAGGCTCTGGTTCGGCAGGAAGGGGAGCTACAGCAGTTTTCACGGGCGGGTACCTCTGGCGCAATGAAAAAAGCATATAGCTGGCTAATGATTAGATCCAATATATTGTTCGACCTATTTAAGACGTTTTTCGACTCATTAGGAGCTGGTCATGGAACTGCGTCACCTGCGCTACTTCATTGCTGTGGCTGAAGAGCTGCACTTTGGCCGCGCCGCCCAGCAACTGGGCATTTCCCAGCCGCCCCTGAGCCAGCAGATCCAGGCCCTGGAGCAGGAACTGGGAGCGCGGCTGTTCGAGCGTACCAACCGTCGGGTCGAGCTGAGCGAGGCGGGGCGACTGTTCCTTGAGGAAGCGCGGCAGGTGCTGGCGCAAGTGGAGAAGGCCGCAGATGTGGCGCGGCGGGCGCAGTTGGGTGAATTGGGCGAAATGAAGATTGGCTTTACCTCGTCTGCGCCATTCACCTCGAAGATCCCCAAGGCCATCCATGCCTTTCGCCAGCGCTTCCCGGCTGTGCACCTGAACTTAAAAGAAATGAGCAGCCGTGATATCGCCGAAGCAGTGTTCGACGAGTCCATCGAAGTAGGGCTGATGCGGCCGATGCCTTTGCCGGAAGGCTTGCTGGCCACCGAATTGTTCCGCGAGCCGCTGGTGGCGGTGATCAACGCATCGCATCCGCTGGCTGAAGGCACGGAACAAGGGGTGCACATGGCGGCGCTGGCCCATGAGCCGTTTGTGTTCTTCCCGCGCAGTTATGGCAGCGGCCTGCATGCACAGTTGCTCAGCCTGGCGCGGCAGGCGGGCTTCAGCCCGCACTTTGCCCAGGAGGCTGGGGAGGCAATGACCATCATCGGCCTGGTCTCGGCGGGGTTGGGGGTATCGGTGTTGCCAGCGTCGTTCCAGCGTATGCGCATCGAAGGGGTGGTGTACCGCACGCTGCTGGATGAAGGGGCGATGTCGGCGGTGTGGCTAGTGCAGCGCGAGCGGGGCAATTCGGTAATGGCCAAGGCGTTTGCCGAGCTGTTGACCGGGCAGGTGGTCGGCCAGGGCTAATGTTGGCCAAATGGCGCTGGCCATTGCCGCAGTGCCGCCACATACTCGGGCATTCGTTGAAACACGGAGGTCAATCATGCGTCGCGTGGTGTTCAATCAGAAAGGTGGGGTGGGCAAGTCGAGCATCGCCTGCAACCTGGCGGCGGTCAGTGCCAATGAAGGCTACCGGACCCTTTTGATCGACCTGGATGCCCAGGCGAACTCGACCCAGTACCTCACCGGCCTGACCGGCGAGGATATCCCGATGGGTATTGCCGACTTCTTCAAGCAAAGCCTGTCCAGCGGGCCGTTCAGCAAGAAGAACAAAGTCGATATCTACGAAACGCCGTTCGACAACCTGCACGTGGTCACTGCCACTGCCGAGTTGGCCGACCTGCAGCCCAAGCTTGAGGCCAAGCACAAGATCAACAAGCTGCGAAAGTTGCTCGACGAGCTGGACGAGGACTACGAGCGTATCTACATCGATACCCCGCCAGCGCTGAACTTCTATGCCGTTTCTGCGTTGATCGCCGCAGATCGCGTGCTGATTCCCTTCGACTGTGACAGCTTTTCGCGCCAGGCCCTGTATGGCCTGCTGGCGGAGATCGAAGACCTCAAGGAAGACCACAACGAAGACTTGATGGTCGAAGGCATCGTGGTCAACCAGTTCCAGTCCCGTGCCAGCCTGCCGCAGCAGATGCTCGACGAGCTGCTGGAAGAAGGCCTGCCGGTGCTACCGGTGTACCTGGGCAGCTCGGTGAAGATGCGCGAATCGCACCACGCCAGCCTGCCGCTGATTCACCTGGAGCCCAAGCACAAGCTGACCCAGCAGTTTGTCGAGTTGCATGATCTGCTGGAGGAGAGAGGTTAGACGTCTGGTAGGTATCAAGGCTGCCAGGTGCCTGGCGCAGCATTTTCGGCGCCTGTGACATCGAGCGCCGCCCGCGCGGCGCTTCGCGGGACAAGCCCGCTCCCACATTTGTTTTGGGCCAGTCCCTCCTGTGAGTTCACCGCTGTCCGGCTTGTTTGTTCCATTCGATATCAAAGGTTACGCAGCTACCCTTCACCCATCTTTCGCCATATACCAAGGGTGCGCGCGCCTATGGCACAGGAGTAATTGGCCAGAAACAAATGTGGGAGCGGGCTTGTCCCGCGAAGCGCCGCGCGGGCGGCGCTCGATCTCGCAGGCGCCATCCTGCTAACGGCATGCACCAGAAAACACACCTAAACCCCTTGGCTACGCACCCACTCCAGCAACGACTGGAGTGGAAATGCTCCGGCCTGGCGGCTGACTTCGCGGCCGTTCTTGAACAGCAGCAGGCTGGGGATCGAGCGGATGCCCAGTTGCCCGGCCAGGTTGCGGTTGGCTTCGCTGTCGAGCTTGGCCAGGCGGCAGCGGCCGGCCAGTTGGCGGGCGGCTTGTTCGAAGGTGGGAGCGAAGGATTTGCAGGGGCCGCACCAGTCGGCCCAGATGTCGACCAGCAGCGGCAGGTCGCCTTTGATCTGGCTGGCGTAGCTGGCTTCGGTGAGCTCGAAGGGGGTGCTCAACAGCACCTCCTGTTTGCAGCGGCCGCATTTCGGCGCGTCGCCCAGGCGCTCGGCGGGCAGGCGGTTGAGGCCGTTGCAGTGGGGACAGGGGATTACCAGTGGGTCGGACATATCAATTCCTTGTGTTGTTTGTTCGGGCCCTATCGCCGG
>NZ_JBNRIK010000001.1:82823-105159 GCF_053557975.1 Pseudomonas sp. XP2
CCGGTAGAGCAATCATCAATCAGGAAGAGCAGCTGATTTCCAGGTGCTTGCCCCATTCCGGCGGCCGCTGGGCGTAGGCCTGCATCCCGGGCTGTTCCTCGAAGGGGCGGGTCAGTACCTGGTGCAATTGCCGTACTTCACTGTAATCCCCCGCCTCAGCCGCTTCGATGGCCTTTTGCGCCAGGTAGTTGCGCAGCACATACAGCGGGTTCACCGCATGCATCCGTTCACGGCGGCCTTCGGTATTGCCGGGTTCGCGTTCACAGCGGGCCAGGTAGTCTGCACCCCAGGCATCGAAGCCGGCCAGGTCGATAAAGTCGTCGCGCACCACCTTCAGCGCCTGTGCCGCAGGCTGTTCACCCAGCTTGCGGAAGAACAGGCTGTAGTCCACGCCACCACGCTGCATGCACTGCAGCAGGCGCTCGACCAGTGCCATATCGTCGTCTTCGGCAGTGGTCAGGCCCAGGCGCCGGCGCATCAGGTCCAGGTAATGCGCCTGGTACAGCGGCAGGAACAGCCCCAATGCTTCCTTCAGTGGCTCAACCTCGATGACAGTGGTCAGGGCCTGAGCCAGCGCGCTGAGGTTCCAGTGGGCGATGGGCACCTGGTTGGCGTAGCTGTAGCGGCCACGGTCGTCGGAGTGGTTGCAGACGAAGTTGGCGTCGAAGTCGTCGAGGAAGGCGTACGGGCCGAAGTCGAAGGTGATGCCCAGGATCGACATGTTGTCGGTGTTCATCACCCCGTGGCAGAAGCCATAGGCCTGCCAGCGGGCGATCAGTTCGGCGTTGCGCTCGACGATGGTACGGAACATGGCCAGGTACGGTTGTTCGGCGTCACGGCATTCGGGGTAGTGCTGCTCCAGCACATGGTCGATCAGCACACGCTGCTGTTCGGGCTGCTTGGTGTAGTAGAAATACTCGAAATGGCCGAAACGTACATGGCTCTGCGCCAGGCGGGTGAGCATGGCGGCGCTTTCACGGGTTTCGCGCCACACCACGGTGCTGGAGCCGATCACGCACAGCGCCCGGCTGCTGGGGATGTCGAGGGCGTGCAGGGCTTCGGAAGCAAGGAATTCGCGGATCGACGAGCGCAGCACGGCGCGGCCGTCGCCCATGCGTGAATACGGGGTCTGGCCGGCGCCCTTGAGGTGCAGGTCCCAGTGCTCGCCTTTGTCGTTGAGGACTTCGGCCAGCAGCAGGCCGCGGCCATCGCCCAGGCGTGGGTTGTACGAGCCGAACTGGTGCCCGGAATAGACCATCGCCCGTGGGTCGGCTTCTTCCCACAACTTATGGCCGCTGAACAGCTCGGCGAACACTGGCAGGTCGGCTTGCGCGGGGTCGAGCTCGAGCAAGGCCATGGCCGACTCGCTGGCTACCACCAGGCGCGGGTCTGCAATGGGCTCGGGCAGCACCTGGGTGGAGAACGCATCGCCCAGGCGGGCGAAGCGGTTGTCGAAGGTGAGTTGGTCGAGGGCTTTCACGGGCTGCTCCTGAGATTCAGCACAGAATAAAGCATTCGAGCCCACTCAGGCCGGTGCAGTGCCATCCGGTTTAGGTTGCTCCAGCGGAATCAACTGCTGCTTGCCGCCCTTCTGGTCCATCAGGAACACCTCCACCTGGCGTACCGAGATCTTGATGTTGTGGGCCTTGAACTCGCGGTTGATGTAGCGGTTGATCTCGTCCAGCGTCGGGTTGCGGTCGCCCAGGTCGCGCACGTGCATGCGCAACTCGTGGTCCAGCGAGCTTTCACCGAAGTTGAGGAAGTACACGATCGGCTCCGGGTCCTTGAGCACGCGCGGGTTTTCGTGTGCGCCCTTGAGCAGCAGGTCGCGTACCAGGTCCAGGTCGGAGCCGTAGTCGATGCCCAGCTTCAGCGTCACTCGGGTGACCGTGTCGGTCAGCGACCAGTTGATCAGCTGGCCGGTGATGAAGGTCTTGTTGGGGACGATGATGTCCTTGCGGTCGAAATCGGTGATGGTGGTGGCGCGGATGCGTATCTTGCTCACCGTGCCCGACAGGTTGCCGATGGTGATGGTGTCGCCGATCCGTACCGGGCGCTCGAACAGAATCATGATGCCGGAAATGAAGTTGGCGAAAATTTCCTGCATGCCGAAGCCCAGGCCCACCGACAACGCGGCCACCAGCCATTGCAGCTTGTCCCAGCTCACCCCCAGGGTCGACAGGGTGCTGACGATACCGATGCCGACAATGGTGTACGACAGCAAGGTGGTGGTGGCATAGGCACTGCCTTGGGCCAGGTTCAGGCGTGAAAGCACCAGCACCTCGAGCAGGCCTGGCAAGTTGCCCGCCAGGGCGAAGGTGATGCCGACGATCACCAGCGCACCCAGCAGGTCGCCGAGGCTGATCGGCACCATACTGGCGGCCGTGCCGGTGCCGCTGGTGTATTCGTACAGGACGAAGTTGTTGAGGTAGGCGAACACTGAGATCAGGTCTGCCCACACCCAGTACAGGCCGGCGATGAAGCCGCCGAGCAGGGCCAGGCGGATCAGGCGCAGCGATTGCTGGTTGACCTGCTCGATGTCCAGCGTCGGCTCTTCGGTAATGACTTCGCCATCCAGCCCTTCCTTGGCCGCAGCCCGTTTGCTGAGCGCGCGTTGGTAAGCCAGGCGCCGTGCCGCCACTGACAGGCCGCGCACGAATGCCGCTTCGATCACCAGCCAGAACATTAGCAGGTACAGGGTGTAGATCAGCCGGTCGGTGAGTTTAAGCGCGGTGTAGTAGTAGCCGAAGCACACAGCGACGAACAGGGCGATGGGCAGGGCGGTGAACGCGACGCCCACGGCCTTGCGGAACAGAGAGGTATTGCGGTGCGCGGGGCTGCTGAGCAGCAGGCGGCTGAGCAGCCAGGCCATCAGTGCGTAGCAGGTCAGCACCACGCCGATACCCAGCACGTCGTCGGCCAACGCCGAAGGCTGGTGTTCGGCCACCGCCACCACACCGACCAGTGCCAGCACCACGGTGCCCAGGCGCCGCACCCAGCCACGCAGGAACTCGACCTGCGGTTTGTGCCAGCGGAAGTGAATTTCTGCCACGCCACCGGGGGCGAGGATGCGGTAGGCGGTGTAGAACACCAGCCAGGCCTGGGCCAGCTGCCAGAGTGCGGCGCCCAGGTTGGCGTTTTGCCCGCGGGCGTCGATCTGCAAGGCGTAGCTGCACAGCGCCAGGCCAAGGCTGACCGGCATCGCCAGGAGGATGTTGATAAGGATCGCCTGGGGCGTGTGCCATTGGCTGTCACGGCGGAAGTGGCCGATGTCCTGGTGCACCTTGCCTAGCCGTTGGTACAGGTACTTGCGCCGCCACAACAGCGCGCCGATGACCAGCAACAGTGGCAAGAACAGCAGCGGACGCTGGCTCAGGCCGTCGGCCAGCTCTTTCAGGCCCGAGCCCCACGGCAGGTTGGCGACCTGGTCGGCCAGGCGCTCGGGTACATAGCTCAGCCAGTCCCAGTCCAGCGGCTTGTTGCTGGGGATCCAGAACATCTGCTCGTCCAGGGTGGTGCGCAGGTTCTGCGCGGTGCCCAGCAGCTGCTTCTGGTTGAGCTGCAGGGTGATCGATTCGTTGAGCAGCGCCGACAGTTCGCGGTTCAGCCGCTCCAGCAGGTCACTGCGGGTGATCGCCACTTCCAGCAACGCCTTGCGCAGCTGGGGAGTCACGTCTTCCTGCGGTTGGGCGGCCAGCAGCTTGTCGACGTAGGTGACCGGGTTGCTCATCTGCTCGCGTTGCTGGTTGACCTCGAACTGGTACAGCCGGGTGTCGGCGATCTGGTCGGCCAGGTCGCGGTCGACTTTCAGGTGCGGCAGGGTCTGCTTCTGCTTGTAGAGGATCTTTGACAGCAGCAAGCTGCCCTTGAGCACGTTGATCTGCTCGTCCAGCGCCTGGTCGGCCTGGGTCAGGCTGTCCAGCTGCTGCTTGGTGCGCAGGTTCTGCTGGGTCAGCTCGTTGAGGCGGTCGGTGCTTTTCAGCAGGTAGTCGGAGAGCTTGAGGTTGATCGCGCTTTCGGTCGCCAGCAGGCTGCTGCCACCGGCCTTCTGGGCCTCGATCGACTGTTGGGTAACCGCTTCCTGGGACTGGGCCAGGCGCTTTTCGTTGATCAGGGTCTGCAGGTCCTGGATTTCCTGCTCCAGGCGCGCGGCGCGCTCGATCAGCAAATCATGACGAGCATTGCCGAGATCTTGCAGCAGGGTGTTGCCGGCCAGTTCCTGGCGGCGCAACAGGGTCAGCGCGTTGAGCGAGGCAAGTTCGGCGTTGAGCTGGTTGCGCTGGTCGGCGTTGATCGATTTGCCGCCGTCCTTGCCGGTTTTAAGGATGGTGTTGATCTGCTGGGCGCGGGCCTGGCTGTTGCTGATTTCGGCCTGGGCGCGTTCCGGGCGGGTTTGCGAATTGATGATCAGGCTGTTGGCTTCGGACAGCGCCTTCTGCAGCTCGCCCTGCTGGGTGTTGCGTTCGCTGAGCATTTGCTCGAGCTGCGGCACGGTGAGTGCGGCGTACCGTTGAGCGACGGGCTGCGCCTTGCTTTGCTTGAGCCTGGCGAGCTCCTTCTGGCTGTCACTGGTTTCCTTGGGCGCACTGGTCAACTGCTGCTTGAGCGCGGCGAGCTTCTTTTCGTTGTCTTCCTTGCTGGCAAGCAGGCTCAGCGTTTGCTCGAGCACTTGCTGCAGTGCCTTCTGGTCAGCCTCGGGCAGTTTGCGCTCGGCGATCTTGTCGAGGCTATTCTGGATGCTGGAGGTGGTCGGGGCTTCTGCCGCGGTGGCGGCAAAGGAAAGGGACAGGCACAGCCCGAGCAGGGCTGTGCGAAGGTACGCGCGCAGGGACATAGGCAGACTACTTGTGGATCCGGCAGAAACGAAGTTTAGAGGAACAATCCTGGTCCGGGTCGCGTTCCTTCGGGGAATCTGACGCCTACTTTCTGAATCTTGTTCCCGTCCATGGTCGCCACGGTCCAGATCGTGCCATGCCAATCGACCTGGTCACCTACTACTGGAGCGCCTCCGACCTTCTGTCGGATGAACTGCGCCAACGGCATTTTCGCGTCCAGGCCATCGAGTTTCAGGCCGTAAAGCGCTGCAACGGCTCCCAGTTCGGCATCGCCTTCGAGCACGAAGTCGCCAAAGAAACGCAGGTCCAGGCCGCGTTGTGGCGCTTGGCTGAACAACTTGCCCAGGGCAGGCAGGTTGTGCTCATGACCGATCACGCAGAGCATGTCGTCAACTTGCAGCACGGTACTGCCTGAGGGGTGCAGCAGTTGTTCGCCCCGGAACAGCGCGGCAATCCGCGTGCCTTCGGGCATTTTCAGCTCGCGCAGGGCGGCCCCGATGCACCATTTTTCGGCGCCCAGGCGGTAGACGAACATTTCCCACTCGCTGGTGATGTGCACTTCCAGGGCAGAGCGGGAGATTGGCGCCGGGTCTGGCGGTACGGTCACTTTTAGCAGTTTGGCCACCCACGGCAGGCTGGTGCCTTGCACCAGCAGTGATACCAGCACGATGAAGAACGCCAGGTTGAAGAACAGCTGAGCGTCTGGCAGGCCGGCCATCAGCGGGAACACCGCCAGAATGATCGGCACCGCGCCGCGCAGGCCTACCCAGGAGATAAAGCCTTTTTCGCGGCCATGGAAGGCCTTGAACGGCAGCAGTGCCGCGACCACCGACAGCGGCCGCGCCACCAGGATCATCCACAATGCCAGGCCTAGCGCCGGCAAGGCGATGGGCAGCAGGTCGTGAGGTGTGACCAGCAGCCCCAGCACCAGGAACATGCCGATCTGGGCCAGCCATGCCATGCCGTCGAGCATGTGCAGGATGCCATGGCGGCTGCGGATAGGCTTGTTGCCCAGCACCAGGCCGCACAGGTATACGGCGAGGAAGCCGCTACCATGCAGGGCGTTGGTCAGCGAGAACACCACCAGGCCGCCGGCTACTACCAGGATCGGGTACAGGCCACCGGCCAGGTTGATGCGGTTTACCAGTTGCAGCATCAGCCAGCCGCCACCCAGGCCCAGCAGCCCGCCGATGCCGAATTCGCGCAACAGGTGGCCCAGCAGGCTCCAGTGCAGGCCGGTCTGGCCGCTGGCGATCATGTCGATCAGGGTGACCGTGAGGAACACGGCCATTGGGTCGTTGCTGCCCGACTCGATCTCCAGGGTGGCGGTAACCCGCTCGTTCAGGCCTTTGCCGCCCAGCAGCGAGAACACCGCAGCGGCATCGGTAGAGCCAACGATGGCGCCGATCAGCAGGCCCTGGATCAGGCTCAGGTTGAACAGCCAGGCGGCGACCAGGCCGGTGAGGGCGGTGGTGATCATTACCCCGACCGTGGCCAGCGACAGCGCCGGCCACAGCGCTACGCGAAAGCTTGCCACCCGCGTGCGCAAGCCACCGTCGAGCAGGATCACGGCCAATGCCAGGTTGCCCACCAGGTAGGCGGTCGGGTAGTTGTTGAAGATGATGCCGCCACCATCGACACCGGCGACCATGCCGACGGCGAGGATGATGACCAGAATGGGGATGCCCAGGCGCGAAGACAGCGAGCTGACCAGAATACTTGCACCCACCAGCAATGCGCCGATCAAGAACAGGCTGTTGATGGTGCTTGCATCCAAAGGCAGGTACTCCGAGACAGCGGCGGGAAGGGACGTGGTAGCGCGTTTTTCAGCAAAAGCTAGCAGGTCGCGTGCCAATCGATTCTAACCTGAGGCCGATGCGGGCTGTAAAGCGATACCGCATCGTTACTGCGGCTTGCCTGTGTAGTGGAACGCCTTGTCCCAGGTAGCCAAGATCCATGAACGATCGAGAAACCTTGTCACTCGCCCAGCTGGCCCAACGCATGCTGGGGCATTTCCCTGATTTGCACAGGATGGCGCGTCAAGCGGCCGGCCATGTGCTGCACCAGCAACTAGGGTACTGGGTGGATCCGGACAGGCTCTATTGGCACGAATTCCACGCCGCAGCAACGAGCTCGCGCAGCTACACCGGCTGGTGCCACAGCGGGCCGCCTTGGCGCTCCCTGAGCCTGACCGAGCTGGTGATCCAGCGCTTCAGCCCACAGCAGCAGGACAGTGCAGATGAATTAAGCGTTTACGGTGGCTTCTACCGGGTGGACGCCAGCCACATTGACTATGACGAGCGCAACGAAGTGCGGCTTGACCCACAGCACGTGCTGAAGGCGTTCTGGCAACTGGATTTTGCGGGGCGCTATACCGAGGCTCTGAGCAGGTTCCGGTCGCAGCATGGCGAAGATTATTGCGTGCTGGCCCGCGCCCGTTTCCTTGCCGCCGTGGGCCAATCGACGCTCAGCGAGCCAGAGCGGCGAGAGCTGATGGTGGCTACGTTTGCGGTACCCGCACTGCCGATCAGTGTGCAAGGTCTGCGACAGCCCCGGCCAGTGAATGCCCAGCGGGGTTGGAGCACGCTTGCCATCGGCGGTATCAGCGCCAGGCTGCTGTTCCAGCATAAGCTGAAGACTGGCAAGTTGTGCCTCTATCTTGCCGATGCGCAGGCTGTTGTGCAGGTATTCGACAATCGCCACGCACTTACAGCATGGCTTGCTGATCAGGCCGCCACGCCTGAGGGGCGGGAGCGCCTGGTCAGGCTGTTCGTCGGGGATGGGGTACTGGCACAGCCGCTACGCCTGCGCATAAGCACATACCTCAAGTGGCTTGCCCAGTCACGGGGCGATATCACGATTGCCGGGCAGGCGATTGCAGGGGACCTGTTCGTCCACCTGCGCGAAGCGGTCATGGATGATCTGACCAGCGATGCCCACGAGCGGCTGACCACCAACGCACAACTGCGCAAGGCCAACTGGTTGGCGGGCTTACAAGCTGCCAGTCTGGTCATTGCACCGATGGCGCCGTTTGGCTGGCCAGTCTTATTGACCTCGCTGGGGCTTGGCACCGTGAGCCTGGCGCTGCACCTGGACCGGGCGCTCAATGGCAAACGGGCCTGGCGCACGGCAGCATGGTGGGCAGTACTGACGGATATCCTTTTCATCCTGCTTGATGCAGCAATGATGCGTGCCGGTGACCTGTTCAGCGATAGCCGCGTACCCCCGCGCAATGTTGGCCAGGTGCAAACCGCGGTTGCCAAGGTCGATTGGGAGCTTTACATGGCGCCGGCGGCAGACGAATTGCTGGCTGTGTCGGACGAGGCGCTGGCCCGCCAGGAAGCCCTGATGGGCGCGGTGCCGTGGGCTGACCTGGATGCCTTGGGCGCCCGCGGTGAGTATCTGGATGCATTCAGTGAGCCCTTTCCCGTCTATCGCGATGAGCACGGCTTTGGCTCGCCCGCCATTGCCGAGTACACCAGCTCACCAGAGCGCTACAACAACCTGTGGCGCGGGCTGCCCCTCGAGGGTACTCACGCCGAGAATATCCAGCGCAGTCACGACCTTGCCCGTGCCCTTGGCGAGATAGGCGTAAGCAACCAGGTACGGCTGTACCGTGCTGCGTCGGGCTTGCGGGGTTCCGGTATACCGGCGTTCGGCGATGGCGCCATTGAGGTGGGGGACGTGCTGGTGACCACCGACTTCACGTCTTTCACGGAAAACCGTTATGCGCTCTGGGAGGTTTTCAACGACCCGCAGACCCAGGTCAGTGGCAGAGGGGCGTTTGATGACAACGCGTTGGTGTACGTGCTGGAACCGGGCGAGGACATGCAGGCCACGCCTATCGGGCCTTTCTCAAGGCGACCGGATGAGGCAGAGTCGCTGATGTTGCCAGGGCGCTACCTGCAAGTGGAAAAGATGACGGCCGTTCAGGGCCACGATTATCGCTTCATGGAGGTGGGCCTGAAGGCACTGGCGCAAGCGCCAAGCGGGGTGACAGTGCGGGAGATGCGCACGGGGGTATTGTTCGATCGCCAGGCACTGGCTGAGCGGTTGGGCACAGAGGATGACGCGTTGATGCGCACCTTCTTTGCGCTGCCCACCTGACTGGAAGGCGTAAGAGGGGCCGCAGCGCGGCCCCTGATCAGGGTGTCAGCCCTGCTTCACTTCACGCATCGGCTTGCCTTTCACCGGCGCATCCCCTGCCACATAGTACTTGGCGGTGCTGCGCGGCAGCGGCTTGCGACCACGGATCTTGTCCGAGATCTTCTCGGCGATCATGATCGTGGTGGCGTTGAGGTTGCCGGTGATGATCAGCGGCATGATCGACGCATCGACCACGCGCAGGCCCTTCATGCCATGCACACGGCCTTCGCCGTCAACCACTGCCATGTCGTCGGTGCCCATCTTGCACGAGCACGACGGGTGGAAGGCGGTTTCGGCGTGCTCGCGGATGAACTTGTCCAGCTGTTCGTCTGTTTGCACGTCGGCGCCCGGGCTGATCTCGCGGCCACGGTATGGGTCCAGTGCCGGCTGGGCCATGATTTCGCGGGTCAGGCGGATGCCGTCACGGAACTCCTGCCAGTCCTGCTCGGTGGACATGTAGTTGAACAGGATGCTCGGGTGCTGGCGCGGGTCTTTCGACTTGGCCTGGATGCGGCCACGGGCAGGCGAGCGCATGGAGCCCATGTGCGCCTGGAAGCCGTGTTCCTTCACGCCATTGGAGCCGTTGTAGTTAATGGCCACCGGCAGGAAGTGGTACTGAATGTTCGGCCACTTGAATTCAGGGCGCGTACGGATGAAGCCACCAGCCTCGAACTGGTTGCTGGCGCCGATACCGGTGCCGTTGAACAACCACTCGGCGCCGATGGCCGGCTGGTTCCACCACAGCAGCGATGGGTACAGCGACACCGGCTGGGTGCAGGCGTACTGCAGGTACAGCTCAAGGTGGTCCTGCAGGTTTTCGCCAACGCCCGGCAGGTCGTGCACAACCGGGATGTCGAGGCTTTCCAGCAGTGCGCGCGGGCCCACGCCGGAGCGCTGCAGCAGCTGCGGAGAAGCGATGGCGCCGGAGCTTACGATCACCTCCTTGCGGGCACGGGCTTCAACACGCTCTTCGCTGTCGCCGACCAGGTAGGTCACGCCAACGGCGCGTTTGCCGTCGAACAGTACGCGGTCGCTCAGGGCGTGGGTGACGATGGTCAGGTTCGGGCGCTTCTTGGCTTGGTCCAGATAGCCACGGGCGGTGCTGGAGCGGCGGCCGTTTTTAGTGACCGAACGGTCCATCGGGCCGAAGCCTTCCTGCTGGTAGCCGTTGAGGTCTTCGGTGCGCGGGTAACCGGCTTGTACGCCGGCCTCGACCATGGCGTGGAACAGCGGGTTGTTGCCGGCCTTTGGCGTGGCAACGCTGACCGGGCCTTCACCACCGTGGTAATCGTTCGGGCCGATGTCACGGGTTTCGGCTTTACGGAAGTACGGCAGGCAATCCAGGTAGGTCCAGTCTTCCAGGCCTGGCAGTTCTGCCCAGCCGTCGAAGTCCATGGCGTTGCCGCGGATGTAGCACATGCCGTTGATCAGCGACGAGCCACCCAGGCCCTTGCCACGGCCACACTCCATGCGGCGGCCGTCCATGTGCGGCTCCGGGTCGGTCTCGTAGGCCCAGTTGTAGCGGCGGCCCTGCAGCGGGAAAGCCAGGGCGGCTGGCATCTGGGTGCGGAAGTCGAAGCGGTAGTCAGGGCCACCGGCTTCGAGCAGCAGCACGGTGACGCCGGCGTCTTCGGTCAGGCGGGTGGCCAGGGTGTTACCGGCCGAACCGGCACCGACGATGATGTAATCGAATTCTTGGGACATGAAAGTACCCTCGTGTTGGCGGTGATCAGGGAGCGGGAACGCCCGTGCACAGCGGCACGGGCGTGGCTAGACAGGGCTTAGAAAACCGAGTTGTAGCCGCCCAGCTCGACCTGGACCGACTTGATGCGAGTGTATTGAGCCAGCGAGCTGACGCCGTTCTCACGGCCGACGCCCGACTGCTTGTAGCCACCGACCGGCATTTCGGCCGGCGATTCACCCCAGGCGTTGATCCAGCAGATACCGGCTTCCAGCTTGTGGATGATGCGGTGGGCGCGGGTGATGTCGTTGGTGCACACACCGGCGGCCAGGCCGTACTCGGTGTCGTTGGCACGGCGGATCACTTCTTCCTCGGTCTCGTAGGACAGGATGCTCATGACCGGGCCGAAGATTTCTTCCTTGACGATGGTCATGTCGTCGGTGCAGTCGGTGAACACGGTCGGGGCCACGAAGGCGCCCTTGGCGAAGTCACCTTCGGTCAGACGCTCGCCGCCGCACAGTACGCGGGCACCTTCTTCTTTACCCTTGGCGATGTAGCCCAGCACGTTTTCCATGTGAGCGAAGCTGACCAGCGGGCCGAAGTTGGTGTTTTCGTCTTCCGGGTTGCCAACGCGGATGCGCGCAACACGCTCGGCGATCTTGGCTTCGAACGCCGCCTTCATTTCAGCTGGGATGAACACGCGGGTGCCGTTGGTGCACACCTGGCCCGAGCTGTAGAAGTTGGCCATCATGGCGATGTCGGCGGCCTTGTCCAGGTCGGCGTCGGCGCAGATGATCAGTGGCGACTTGCCGCCCAGCTCCATGGTGACTTCCTTCAGCGAGGAGCTGGAGGCGCTGGCCATGACTTTCTTGCCGGTGGTGGTGCCGCCGGTGAAGGAGACTTTTTCGATGCGCGGGTGCTCGGTCAACCAGGTGCCAACTTCGCGGCCACTGCCGGTCAGCACGTTGAACACGCCATTCGGCAGGCCGGCTTCGGTGTAGATCTCGGCCAGTTTCAGGGTGGTCAGCGAGGTGACTTCCGATGGCTTGAAGATCATGGCGTTGCCGGCGGCCAGGGCCGGGGCGGATTTCCACAAGGCGATCTGGATCGGGTAGTTCCAGGCGCCGATACCTGCGGTCACGCCCAGCGGCTCGCGGCGGGTGTAGACGAAGGACGATTCACGCAGCGGAATCTGCTCGCCTTCGATGGCCGGTACCAGGCCTGCGTAGTATTCCAGCACGTCGGCGCCGGTGACGATGTCGACGTAGCGGGTTTCGGAATACGACTTGCCGGTGTCCAGGGTTTCCAGCTGGGCCAGTTCATCGTTGCGCTCGCGCAGAATTTCGACGGCACGGCGCAGGATGCGCGAACGCTGCATGGCGGTCATCGCAGCCCAGACTTTCTGGCCACGCTCGGCGCTTTCCACGGCCTTCTCGACATCGGCCTCGGTGGCACGTTGTACGTGGGCGAGGACTTCGCCGGTGGCCGGGTTGATGGCTTCGAAGGTGGCATCGCTGCCAGCGTCGACGTAAGCGCCATCAATGTAGAGTTTTTGCGTTCCGAAACGGGCCATAGTGTCCTCGCAAGTGCAGTGTGTGGTTTGGCTTGCGCGTCACGCTCCTGCCGGGTTGGCAAGGGCCGTGCGTGCTGGTTCGGCAGCCTGGTCGTTTGTGCCCAGGGTGTGCTGTTTAGCCAGTTGTAGATCCATGTATTCGTAAGCAATCCGTATCGCCTGGTCGGTGTCGAATGCATCACCCGACAGGGCGCCACGCAGCCACAAACCGTCGATCAGGGCTGCCAGGCCGCGGGCTGCCTTGCGCGCATGGTAGAGCGGCAGGGCGCGGCGGAACTGGCAGCACAGGTTGGAATACAAGCGGTGGTCGTTGATCCGCTGCAACCTGTGCAAATCGGGCTGGTGCATGCTGGAAGCCCAGAAGGCCAACCAGGTTTTCATTGCCGGGCCGTTCACCTGGCTGGCATCGAAGTTGCCTTCGATGATCACTTTCAGATGAGCGCGCGGGCTGTCATCCGCCAGGGCCTGTCGGCGTGCTCTGACACCTTCGTTGAGCATGCTCATGATGTAACCCATCGTCGCTGCGATCAGGCCGTTCTTGTCCCGAAAGTAGTGACTGATGATGCCGTTTGACACACCGGCCAAGCGGGCAATCAGCGCAATGCTGGCGTCCCCCAGACCGACCTGATCGACCGCCTGCAATGTGGCTTCGATCAACTGCTGGCGGCGGATGGGTTGCATACCGACCTTGGGCATCTTGCTATCTCCTCAGGTCTGCGAGCAGGCGACGGGCGGCTGACTCGGCGAAGACCAGTCTATTTTGTTTTGATTGAACGTTCAATCAATAAAGAATAAGCTCTGCGACAATTTGTGCCATTGACAGCTTTCAGGGCGGTCGAGAAGGCACGGATTGACACCCTAGGAAATCGTGTAACCCCCGGAATACAAGGCGTTGACGGGCATGAGCGATGCGAAATACAGATTCTGCCGCACGGCCCCTGGCCTTGCGACAGGCCCTTGGAGCGGGCGAGGTCGTCTGTGACGAATGCGCGCACCCCTGCGGATGCTTGGCATTTTTCAGCAGCCCCAGTCTGTTTTTTTGCAACGTATCGATTCGGGATCACGGTTTCCAAGGTGCTTTTATAACACCTGACGCAGTGGGGATATTCCACCAATTGCTCGGGAAAGACTGATTAGCCTCCACAGCCGTACTGCCCGGAGCATTCGTGCAATGAGTTCTGCCTCACTTACCAAGCCCCCCGCCGAGAGGGTACGGGTCAACCGCGTGGTGTTCTTCACCTCCGCGCTGATGATCCTTGTTCTGACTGCCTTGCTGATCGCTGTACCCGATACCGCTGGCCAGGTGCTGGGCGTGGCCCAGAAATGGCTGACGCGCACCTTTGGCTGGTACTACATGCTGGTGATCTGCGGTTACCTGCTGTTCGTCGTCTACCTGGCCTTCTCCGATTACGGCAAGCTCAAGCTTGGCGGCAAGGACGACCAGCCTGACTTCAGCTACGGCGCCTGGGCCGGCATGCTGTTCTCTTCCGGTATTGGTATTTCGCTGCTGTACTTCGGCGCTTCCGAGCCGCTGGACCATTACTTCAACCCACCGGAAGGCACCCCGGCCAGCCTCGAAGCTGCGCGCCAGGGCCTGCAGCTGACCTTCCTGCACTGGGGCCTGCATGGCTGGGCGATCTACGCCTTGGTCGGCCTGGCTGTGGGTTACTTCGCCTACCGTCACAACCAGCCGCTGGCATTGCGCTCAGCGCTGTACCCGCTGGTGGGCGAGCGTTGGGTCAAGGGCGCTGCCGGCAACGCGGTGGACATCTTCGGCATGTTCGTCACCCTGCTGGGCCTGGTGACCAACCTGGGGATCGGCTCGATGCAGGTGTCCTCGGGCCTTGAATACCTGTTCGGCATGGAGCACAGCCAGACCAACCTGCTGGTGGTGATCCTGGTCATGGCCGGCGTGGCCACCGTGGCGGCGGTATCGGGCGTGGAAAACGGCATTCGCCGCTTGTCCAACCTGAACATCCTGCTGTTCAGCGGCCTGCTGCTGTTCGTGCTGCTGGCGGGCAACACGCTGCACCTGTTCAACGGCTTTGTGCAGAACGTTGGCGACTACCTGAACGGTATCGTGCTGAAAACCTTCGACCTTTACGTGTACGAAGGCGAAGCCGGCAAGTCCGAGCGCTGGTTGGGCCTGTGGACCGTGTTCTACTGGGCCTGGTGGATTTCCTGGGGCCCGTTCGTCGGCATGTTCATTGCCCGTATCTCCAAGGGCCGTACCGTGCGCCAACTGGTCAGCGGCGTGCTGTTGATCCCGCTGGGCTTCACCTTGGCCTGGCTGTCGATCTTCGGCAACACCGCACTGGACCTGGTGATCAACCAGGGGGCGGTGGAGCTGGGCAAGACCGCGCTGGAACAGCCGTCAATGTCGATCTACCAACTGCTGGAATACTTCCCGGCGGCGAAGATCGTGATTGGTGTGGCGGTATTTGTCGGCTTTGTACTGTTCCTCACCCCGGCCGATTCCGGCGCGGTGATGATGGCCAACCTGTCGTGCAAAGGCGGCAAGGTGGATGAAGACGCCCCGCACTGGATGGTGGTGTTCTGGTCGGTTGTCATTACCCTGGTCACCATCGGCCTGCTGTTTGCCGGTAACTTCGAAGCCATGCAAACCATGGTCGTGCTGGCAGGCCTGCCGTTCTCGGTGGTGCTGGTGCTGTTCATGTTCGGCCTGTACAAGGCCATGAAGCAGGACGTGGCGGTCGAGCAGGAGCGCGCCGAACTGGCGGCCCGTGGTCGTCGTGGCTTCAGCGAGCGCCTGACCCAGCTGGAGCTGCAGCCCACCCAGGCTGTGGTGCAGCGCTTCATGGACAAGCAGGTCAGCCCGGCGCTGAAAGAAGCGGCCGCGCAGTTGCAGACTCTGGGCTTTGAGGTGGAAACCCGCGTTGGCCAGTCGCGCAACATGATGGGCCTGCGGGTGATGATGGACGAGGGTAACCCGTTCGTTTACGAAGTGAGCCTGGACGGCTATATGGCCGCGCCGAGCGAGGCGCCGGTGGAGGGTGAACCGGAAGTGCGTCAGCGCTACTATCGCGCCGAGGTGTACCTGCACGATGGCAGCCAGGAGTATGACCTGATGGGCTTTGCGCCCGAGCAGATCGTGCGTGATGTGCTGGATCAGTTCGAAAGCCACCGCCAGCTGCTGGGGCGTGTGTACAGCTGATTGCTGTTGATGCAAACAAAACCCCGCTCACTGAGCGGGGTTTTTTATTGGGGTCGCTTTGCGGCCCTTCGCGGGCATGCCCGCTCCCACAGGATTGTCACAGGGCCTGAAGCCGGCGCGATCCCTGTGGGAGCGGGCGTGCCCGCGAAGGGCTGCAAAGCAGCCCCAGCTTCTCAGCGATTGGTGTAGCGGCCATTCTTGCCATGCCCAGGCATCGCCTGGTTGCTGCGCACGGCAATCATCTGGCTGAGCCTGATCAGTTCGACGCCCTGGGCCTTGAGCTGTGGCAGTGCTCGTTCCAGCACGTCGAGGGTTTGTGGGTAAGGATGCCCGATCAGCACCGCAGACCCTTGCTTGCGCGCCAGGGCGATGCCTTGCTGCAACTGCCCGGTGATCGCCTCGGTTGTGCGCACATCGTCGAGGAACACATCCCGCGAAACGTGGGCCAGGCTGATGCGCTGGGCCTCGGCTGCGGCCACGGTGGCGGCGCTGGTGCGGCTGTCGACGAAGAACAGGTGGCGTTGCTGCAGTTCACCCATCAACCAGGCCATGGGTTCACGCTGTGCCGTCATGCGGCTGCCCATGTGGTTGTTGATGCCGGCGGCGTAGGGCACTTTCGCCAAGGCCGCATCCAGGCGCTGCGCCAGCGCTTCGATGGCTATGCCCGGGTGCCAGGCATAGGGCCCGGTGGCCGGGTCCATGGGCATGTGCAGGATCACCGTTTTGCCGGCCTTGTGGGCCTGGCGGGCGAAGTCAGTGGCATGCGGGGTATCGGGCATGATCGCCATGGTCACCGGGCCGGGAAGGGCGAGGGTGCGGCTGTCACGCTCGGTGCTTTGGCCCAGGTCGTCGATGATGATGCTCATGTAGGCCTTGCTGACCGGCGCCGCGTGCGCGACACCGGCCATCAGGGAGAACAGCAGACACAGCAGGTAACGCATCGTGTGGATCATTTGCCCGAAGTGATGTTCAGCCCCTTGAGCAGGCTCAGGGCCTGGCTCAGCTGGAAGTCATCGTCCTGCGGGCGTTCCTTGCGTTTGCTGCTGCCGGTCGGGCGGTCGGCGCCGCCGTTGCCGTTGCCCAGGTGGCCCTGCAGGTCGGCTTCCTTGAAATTGTCGGTATCGACTTCGGCGGTAAGTTTGGCCGGGCGCACTTCGATATCGGGGACGATGCCCTGGGCCTGGATCGAGCGGCCATTCGGCGTGTAATACAGCGCGGTAGTCAGCTTCAGGGCGCGGTCGTTGGCCAGCGGCAGCACGGTCTGCACCGAGCCTTTGCCGAAGCTGTCGGTACCCATCAGTACGGCGCGCTTCTGGTCCTGCAGGGCGCCTGCGACAATTTCCGAGGCCGAGGCACTGCCGCCGTTGATCAGCACCACCAGTGGCACGCCATCGCTGGCGTCGGCCGGGTCGGCAGAGAAACGCAGTTCGGAGTTGGCGATGCGGCCCTTGGTGTAGACGATCAGGCCCTTGGTCAGGAAGTGGTCGGCCACTTCCACCGCCGACTGCAACACGCCGCCCGGGTTGTTGCGCAGGTCCAGCACTACCCCGCGCAACTTCTTGCCGTTGTCTTTGCGCAGCTTGGCCAGCGCCTTGCCCACTTCGTCGCCGGTCTTGACCTGGAACTGGGTGATGCGGATGTAGCCGTAATCGTTCTCCAGCAGCTGGCTCTTCACGCTCTTGACCTGGATAACCGCGCGGGCCAGTGTCACGTCGAACGGATTGCCGCCGTCACGCACCAGGGTCAGGGTGATCTTCTCGCCGATCTTGCCGCGCATCTTGTCGACCGCTTCGGTCATGGTCTGGCCACGGGTCGGGGCGCCGTTGATCTTGACGATCAGGTCGCCTGCCTGCACGCCGGCACGCGAAGCCGGGGTGTCGTCGATTGGCGACACCACCTTGATAAAGCCGTCTTCCTGGCCAACCTCGATGCCCAGCCCGCCGAACTCGCCGCTGGTGCTTTCCTGCAGCTCCTGGAAGTCCTCCGGGCCGAGGTAGGCGGAGTGCGGGTCGAGGTTGCTGAGCATGCCCTTGATGGCGTTTTCCAGCAGGGTCTTGTCATCCACCGGTTCGACGTAGGCAGCCTTGATGCGGTCCATGACCTCGGCGAAGGTGCGCAGCTCTTCCAGCGGCAGCGGCGCCTTGGCGGTTACCTCGGTGGCTGGCACTGCGGCGGCCTTGGCCGGCTCTGCGGCGGTGGCCAGGGGCGCGCCGACCGCCAGGGCGATGGACAGGGCCAGCTGGGTGAGACGAGGCGAGTGCAGCATGTCGAACGAACTCCTGATCCTGTAAGTGCTCCCTGGGGAGCATCGGCGCAGCTCTCAGTCTACGCCGTATAAATTTGACTAGCCCCGGCACCATTGCGAAGGGTCGGTAGGCCGGCCCTGCTGGCGGATGGCGAAGTACAAGCCTGCCGCGTCCTGGCCACCGCTGTCACCAACGGTGGAAATGGCTTCACCGGCCTTGACGATATCACCGGCGTTTTTGAGCAGGCTCTGGTTGTGACCGTACAGGCTCAGGTAACCATTGCCATGGTCGAGAATGACCAGAAGCCCCGCGCCGCGCAACCAGTCGGCGAACACCACGCGCCCGCCGTGCACCGCACGGACCTGGGTGCCCGGGTTGGCACTGATCATCACCCCATCCCACTTGGCACGGGCGTCGCTGCCGCGGGCATCACCGAAGCGTGCCAGCAATCGACCGTTCACCGGCCATGGAAGTTTTCCCCGTGCCGAAGAAAATGCACCGCCGTAGCTTGCGCCGTCGGTGGAAACCATCGGGCCGAGCGTGGTGCGGGCCTTTTTCGGTGGTTCCACAGGTTCCTGGGCCTGCTCGCGGGCAGCGGCGGCGGCCAGCGCCTCCTGCTGACGGCGTTTTTCCGCTTCCTGCTGGGCCAGCAAGGCTTTCTTGCGCGCCTCTTCAGCTTCGCGGGCCTGCCGGGCCAGGGTTTCCTCGATGGTCTTGAGGACTTTGGACAGGTCGGCCTGGTCCTGCTCGCGGGCTTGCAACTTCTGATCGCGGTCCTTCATGTCGCCATTGAGCTTGGCCAGCACCTGCTGGCGCTTGCCGCGTTCGGCTTCCAGCGCCTGGCGGCGGCTGTCGAGGTCGGCGCGCTGGGTCAGCAACTGTTGCTGCTGGCCGGCAATTTCCTGCTCGACGTTGGCCAGTTGGCGCAAGGTCTCGTTGAAGGTGCGCAATTGCTCCAGGCGCGCTTTGCTGAGGTAGTCGTAGTACGTCAGGGTGCGGGCGAACTTCTCGGGGTTCTGCTGGTTGAGCAGCAGTTTGAGGTATTCCTCGCGGCCGTTGTTCTGGTAGGCCGAGCGGGCCTGTATGGCAATCAGCCGTTGTTGTTCAACGCGGGCGCTCTGGAGTTTTTTTTTCTCGGTATCAAGGCGCTCCAGATCGCCCTCGGTCTTTTTTAGTTCTTGCTGCAGTGCCTCCACCTGCTTTTCGAGGTTGCCGATGTCGGTCTCGGTGGCTTTGAGGTCCTTTTGCACACCGGCCTTTTCTTCCTGGAGCTTGCCCAGCGTCTTCTTGAGCTCGGCAATATCCTGGCGGGTGGCGTCCAGTTGCTGCTGGGTCTGGGCACGCTCATCGGCAAAGGCCGGGCTGAGCAGGCAAGACAGGGCGAGTAGGATCAGGGCGCGAAGCATGGGGTTTGGCGTACCAAGGATGGAGACCGGCCTAGTATGCCCGCCCGGGCAGGCAAAAAAAACGCCTCGCTGCGGGTGCAGGGGGGCGTTGGTCTGGAAGTCATGTGCGATCGGGGCCGCTTTGCGGCCCATTCGCGGGGCAAGCCCGCTCCCACAGGTATCCATGCAGTGCGTTGTGGGAGCGGGCTTGTCCCGCGAATGGCGCCAATCAGGCGTCGATCAGGATCGACGTCCCGGTCATTTCCACCGGCTTTTCCAGCCCCAGCAGCTTCAGCATGGTCGGTGCCACATCGGCCAGCACACCGCCTTCGCGTACCTTGACGTTGCGCTTGCCCACATAGATGAACGGCACCGGCTCGGTGGTGTGCGCGGTGTGCGCCTGGCCGGTGCATTCGTCTTCCATCTGCTCGACGTTGCCATGGTCGGCGGTAATCAGCGCTTCGCCGTCTACCTTCTCCAGTGCTTCGACAATGCGCCCTACACAGGTATCCAGCGCTTCGACCGCCTTGACCGCTGCCTCGAACACGCCTGTGTGGCCAACCATGTCACCGTTGGCGTAGTTGACCACGATCACATCGTAACGCTGCTGCTCAATGGCTTCGACAATGCGATCGGTCACTTGCGGCGCGTTCATCTCCGGCTGCAGGTCGTAGGTGGCGACCTTCGGCGACGGGATCAGAATGCGTTCTTCACCTTCAAACGGCTCTTCACGCCCGCCCGAGAAGAAGAAGGTAACGTGGGCGTACTTCTCGGTCTCGGCGATGCGCAGCTGGGTCTTGCCGTTCTTGGCCAGGTACTCGCCCAGCACATTGTTCAGGCTGGAGGGTGCAAAAGCCGCCGGGGCCGGGATCTTGGCCGAATACTGGGTCAGGCCGATGTAGGCCGCCAGTTTTGGCAGGCGGGCGCGTGGGAACTCGCTGAAGTCGGTTTCCACAAACGCACGCGACAGCTCGCGGGCGCGGTCGGCGCGGAAGTTCATAAAGATCACGGCGTCGCCATCTTCAACCTTGACCGCCTCGCCAATGCGCGTGGCCTTGACGAACTCGTCGCTCTCGTCACGGGCATAGGCCGCTTCCAGGCCGGCCTGGGCGGTGTCGGCGGTGTACTCGGCGGTGCTGTCGACGATCAGGTTGTAGGCGGCGCTGACACGGTCCCAGCGGTTGTCGCGGTCCATGGCAAAGTAGCGGCCGATCAGGCTGGCGATGCGGCCCTTGCCCAGCCTGGCGAAGGTGGCGTCGATCAGTTCGATGGACGACTGGGCGCTGCGTGGCGGGGTGTCGCGGCCATCGAGGAAGGCGTGCAGGTAGATCTTTTCTGCCCCGCGCTGCGCAGCCAGTTCCGCCATGGCAACCAGGTGGTCCTGGTGGCTGTGCACGCCGCCATCAGACAGCAGGCCGAGAATGTGAACGGCCTTGCCGGCACTGGTTGCCTTGTCCACGGCGCCGGTGAGCACCGGGTTCTCGAAGAACTCGCCATCGCGGATGGCTTTGGTGACGCGGGTGAAGTCCTGGTAGACGACGCGGCCGGCCCCCAGGTTCATGTGACCGACTTCGGAGTTGCCCATCTGCCCGTCCGGCAGGCCGACATCCATGCCCGAGCCGGAAATGAGCCCATGCGGCCGGGTGGCGCGCAGGCGATCATAAACCGGCGTATTGGCGGCAAAGATGGCGTTGTGTTCGGGGATTTCACTGTGGCCGAAGCCATCCAGGATGATCAGGACCAGGGGTTTGGGCGTACTCGTCATCAATCAAACTCACGGTTGTTCAAAGATGATAAAGACACGCATTTTAGGGCAAATACGCCACCTGCGGCGAATATTCGTCCTGTTCCCTGACCAGCGCGGCCAATGCGGCAACATGAAGGTACCTTTGCAGCCCGCCCGTCGGGCTTTGGTGGTACTGGGGGGCTGTGTATACTGGCCGGCATTTTCAATCGCCTGGAACACCGCTGATGGTTGCTCACCTGATTCAATTCGCGACAGATCACTACATCCTGGTTGCGATTTTCGTTGTTCTGCTGGTCCTGCTGCTGCTCAACGAAATCCGCCGCGGCGGCCAGAGCCTGAGCAATGGCCAACTGACCGCCCTGGTCAACGCCGACAAGGGCCTGGTCATCGACATCCGTACTGCCAAGGAATACGCCGCTGGCCACATCGTCGGTGCCATCAACATTCCGCAGGACAAGCTGGCCGCTCGCATGAGCGAGCTGGAAAAGCACAAAGAGAAGACCCTGATCGTTGTCGACGCAATGGGCCAGCAGTCCGGCACCCACTGCCGCGAACTGCTCAAGGCTGGCTACACCGCTGCCAAACTGAGCGGTGGCGTTTCCAGCTGGAAAGCCGATAACCTGCCCCTGGTGAAGTGATATGAAGCCCGTCATCGTCTATTCCAGCGACTACTGCCCCTACTGCATGCGCGCCAAGTACCTGCTCGAGAGCAAGGGCGTGGCCTTCCAGGAAATCAAGGTCGACGGCAAGCCGCAGGTTCGCGCCGAGATGAGCCAGAAGGCCGGTCGTACGTCGGTGCCGCAGATCTGGATCGGCAGCACCCACGTCGGTGGATGCGATGACCTCTATGCCCTGGAGCGCGCTGGCAAGCTCGACGCGCTGCTGGCGGCCTGATTTGCACTGCATTCAAAAACATTAGGATAAGGACCTGCCATGACTGACCAACAGACCAACGGCGCTGCTGCAGAAGACAACAGCCCTCAGTTCTCCCTGCAGCGCATCTATGTGCGCGACCTGTCGTTCGAGGCCCCGAAAAGCCCGCAGATCTTCCGTCAGACCTGGGAGCCAAGCGTTGCGCTGGACCTGAACACCAAGCAGAAGGCTCTGGAAGGTGACTTCCACGAAGTGGTGCTGACCCTGTCGGTTACCGTCAAGAACGGTGACGAAGTGGCCTTCATTGCTGAAGTGCAGCAGGCCGGTATCTTCCTGATCGCCAACCTGGATGCGGCTTCGATGAGCCACACCCTGGGTGCGTTCTGCCCGAACATCCTGTTCCCTTACGCCCGTGAGACCCTGGACAGCCTGGTGACCCGCGGTTCGTTCCCGGCCCTGATGCTGTCGCCGGTCAACTTCGACGCACTGTACGCGCAAGAAATGCAGCGCATGCAGGACGCGGGCGAAGTGCCGACTGTGCAGTAATCACTGCCGGTATCAAGAAAGCGCCTCTCGGGGCGCTTTTTTTGTTGCCTGTTCCGGCCTCTTCGCGGGGCAAGCCCGCTCCCACAATGGCTGGGCGTACACAGTTCAATGTGGGAGCGGGCTTGCCCC
>NZ_JBNRIK010000001.1:105245-106374 GCF_053557975.1 Pseudomonas sp. XP2
TTGTTCGGCCGGCAGGCTGTCCAGCACCTCGGCCGGCAACCCGCGGCTCTCTGGCCCGAACAGGAAAGCATCGCCCGGCTGATAGGCCACTTCATGGAACGGGTGCGAGCCTTTGGTGGTAAAGGCGAACAGCCTGGGATTACCCAGGCTTTCCAGGCATCCGGCCAGGCTCTCGTGGCGCTTGAGCGTGGCATACTCATGGTAATCCAGCCCCGCGCGACGCAGGCGCTTGTCATCCAGTTCGAAGCTGATGGGTTCGATCAGGTGCAGGTCGCAGCCGCTGTTGGCGCACAGGCGAATGATGTTGCCGGTATTCGGCGGAATTTCTGGTTGAAAAAGGATGACGTGAAACATGCACGGCTCCAAGCGTGAAGATGACGGGCATTCTACCCCTGAACCGGACGTGCGTTCGAAGGCCTTCCCACGGGTAATGCTGTCACTGGCGATTGTCGGCTTGATGGTAGGGCTGATGATCGGCCGCCTGACCGCGCCCGACGAGCGTGAGCTGCAGCAGGTGGAGGTGGTGCAGGATGGCCTGACGCTGTGGTTCAACGAAGAACCCAAGCTGCATGGCGAGAATGTGGAAGGCACGGTTGCGCTGCTGTTCCAGGCTCAGGGCAAGGCTCAGCAGGGGCAATTGAGCCTGCAGGGCAAACCGGTCAGTTGGCGGGTACAGAAGAGTCAGGAAGGGTTGTTGCTGACGGTGATTGCCGCGCGTCCCCTGCACGGCGAGTGGGCCGGTGCAGAGGACGATGGGCGTTGGCGGGTACAGGTGAAACTGCACGAATAAAAGAGGGGATATCCCGGCCTGCCTGTACCAGGGTCCCCAAAAGGGGTTACTGCGTATAAAGGGGGGATGACCCGGCCTGCCTGTACCGAGGTCCCCAAAACGGGCGGTGCTGCGAATAAAAGAGGGGTTCACCCGGCCTGCCTGTACCAGGGCCCCCGAAACTGGGTATGTATTAGCTATTGCAGGGGGCGTGCCAATTTTGCAAAGCCCGTGAATGTTGGGCTTTGAGGGGGATTTGGCCGAGTTTTGAGGGGGTTTGTGCCTTCCAGCGGTGCATCGGGCACAGGATCGGTGCATCGGGGCTGAAATAGCTGGGGCCGCTTTGCGGCCCTTTCGCGG
>NZ_JBNRIK010000001.1:106519-117861 GCF_053557975.1 Pseudomonas sp. XP2
CCCAACCCAGCAACAGCGCCGCATCCCGGCGCCGTCCGGCGGTGTGCTTGAGCGCCGTCTCGATCATGATCCGTTCAAAACTCGGCACCGCGCTGTCCAGCAGGTTCGACTGCCCGCGTGCCAGCGCCTGGTCGGCCCACTGGCGCAGGGCCTGCTCCCAGTTGGTGACCGGTGCAGCATCCTGTGGCAGGTTCAGCAGCTCGGGGGGCAGGTCGCCAATCAGCACCTCGCGGCTGGAGGCCATCACGGTGATCCAGCGGCAGGTGTTTTCCATCTGCCGCACATTGCCCGGCCATGGCAGGTTGCGGATGAACTCTTCGGTTTCCGGTTTCAGAATCTTCGGCTCGACGGCCAGCTCCTGAGCGGCCCGGGCAAGGAAGTGGCGGGCGAGGGCAGGGATATCCTCGCGACGGTCGGCCAGCCGCGGAATGTGGATGCGGATCACGTTCAGGCGGTGGAACAAGTCCTCACGGAACTTGCCCGCCTGCACCAGCGACTCCAGGTTCTGGTGAGTCGCAGCAATGATGCGCACGTCGACCTTGACCGGCACATGCCCGCCAACGCGATAGAACTCGCCATCGGCCAGTACCCGCAGCAGGCGGGTCTGGGTGTCGGCAGGCATGTCACCGATTTCGTCGAGGAACAAGGTGCCGCCATCGGCCTGTTCAAAGCGGCCCCGGCGCAGGTTGGCAGCACCGGTGAAAGCCCCTTTTTCATGGCCGAACAGCTCGGACTCCATCAAGTCCTTGGGGATGGCCGCCATGTTCAGGGCAATGAACGGCGACGCCGCACGCGGGCTGTGACGGTGCAGGGCATGGGCGACCAGCTCTTTGCCGGTGCCGGACTCGCCGTTGATCAGTACGGTGATGTTGGAATGGCTAAGGCGGCCGATGGCGCGGAACACCTCTTGCATTGCCGGGGCTTCACCGATGATCTCCGGGGTGCGTGCCAGATTTTGTGGCACATCCAGGCCTTGCTGCTCTTGGGCATGCTGGTTGGCGCGCTTGACGAGCGAGACGGCCTCGTCCACATCGAACGGCTTGGGCAGGTACTCGAAAGCACCGCCCTGATACGACGCCACGGCGCTGTCGAGGTCGGAATGGGCGGTCATGATGATGACCGGCAGGCGCGGGTGGTGTTCGCGGATCTGTGCCAGCAGGTCAAGACCGCTGGCGCCCGGCATGCGGATGTCGGAAATGATCACGTCCGGCTGCTGGCGTGCCAGGCGGCCCATCACGCCATCTGCGCTGTCGAAGCTCTGGGTGGTCATGCCTTCTTGTTGCAGGGCTTTTTCCAGGACCCAGCGGATGGAGCGATCATCGTCGACGATCCATACGGTTTCACTTCGGCTCATGAGGCGGTGGCTCCTTGTTCCAGGGGCAGGTAGATCGAGAAGGCGGTGTGGCCTGCGTGGCTTTCGCACTCGATCAGGCCCTGGTGCTGGCTGATGATGTTCTGGGTAATGGCCAGGCCCAGCCCGGTACCGTCCGGGCGGCCACTGACCATGGGATAGAAGAGGGTGTCTTGCAGTTCCGGTGGAATGCCCGGGCCGTTATCGATGATCTCCACCCGCGCGACCAGGCGATGGCGAACATGGCCGATGGTGAACTGGCGCAAGGCGCGGCTGCGCAGGGTGATGCGGCCCAGGCGCAGTTCGTTCTGCGAACTGATCGCCTGCATGGCGTTACGCACGATGTTGAGCACGGCCTGGATCATCTGCTCGCGGTCGATCAGCACGTCCGGCAGGCTTGGGTCGTAATCGCGCACCAAAGTGATGCAGCCCTGGCTTTCGGCGTCGACCAGGCTGCAGACCCGCTCCAGCACTTCGTGGATGTTGGTCATGGCCAGCGATGGCAGTTTGTTCGAGCCGAGCATGCGGTCGACCAGGTTGCGCAGGCGGTCGGCCTCTTCGATGATTACGTTGGTGTAGTCGCGCAGGCCTTCTTCGGGTAGCTCGCGGGCCAGCAACTGGGCCGCGCCGCGAATGCCGCCAAGGGGGTTCTTGATTTCGTGGGCCAGGCCGCGCACCAGCATCTTGGTGGTTTCCTGCTTGCTCAGTTGGGCCTCTTCCTTGGTGATGCGCAACAGCCGGTCGCGGGGGTGCACCTCCAGCAACAGCAGGGTCTGGCCCTGGTTGAGGATGGGCGTTACCGCATAGTCCACGGTGATGGTCTGCCCGGTCAGCGAGGTGAGCTGCGCTTCGCGCTTGGTGAACGGGTGCGCCTGCTCGACGGCCTGGCGCAACGAGCTGAGCGCCTCGGTCGATTCGGTAAACAGCTCGCTGATGAACTGCCCATGGCTACGTTGACCACTGACGGCCAGCAGCATTTCCGCGGCCGGGTTCATGTATTCCAGGCGCAGCTCGGCGTTGAGCAGCAACGTGGCGGTGGTCAGGTTGTCCAGAAGCAGACGGTGCTGCGCATCGCTGATGGTCATAAGGCGTCGTTGACCTCTTTTGGCGCTTGCCTGGCATTTCTTTGGCCAGGGCCGGGCTCGGGGTGCATCGGCTGATGCGTGTCTCTCCGCAGAAAAAATGCAAGAAACAAACCAAAGCTCCGAAAAGAAGCGGGATTTGCCGATAAAGGCCTGGATCTGCGCAAATTCGGATCAGAAAGTCTTGATGAAACGTTTAATGTGAACCAGATTGGGGAGCAAATCGGGGCACTGTACTCAATCTTGCACCAAGATAGAGCATAGCGTGGCGGGCGAGGGTTCTGCGTGTGGCGCAAACGAAAACGGCCTCCCGAAGGAGGCCGTCTTGATCATGTCATCGGCGCGAAGCGGCGATCAGATCAGCAGCTGTAGTACAGCTCGTATTCCAGCGGGTGCACGAAGGTACGGACCTTGATCTCTTCTTCCGACTTCAGTTCGATGAAGGCATCGATGAAGTCGTCGGAGAACACGCCGCCCTTGGTCAGGAACGCACGGCCTTTGTCCAGCTCTTCCAGGGCTTCTTTCAGGCTGCCGCAGACTTGCGGAATGTCCTTGGCCTCTTCTGGTGGCAGGTCGTACAGGTTCTTGTCGGCAGCATCGCCTGGGTGAATCTTGTTCTGGATGCCGTCCAGGCCGGCCATCAGCAGGGCCGCGAAGGCCAGGTACGGGTTGGCCGATGGGTCCGGGAAGCGTGCTTCGATACGGCGGGCTTTCGGGCTGCCGACGTAAGGAATACGGATCGAGGCGGAACGGTTGCGAGCCGAGTAGGCCAGCATTACCGGAGCTTCGAAGCCTGGGACCAGACGCTTGTAGGAGTTGGTCGACGGGTTGGTGAAGCCGTTCAGGGCCTTACCGTGCTTGATGATACCGCCGATGAAGTACAGGGCGGTGTCGGACAGGCCGGCATAGCCTTCACCCGAGAAGGTGTTCTTGCCGTCTTTCCAGATCGACATGTGCACGTGCATGCCCGAACCGTTGTCGCCGTACAGTGGCTTCGGCATGAAGGTAGCGGTACGGCCGTAAGCGTCGGCAACGTTGTGCACGACGTATTTCAGGGCCTGTACTTCGTCAGCTTTCTTCACCAGGGTGTTGAACTTGACGCCGATTTCGTTCTGGCCGGCAGTCGCCACTTCGTGGTGGTGAACTTCAACGGTCTGACCCATTTCTTCCAGTGCGTTGCACATGGCAGTACGGATTTCGTGGTCGTGGTCGAACGGCGGAACAGGGAAGTAGCCGCCTTTCACGCCTGGACGGTGGCCTTTGTTGCCGCCTTCCACGTCAGCGCCGGTCATCCACGAGCCTTGCTCGGAGAAGATCTTGAACATCGAGCCGGAGATGTCCGAGTGGAACTTCACTTCGTCGAAGATGAAGAACTCTGGCTCCGGGCCTGCGAATACGGTATCACCGATGCCGGTGCTCTTCAGGTACTCTTCGGCGCGCTTGGCGATCGCACGTGGGTCGCGATCGTAGCCCTGCATGCTCGACGGGTCGACGATGTCGCAGGTGATGATCAGGGTTGGTTCTTCGGTGAACGGGTCCAGCACGGCGGTGTCGTCGACCGGCATCAGGATCATGTCGGACGCTTCGATGCCTTTCCAGCCAGCGATGGAGGAGCCGTCGAACATCTTGCCGACTTCGAAGAAGTCTTCGTCCAGCGCATCACGCGACGGCATGGTCACGTGGTGCTGAATGCCTTTGGTGTCCGTGAAACGCAGATCAATCCACTTGACGTCATGATCTTTGATGAGTTGAACCGACTTCGACATGTTGTCCTCCGGATGGTCTAGAGCGCGGTGGGCCGCTGCCCTGGAAAAAGGGTGTTGCCGGGCGCGGATAGTCGGCCAAGCTTACCTGCCTCACAAGGGAGCAAATTGCATGCCAGTGCCCGAAAATGGCGAGGGTGGGATAAAAGCAGGCGTTTGCGGGCATTTGGCGGTGGGTTGGCGGGGAAAAGTGCACCCTTACGATGCGGTTTTTGGCATCAACGCACCAATAGGGTGCATTGGTTGGCTGTGTGCTTCCTTTAAGGGCCTCATCGCCGGCAAGCCAGCTCCCACTGGGAGGGCGCAGGTCTTGAGGCCCGCCGAAGTCCTGTGGGAGCTGGCTTGCCGGCGAGGAGGCCAGTACAGGCAATATAAATCCAACCTTCTGTACAAAAGTTGGTCAAATCCTGAGCAGTTTCCGCTATAATTCGCGCCCCACATTTTCGGCAGGCCCTGCGCGCGCTGTTAACCAATGAAACTTATCGTCAAAGTCTTCCCAGAAATCACCATCAAGAGCCGGCCGGTGCGCAAGCGCTTCATCCGTCAGCTCGCCAAGAACATCCGCAACGTGCTCAAGGACCTCGATCCTGAGCTCGCGGTCGATGGTGTCTGGGACAATCTCGAAGTGGTCACCCGCATCGAAGACGAAAAAGTCCAGCGCGAGATGATCGAACGCCTCACCTGCACCCCGGGTATCACCCATTTCCTGCAGGTAGAGGAATACCCGCTGGGTGACTTCGATGACATCGTTGCCAAGTGCAAGCAGCACTTCGGCCACCTGCTGGCCGGCAAGCACTTTGCCGTGCGCTGCAAGCGCGGGGGGCACCATGACTTCACCTCGATGGACGTCGACCGTTACGTCGGCAGCCAGCTGCGCCAACAGTGTGGCGCGGCCGGCATCGAGCTGAAGAAGCCTGAAGTGCTGGTGCGCATCGAAATCCGCAACCAGCGCCTGTACGTGATCCACAACCAGCACCAGGGGATCGGCGGCTACCCGCTGGGCGCCCTGGAGCAGACCTTGGTACTGATGTCCGGTGGCTTCGACTCCACCGTGGCAGCCTACCAGATGATGCGCCGTGGCCTGATGACCCACTTCTGCTTCTTCAACCTTGGCGGCCGTGCCCACGAGCTGGGCGTTATGGAAGTGGCCCACTACCTGTGGAAGAAGTACGGCAGCAGCCAGCGCGTGCTGTTCATCAGCGTGCCGTTCGAAGAAGTGGTCGGCGAGATCCTCAACAAGGTCGACAACAGCTACATGGGCGTGACTCTCAAGCGCATGATGCTGCGCGGTGCCGCGCACATGGCTGACCGCCTGGAAATCGATGCCCTGGTCACGGGCGAGGCCATTTCCCAGGTGTCCAGCCAGACCCTGCCGAACCTGTCGATCATCGACTCGGCCACCGACAAGCTGGTGCTGCGCCCGCTGCTGGCCAGCCACAAGCAGGACATCATCGACCAGGCCACCGAAATCGGCACCGCCGACTTCGCCAAGCACATGCCAGAATACTGCGGCGTGATTTCGGTAAACCCGACCACTCACGCCAAGCGCCACCGCATGGAGCATGAAGAGAAGCAGTTCGACATGGCCGTGCTGGAGCGCGCCCTGGAGCGCGCCAAGCTGATCTCCATCGACCATGTGATCGACGAGCTGGGCAAGGATGTCGAAATCGAGGAAGTGGCCGAGGCGCTGTCGGGCCAGATCGTCATCGACATTCGTCACCCCGATGCCCAGGAAGACGAACCCCTGGTGCTGGACGGTATCGAAGTCCAGGCCATGCCGTTTTATGCCATCAACAGCAAGTTCAAGCACCTGGACCCCACGCGCCAGTACTTGCTGTATTGCGACAAGGGTGTGATGAGCCGTTTGCACGCACACCATCTGCTCAGTGAGGGACATGCCAATGTGCGTGTTTATCGTCCGACATAAGACGCCGGGGCTGTATGGCGGCAGTATCCGCCATCGCCCTCCCGACCACCGGGCCCGCTGAGCCTTAAACAGTACATATTGGCCGCCTACACTGGGCGGCAACCGAATCCTCTGATCGAGATACACTTGTGATCGAAAATCTGCGTAACATCGCCATCATCGCCCACGTTGACCATGGTAAAACCACCCTGGTCGACAAACTCCTGCGTCAGTCCGGCACTCTGGAGCGTAACGAGCTCAACGACGAGCGCGTCATGGACTCCAACGACCAGGAAAAAGAGCGCGGTATTACCATTCTGGCGAAAAACACCGCCATCAACTGGAACGGCTACCACATCAACATCGTCGACACCCCCGGCCACGCCGACTTCGGTGGCGAGGTTGAGCGTGTAATGTCGATGGTCGATTCCGTGCTGCTGCTGGTCGACGCTCAAGACGGCCCTATGCCGCAAACCCGCTTCGTAACCAAGAAGGCTTTCGAAGCTGGCCTGAAGCCAATCGTCGTGATCAACAAGGTTGACCGCCCGGGCGCGCGTCCTGATTGGGTTCTGGACCAGATCTTCGACCTGTTCGACAACCTCGGCGCTACCGACGAGCAGCTGGACTTCAAAGTGGTCTACGCTTCGGCCCTGAACGGCATTGCCGGTCTGGACCACACCGAAATGGGCGAAGACATGACTGCCCTGTACCAGGCTGTCATCGACCACGTTCCAGCGCCAGCTGTTGACCGTGACGGCCCGTTCCAGATGCAGATCTCTGCACTGGACTACAACAGCTTCCTGGGTGTTATCGGCGTTGGCCGTATTGCCCGTGGCCGCATCAAGCCGAACACCCCGGTTGTCGCCATCGACGCTGACGGCAAAAAGCGTAACGGCCGTATCCTCAAGCTGATGGGTCACCACGGCCTGCACCGCGTCGACGTTGAAGAAGCCCAGGCTGGCGACATCGTTTGCATCAGCGGTTTCGACGAGCTGTTCATCTCCGACACCCTGTGCGACCCGACCGCCGTTGAGGCGATGAAGCCGCTGACCGTTGACGAGCCAACCGTTTCGATGACCTTCCAGGTCAACGACTCGCCGTTCTGCGGCAAGGAAGGCAAGTTCGTCACCAGCCGTAACATCAAGGACCGTCTGGACAAAGAGCTGCTGTACAACGTAGCCCTGCGCGTTGAAGAAACCGATTCCCCAGACAAGTTCAAGGTCTCGGGCCGTGGCGAGCTGCACCTGTCGGTACTGATCGAAACCATGCGTCGCGAAGGCTTCGAGCTGGCCCTGGGCCGCCCAGAAGTAATCATTCGTGAAGTAGACGGCGTCAAGCAAGAGCCGTTCGAAAACGTCACCATCGACATCCCTGAAGAATCCCAGGGCAAGGTCATGGAAGAAATGGGTCTGCGTAAAGGCGACCTGACCAACATGGTCCCGGATGGCAAGGGCCGTGTTCGCCTGGAATACAACATCCCGGCGCGTGGTCTGATCGGTTTCCGTAACCAGTTCCTGACCCTGACCAACGGTGCAGGCATCCTGACCTCGATCTTCGACCGCTATGACGCTGTGAAGTCCGGCCACATGTCCGGCCGTCAGAACGGCGTACTGGTTTCGGTCGAAACCGGCAAGGCGCTGACCTACTCGCTGGAAACCCTGCAGGCGCGTGGCAAGCTGTTTGTCGAGCACGGTCAGGAGATCTACAACGGTCAGATCATCGGCCAGAACAGCCGCGACAACGACCTGGGCGTCAACCCTACCAAGGGCAAGAAGCTCGACAACATGCGTGCTTCGGGTAAAGACGAAGTCATCGCCCTGGTTCCGCCTGTTCGCTTCACCCTGGAACAGGCTCTGGAATACATCCAGGAAGACGAGCTGTGCGAAGTAACGCCGAAGTCCATCCGTCTTCGCAAGAAGATCCTGGACGAAAGCGAGCGTACCCGCGCTGCCAAGAAAGCCAAGAACAGCTAAGTTAGCTTTGGCTGAATGAAAACGCCCCCGGTCGAAAGGCCGGGGGCGTTTTTTTATGCCTTCAGGATTTGTGTTGGCCCCTTTGCGGGCTTGCCCGCGAAGACGCCCTTGAAGCCTGACGATCAGCGCCCGACCACCTTGGGCTTATAGGCGCAATACCCCGGCCGCGGCCCGACCTTGGGGTGGTTGCGGCAGGTATCCGGGCGCTTGTCATAAATGGTGCACAGCCGGCTTTTACGATCCAGATACATGCAGTCATCGTTGCTCATCCGGGTCAGGGTGAAGATCCCTGACTTCTGGTTGAAGCGCTCGATGATGCCTTCCTTCTGCAAGCGTTTAGCCACGTTTTTGGGGGGTTCGTCTTTCTCGAACTCGTCCACCACGCCGATACGGATCAGATCCTTGATCTTCACCTCTACCGGCAGGGTGCAGCAGGTCGAATGGCAGCCGTGGCACATGTGGCTGGCGTAGCGCTGCCAAGTCTCCAGGCGGTCGACTTCGGCGGCGGCGATCAGGGTCGTTTTCATCTTTATAGGGTGGATCACGGTCTTGGGGCGCGCGATGATACCGGAATTGCTCAATTTATGAACAACCTTTTGCCGGATTCGCAGAGTCGGCATGAAAACTGCGAACAGTCACTGTCACTCCCTGTCGAAGGGTCTAGTCTGATCAATCTCCCTCCGCTTTCGTCAACTTGCCAGAGGATGCCGCATGTCTCAGGAACCCAAAGCACGTGACGCCGAGGTGGCCGAATTTCGCGCCGCTGTACTGAACAAGCTGACCTACGCGGTCGGCAAGGACCCGGAACATGCGTTCGACCACGACTGGTTCGAGGCCATCGCTCTGGCCGCGCGCGACCACATGGTCGACCACTGGATGGACCACACCCGCCTGGCCTATCGTCGTAGCCAGAAGCGGGTCTATTACCTCTCCCTCGAGTTCCTAATCGGGCGCTTGCTGTACGACAGCCTGAGCAACCTGGGGCTGCTGGACGTCGCCCGTGATGCGCTGGAAGGGCTGGACGTGGACCTGGAGCGCATCCGCCTGCTCGAGCCCGACGCCGCCCTGGGTAACGGGGGTCTCGGCCGCCTGGCTGCGTGCTTCATGGAAAGCATGTCCACCCTGGGCATCGCCGCCCATGGTTACGGCATTCGCTACGAACATGGGTTGTTCCGTCAGGCTGTAGTCGATGGCTGGCAGCAGGAACAGACTGAAAACTGGCTGGACTTTGGTAACCCCTGGGAGTTCGAGCGTGCTGAGGTGATCTACCCGATCAGCTTCGGCGGCAGTGTCGAAACCGTCAACGATGCCAGTGGCAACCAGCGGCAAGTATGGTCGCCGGGCGAAACGGTGCGGGCGGTGGCCTACGACACGCCCGTGGTCGGCTGGCGTGGATCCAGCGTCAACACACTGCGCCTGTGGCGTGCGCGGGCGCTGGAAGAGCTGCACCTGGAGCGCTTCAATGCCGGTGACCACCTGGGGGCCGTGGCCGAAGTGGCGCGGGCCGAGAGCATTTCGCGCGTGCTGTACCCGGCCGACAGCACCGAGGCGGGGCAGGAACTGCGCCTGCGTCAGGAGTACTTCTTTGTGTCGGCTTCGCTGCAGGACTTGCTGCGCCGTCACCTGAACATGCACAAGGACCTGCTCAACCTGCCCGACGCGGCGGCCATCCAGCTCAACGACACACACCCTTCGATTGCCGTTGCCGAGTTGATGCGGCTGCTGGTGGACCAGCATGAAGTGCCCTGGGACAAGGCCTGGGAACTGACCGTTGGCACGCTCGCCTACACCAACCACACCCTGCTGCCCGAAGCCCTGGAAACCTGGCCGGTAGCCCTGATGGAGCGCATGCTGCCGCGGCACATGCAGATCATCTACCTGATCAACGCCTACCATATCGATGCATTGCGGGCCAAAGGCCTGCACGATTTCGACGTGCTGCGCGCGGTGTCGCTGATCGAGGAAGACAATGGGCGCCGGGTGCGCATGGGTAACCTGGCGTTTCTGGGCTCGCACAGCGTCAACGGTGTGTCCGCGCTGCACAGCAAGCTGATGAAGAGCACGGTGTTTTCCGAGCTGCACAAGCTCTACCCGCAACGGATCAACAACAAGACCAACGGCATTACCTTTCGCCGCTGGCTGTACCAGTCAAACCCTCAGCTGACCGAGATGCTGGTCGAAGCGCTCGGGCCGGAACTCAAGGACGACCCTGAAGGGCTTCTGGTTGGCCTGGTGCCATTTGCCGACAAGGCCAGTTTCCGCAAGCAGTTCGCTGCTCAACGGCTGCACAGCAAGCGTGCCCTGGCCAGCATCATCCAGGACCGCATTGGTGTCACGGTGAACCCTGAAGCGCTGTTCGATGTGCAGGTCAAGCGTATCCACGAGTACAAGCGCCAGCTGCTCAACCTGCTGCACACCGTGGCGCTGTATCAGGCCATTCGCAACGATCCCGGCACCAGCTGGGTGCCGCGGGTGAAGATCTTCGCCGGCAAGGCTGCGGCCAGTTACCACCAGGCCAAGCTGATCATCAAGCTGGCCAACGACATTGCCCGGGTGGTGAACAATGACCCGACCGTGCGCGGTCTGCTCAAGGTGGTGTTCCTGCCTAACTACAACGTTAGCCTGGCCGAAAGCATCATCCCGGCGGCCGACCTGTCCGAGCAGATTTCCACCGCAGGTTATGAAGCCTCCGGTACCAGCAACATGAAGTTCGGCCTGAACGGCGCGCTGACCATCGGCACCCTGGACGGTGCCAACGTGGAAATGTGCGAACAGGTGGGTGCCGACAACATGTTCATCTTTGGCCTGACTGCGCAGCAGGTCGAGGCGCGCAAGCGTGCCGGTGATTTTGGTGCAAACGCCGCCATAGCCGCTTCCAACCGCTTGAGCGACGTGTTGCAGGCGATTCGCAGTGGTGTGTTCTCGCCAGACGACCCATCACGCTATACCGGGTTGATCGACGGGCTGGTGGCCTATGACCGCTTCCTGGTGTGTGCCGACTTCGATGCCTACTGGGATGCCCAGCGGCGGGTCGAAGAACTGTGGCACACACCGCAGGAGTGGTGGCGTATGGCCGTGCTGAACACGGCGCGGATGGGCTGGTTCTCGTCGGACCGGACCATTCGCGAATATGCGACCGAGATCTGGAAGGCACTGGATTGAGCATGTGGGTCCGGGTTGCGGCCCATTCGCGGGGCAAGCCCGCTCCCACAGGATCAGCGTTGTCTTGAAGGCAGCGCAAACCTGTGGGAGCGGGCTTGCCCCGCG
>NZ_JBNRIK010000001.1:117949-120744 GCF_053557975.1 Pseudomonas sp. XP2
TGTGCCGTCTGAGAGCCGTGGCGAGTCTCATTGCTCGCTAGCCTGCCACTCTCCCTGTAAACTGCGGGGGTTTTTACTCCCACAATCCTTTCGGAGCCATACATGTCCCGCGTTACCCTGAGTCGCTATCTGATTGAGCAGACCCGCAGCAACAATACCCCTGCCGATCTGCGCTTCCTGATCGAAGTGGTGGCGCGTGCGTGCAAGGAAATCAGCCATCACGTGTCCAAAGGCGCCCTCGGTGGCGTGCTGGGCAGCATGGGCACTGAAAACGTGCAGGGCGAAGTCCAGAAGAAACTGGACGTGATTTCCAACGATATCCTGCTGGAAGCCAACGAGTGGGGCGGCCACCTGGCCGGCATGGCCTCCGAAGAAATGGACAACGCCTACCAGATTCCGGGCAAGTACCCGAAAGGTGCGTACCTGCTGGTCTTCGACCCATTGGACGGTTCTTCGAACATCGACGTCAACGTATCGGTCGGTACCATCTTCTCGGTGCTGCGTTGCCCTAACCAGTACCTGAGCCAGAACGAAAGCCTCAACGAAGAAGCCTTCCTGCAGCCAGGCACCGAGCAGGTCGCCGCCGGTTACGCCATCTACGGCCCGCAGACCATGCTGATCCTGACCTTGGGCAACGGCGTCAAGGGCTTCACCCTGGACCGTGAACTGGGCAGCTTCGTCCTGACCCACGAAAACATCCAGGTGCCGGCAACCACCGCCGAATTCGCCATCAACATGTCCAACCAGCGTCACTGGGAAGCCCCGGTACAACGCTACGTGGGCGAACTGCTGGCCGGCGAAACCGGCCCGCTGAAAAAGAACTACAACATGCGCTGGATCGCCTCGATGGTGGCCGATGTGCACCGCATCCTGACCCGTGGCGGTCTGTTCATGTACCCACGTGACGCCCGCGAGCCAAGCAAGCCGGGCAAGCTGCGCCTGATGTACGAAGCCAACCCGATGTCGTTCATTATCGAACAGGCAGGCGGCGCCTCTACCAACGGTTACGATCGCATCCTCGACATCAAGCCAGAGAGCCTGCACCAGCGCGTGTCGGTGATCCTTGGCTCGAAGGAAGAAGTAGAGCGCGTCACCGCCTACCACAAGGAGTAAGTCATGCTCGCACCTTGGCAGCCGTTGCTGGAATGGTGGTTCGGTTGGGGCACCAGTGCCCAGGCCGTGGCTGACGAGAAGAGCACGCTGTGGTTCGGCAAGCACCACGATGCCGATGCCCATGCGCTGTTTGGCGACCTGGTCGAGCACGCCTTGGCGGGCGGGCTCGATGAATGGCAGCAAAGCCCGCAGGGCTGGCTGGGCCTGTTGATCTTGCTGGACCAGTTGCCGCGCATGATCTACCGCGACACGCCGCGCGCCTTCGAGGGCGACCGGCGCGCCCAGGTGGTGGCGATGCAGGGCCTGCAGAAGGGCTGGGACTACCAGTTGCTGCCGATACAGCGTGTGTTCGTGCTGCTGGTGCTGGAGCATGCCGAGGTGCTGGACTGGCAGAACCTGTGTGTCGAGCGCTATCAGTTGTTGCTGGACGAGCAGCCCGAAGCCAGCCGGCGGCTGTTCGAAGGCTTCCTGGACTATGCCGAGCAGCACCAGCGGGTGATTGCCCGGTTTGGTCGCTTCCCGCACCGCAACCTGGTGCTTGAGCGGCCAAGCACCAGCGAAGAGATGGACTTTTTGCTGGAGCCTGGGTCCAGGTTCTGATGCCCACGGGGCCTGCTACGCAGGCCATCGCGATGCGAGGCCGCACCTGCAAGGGTGCGGCCTTTTTATTGGGAAGTGATTAATGCTTTGTGATTAATCGCACAGTAGTGGCCATCCGACCAATGGTGTAGGGGTAAAGTGGGTAGGGCAGGGAACCTGGGAGGGATTTTCCCGTCGAAGGTCACTGCAGGCCACTCGCCTGTTTCCCCTCTTCAGGAGTGTCCTTCATGTCGTTGCGTTCCCTCGCCCTGTTGTCGCTGTGCGTCGTCCTGACTGCCTGCAGCAAGATCAACCAGGAAAACTATTCCAAGATCAAGGCCGGTATGAACAAGGCCGAGGTCGAGCAGTTGCTCGGTACGCCGACCGAGTGCTCTGGCGCGCTGGGCATGAGCAGCTGCACCTGGGGGGACGAGAAGAGCTTCATCAGCGTGCAGTACGCGGCTGACAAGGTGCTGATGTATTCAGGGCAGGGCCTCAAATGAGGCGTCTGTACCTGCTGATGGGGGTATGCCTGGCATTGCTGCTGGGCGGTTGTGCAGGCTCCGTGCACGACCCGCTGGCGCCGAAGACCGCTGGCAACGTCGACCTCAAGCGCTACCAGGGCAAATGGTTCGAGCTGGCGCGCCTGCCCATGCGCTACCAGACCGGCTGCGAGCAGTCCGAGGCGCATTACAACCTCAAGCCTGATGGCACGTTTGGTGTGCTCAACCGCTGCCGCACCATGGGTGATGAGTGGCTGCGTGCCGAGGGGCACGCAAGCATCCAGGAGCCGGGGCACACCGACAAGCTGTGGGTAGAGTTCGATAACTGGTTCACCAGGCTGGTGCCTGGCGTGGCGCGGGGCGAATACTGGATTCTGTACGTGGACGATCGCTACCGCACGGCTGTGGTCGGCAGCCCGGACCGCAAGTACCTGTGGATACTGTCACGCACGCCGACGTTGCCGGCCTGGGAGCGCGAGCACCTGCTGGCCAAGGCACGCCAGCAGGGGTATGACACCAGCCGGCTTATCTGGCGGGCGTCCGATCAGCAAATCGTAAAAATGCACTGATTTTTGGGGCCGCTTTGCGGCCCTTTCGCGG
>NZ_JBNRIK010000001.1:120874-142717 GCF_053557975.1 Pseudomonas sp. XP2
CGCAGCACCCCGGCAAACGCCCGCGCGCTTTCCTCTTCCTGGGCATGCCGCCCCTGGCGCACCACCCATTGCCCATTCACCATCACATCGCGCACCTGGCGATCCCCGCCAGCAAACAGCCAGCGGTTGAGAATGGCATCGCCATCCGCCATGGCGATGTAAGGGTCTTGTCCATCCAGTACCAGCCAGTCGGCGCGCTTGCCCACGGCCAGTTCACCGACCGCTTGGCCCAGTGCCTGTGCACCGCCCGCCAGCGCGGCGTCGTACAGCGTGCGCCCGACCATCGGCTGGTCGCCACGGGACAAGCGGTTGCGTCGTTGGTCCCGCAGCCGCTGGCCATATTCCAGCCAGCGCAGTTCTTCCACCACGCTTAGTGACACATGGCTGTCCGAGCCGATGCCCATGTGCCCGCCCTGGGCCAGGAAGTCCACCGCCGGGAAAATCCCGTCGCCCAGGTTGGCCTCGGTGGTCAGGCACAACCCGGCCACCGCGCCACTGTGGGCCATGGCGGTGACTTCATCCGGCTCGGCATGGGTGGCATGCACCAGGCACCAGCGACGGTCCACATCCACATGCTCGTACAACCATTGCAGCGGGCGCAGGCCGCTCCAGGCCAGGCAGTCGTTCACCTCCTTTTGCTGCTCGGCGATATGGATATGCACCGGGCATTGTTTGTCGCTGGCCGCCAGCACTTCGGCGATCTGCCCCGGCGTCACGGCACGCAGCGAGTGGAAGCACAGGCCCAGTTGCTGCGCAGGTTGCGCGGCCAGCAGCGGGGCCAGCTGCGTTTGCAGTTGCAGGTACTGTTCGGTGGTGTTGATGAAGCGCCGCTGCCCGTCGTTCGGTGCCTGGCCGCCGAACCCGGCGTAGCTGTACAGCACCGGCAACAGGGTCAGGCCAATGCCACTGTCGGCCGCGGCCGTGCTGATGCGGCGGGACAGCTCGGCCGGGTCGGCGTAGGCCGTGCCTGCCTGGTCGTGGTGTACGTAATGGAATTCGGCCACCGAGGTGTAGCCGGCCTTGAGCATTTCGATATACAGCTGGCGGGCGATGACCTGCAACTGGTCCGGGGTGATCTGCCCGACCAGGCGGTACATCAGGTCGCGCCAGGTCCAGAAGCTGTCGTTGGGGTTGCCGGCGACTTCCGCCAAGCCCGCCATGGCACGCTGGAAGGCATGTGAGTGCAAGTTGGGCATACCGGGCAGCAACGGGCCTGCCAGGCGCTCGGCGCCTTCGGCCGAAGCGTCCGGCTCGATGCGGGTCACATGGCCATCGCTGGCGACCTCGATACGGACATGGCGGGCCCAGCCCGTAGGTAGCAGGGCGCGTTCGGCGAAATAGGCGGACATCGGTGAAATCCTGTTATTGTTAACTTGTATATACATATACAGGCGTTTGCCTGCCGGGTAAACTGCGGCAAGCTACCGCTCATTCCATACGCACAAGGATCCAACGCCGTGCCGACACCTCCTGTCTCCGCGCTGGTTGCCCAGATGGGCGAGGGCCCGGCGCCGCTGTACGCCCGGGTCAAACAGATGATCATCCAGCAGATCGACAACGGCAGCTGGCCACCCCATCACCGGGTCCCCTCGGAGAGTGAACTGGTCAACGAACTGGGTTTCAGCCGTATGACCATCAACCGTGCCCTGCGCGAACTCACGGCCGAAGGCCTGCTGGTGCGCATGCAAGGGGTTGGCACTTTCGTAGCCGAGCCCAAGGGCCGTTCGGCGTTGTTCGAAGTCAACAACATTGCCGATGAAATTGCCGCACGCGGCCATCAGCATAGCTGCCAGGTGATCACGCTCACCGAGGAAGCAGCCGGTTCCGAACGGGCCCTGGCCCTGGACATGCGCGAAGGCCAGCGAGTGTTCCACTCGCTGATCGTGCATTTCGAGAACGGTGTGCCGGTGCAGATCGAGGACCGCTACGTCAACGCCGCGATCGCACCCGACTACCTCAAGCAGGATTTCACCCGGCAGACGCCATATGCCTACCTGTCCCAGGTAGCGCCGCTGACCGAGGGTGAGCACGTGGTCGAAGCCATCCTGGCAGAGCCGGAAGAATGTCGCCTGCTGCAGATCGAGCGGGGCGAACCATGCCTGCTGATTCGCCGCCGTACCTGGTCCGGTCGCCAGCCGGTGACCGCTGCACGGCTGATCCACCCCGGTTCCCGTCATCGCCTGGAAGGACGTTTCAGCAAATGAGCCAGTTGCAGTTGTTGCGCGCGCAGGATTACCCGCGCATGCCGTGGAAGAACGGTGGCGGTTTCACCGAAGAGATCACCCGCGACAGTGGTGAGGGCCTGGACGGTTTTGGCTGGCGCCTGTCGATTGCCGATATCGAAGAGTCTGGCGGCTTTTCCACCTTCGCCGGTTACCAGCGGATCATCACAGTGCTGCAGGGCGATGGCATGCGGCTGTTGGTCGATGACCAACCCAGCCGGCCGTTGCTGCCGTTCGATGCCTTTGCCTTCGGCGGTGAGAGCCAGGTCAGCTGCAAGCTGCTGGGTGGGGCGATCCGCGATTTCAACCTGATCTATGCACCGCAGCGGTACCGGGCGCGGTTGCAGTGGTTCGATGGCACAAGCCGCTTGTACAGCTCGGCGTCGACGGTGCTGTTGTTTGCTGCCAGCAGCCACGTGGAAGTGACCATGGCGGGGCGCGAGGTGCAGCGGTTGGGGTTGTATGACTGCCTGCGCCTGGAGGGCAACGATGAGTTGCTTGGGTTGGAGGTTCAGGGGCGGTTTTGCTTGATTGAGCTCATTTCTCGCTGATGGGCTTGGCGATACATTTTCATCGCCTGTGAGATCGAGCGCCGCCCGCGCGGCGCTTCGCGGGGCAAGCCCGCTCCCACATTTGTTTCGGGCCGGTTTCTCCTGGGAAGTCACTGCTGCCCGCCCTGTATGTTTTGTTTGATATCCAGGGTTGCACAAGGGCAGCTCCCCGATTTGCAGCCATGCACCAAGGCTGCAACCCACCTGACTCAGGAATGATTGGCCCGAAACAGATGTGGGAGCGGGCTTGCCCCGCGAAGCGCCGCGCGGGCGGCGCTCGATCTATGCGCCGCCACACAACTCAAGCCAGGAACGGCAAGGTCCAATTATTTTGGTTGTCCATGCTTGTACATACAAGTAAAGGTGTGTTTGTATATTGACCACGACATACCCGCCCGCGGACGACCGCAGAGGACCTTTCCCGTGACCGACAACAACAAATACCGTGACGTTGAAATCCGTGCCCCACGTGGCAACAAGCTGACCGCCAAAAGCTGGCTGACCGAAGCGCCACTGCGCATGCTGATGAACAACCTCGACCCACAGGTTGCGGAAAACCCGAAAGAACTGGTGGTGTACGGCGGTATCGGCCGCGCCGCGCGTAACTGGGAATGCTACGACAAGATCGTCGAAACCCTGACCCGCCTGGAAGACGACGAAACCCTGCTGGTGCAGTCGGGCAAGCCGGTCGGTGTGTTCAAGACCCACAGCAATGCCCCGCGCGTTCTGATTGCCAACTCCAACCTGGTGCCGCACTGGGCCAACTGGGAGCACTTCAACGAACTGGACGCCAAAGGCCTGGCCATGTACGGCCAGATGACCGCCGGCAGCTGGATCTACATCGGCAGCCAGGGCATCGTCCAGGGCACTTATGAAACCTTCGTCGAAGCCGGTCGCCAGCACTACGGTGGCAGCCTGAAAGGCAAGTGGGTACTCACCGCAGGCCTCGGCGGCATGGGCGGCGCCCAGCCATTGGCGGCTACTCTGGCCGGCGCCTGCTCGCTGAACATCGAATGCCAGCAGAGCCGCATCGACTTCCGCCTGGAAACCCGCTACGTCGACGAGCAGGCCACTGATCTCGACGACGCTCTGGCGCGTATCGCCAAATACACCGGCGAAGGCAAGGCCATTTCCATCGCCCTGCATGGCAACGCCGCCGAAATCCTGCCAGAGCTGGTCAAGCGTGGCGTACGCCCCGACATGGTCACCGACCAGACCAGCGCCCACGACCCTCTGAACGGCTACCTGCCTGCGGGCTGGACCTGGGAACAGTACCGCGACCGCGCGCAGACCGAACCTGCTGCTGTGGTCAAGGCGGCCAAGCAGTCGATGGCTGTGCACGTGCAGGCTATGCTGGACTTCCAGAAGCAGGGTGTCCCGACCTTCGACTACGGCAACAACATCCGCCAGATGGCCAAGGAAGAGGGCGTGGCCAATGCTTTCGACTTCCCGGGCTTCGTCCCTGCCTATATCCGTCCGCTGTTCTGCCGCGGCGTAGGCCCGTTCCGCTGGGCGGCGCTGTCTGGCGAGGCCGAGGACATCTACAAGACCGACGCCAAGGTCAAGGAACTGATCCCCGACGACGCCCACCTGCACCGCTGGCTGGACATGGCCCGCGAGCGCATCAGCTTCCAGGGCCTGCCAGCACGTATCTGCTGGGTTGGCCTGGGCCTGCGCGCCAAGTTGGGCCTGGCTTTCAACGAAATGGTCCGCAGCGGCGAGCTGTCGGCGCCGGTCGTGATCGGCCGTGACCACCTGGACTCGGGTTCGGTCTCCAGCCCCAACCGCGAAACCGAAGCCATGCGTGATGGTTCGGACGCTGTGTCCGACTGGCCGCTGCTCAACGCCCTGCTGAACACCGCAGGCGGCGCTACCTGGGTGTCGCTGCACCATGGTGGTGGCGTGGGCATGGGCTTCTCGCAGCACTCGGGCATGGTCATCGTCTGCGACGGCACCGATGAAGCCGCCGAGCGCATCGCCCGTGTACTGACCAACGACCCAGGGACTGGCGTCATGCGCCACGCCGATGCCGGTTATGACATCGCCATCGACTGCGCCAAGGAGCAGGGCCTGGACCTGCCGATGATCACTGGCTGATCGCCACGCTTTGGATCGCACCCCGCCAGGGGTGATACTGAACAACAAGAAGGAGCGCGCAGGCACCCACGAACGGGCCTGCGGCTCCACGCGATTTGGAGTAGTAACGTGACCGAACTCACCCTCAAGCCCGGCACCCTGACCCTGGCCCAGCTGCGCGCGATCCATGCCGCGCCTGTGCGCCTGCAACTGGATGCCAGCGCCGCGCCGGCCATTGACGCCAGCGTCGCTTGTGTCGAGCAGATCATTGCCGAAGACCGCACCGCCTACGGGATCAACACCGGTTTCGGCCTGCTGGCCTCGACCCGCATCGCCAGCCACGATCTGGAAAACCTGCAGCGCTCGCTGGTGCTGTCCCACGCCGCCGGTATCGGCGCGCCGCTGGATGACGACCTGGTGCGGTTGATCATGGTGCTGAAAATCAACAGCCTCAGCCGTGGCTTCTCCGGCATTCGTCGCAAAGTCATCGACGCGTTGATCACCCTGGTCAACGCCGAAGTCTACCCGCACATCCCGCTGAAAGGCTCGGTGGGTGCTTCCGGTGACCTGGCGCCCCTGGCACATATGTCACTGGTGCTGCTGGGCGAAGGCAAAGCCCGTTACAAGGGCCAGTGGCTGTCGGCCACCGAAGCCCTGGCAGTTGCCGGGCTCGAACCGCTGACCCTGGCTGCAAAAGAAGGCCTGGCCCTGCTCAATGGCACCCAGGCGTCCACCGCCTATGCCCTGCGCGGCCTGTTCCATGCCGAAGACTTGTACGCGGCGGCCATCGCCTGCGGCGGCCTCAGCGTCGAGGCCGTATTGGGCTCGCGTTCGCCGTTCGATGCGCGTATTCACGAAGCGCGTGGCCAGCGCGGCCAGATCGACACCGCCGCCTGCTTCCGCGACCTGCTGGGCGAAGCCAGCGAAGTGTCGTTGTCGCACAAGAACTGCGACAAGGTTCAGGACCCGTACTCGCTGCGCTGCCAGCCGCAGGTCATGGGCGCGTGCCTGACCCAGCTGCGCCAGGCCGCCGAGGTGCTGGGCATTGAAGCCAACGCCGTGTCCGACAACCCGCTGGTGTTCGCTGCCGAAGGTGACGTGATTTCCGGCGGCAACTTCCACGCCGAACCGGTGGCCATGGCCGCCGACAACCTGGCCTTGGCCATCGCCGAAATCGGTTCGCTCAGTGAGCGCCGCATCTCGCTGATGATGGACAAGCACATGTCCCAGCTGCCGCCGTTCCTGGTGGAAAACGGTGGGGTCAACTCCGGCTTCATGATCGCGCAGGTTACCGCTGCCGCTCTCGCCAGTGAGAACAAGGCCCTGTCGCACCCGCACAGCGTGGACAGCCTGCCGACCTCGGCCAACCAGGAAGACCACGTGTCGATGGCCCCGGCTGCCGGCAAGCGCCTGTGGGAAATGGCCGAAAACACCCGTGGCGTGCTGGCCATCGAATGGCTGGGCGCCTGCCAGGGCCTGGACCTGCGCAAAGGCCTGAAAACTTCCGCCAAGCTGGAGCAAGCGCGCCAGGCGCTGCGTAGCGAAGTGCCGCACTATGACCGTGACCGTTTCTTTGCACCAGACATCGAAAAGGCTGTGGAACTGTTGGCCAAGGGTAGTCTGACCGGTTTGCTGCCGGCGGGTGTACTGCCAAGTCTGTAATGCCCCTAGGGCCACGTTGCGGCCCATCGCGAGCAAGCTCGCTCCTACAAAGGCAACGCGTTCCCTTGTAGGAGCGAGCTTGCTCGCGATGGGGTTGCATGGCGCCCCCCTGATCTCACGACCACAAAAACAATTTAAGGACGTGACATGCAACAAGCTCAAGGTCTCAAGCGCGGGCTAAGTGCCCGCCACATCCGTTTCATGGCCCTCGGTTCCGCCATCGGTACCGGGCTGTTCTACGGATCGGCCTCGGCCATCCAGATGGCCGGCCCGGCCGTGCTGCTGGCCTACCTGATCGGCGGCGCCGCCGTGTTCATGGTCATGCGCGCCCTCGGCGAAATGGCCGTACACAACCCGGTGGCCGGCTCCTTTGGCCACTACGCCAGCACCTACCTCGGCCCCATGGCCGGCTTTATCCTCGGCTGGACCTACGCTTTCGAGATGGTCATCGTCGCCATCGCCGACGTTACCGCCTTCGGTATCTACATGGGCTTCTGGTTCCCGGAGGTAGCCCGCTGGGTCTGGGTGCTGGGCATCGTCTTCGTCATCGGCGGCCTCAACCTGTGCAACGTCAAGGTCTTTGGCGAGATGGAATTCTGGCTGTCGCTGCTCAAGGTCGGCGCCATCGTCGCGATGATCCTGGCCGGCCTCGGCATCATGGCCTTCGGCTTCAGCCAGGTCGGTACCGGGCATGCCGTGGGGGTAAGCAACCTGTTCGACCACGGTGGCTTCATGCCCAATGGCGTGGGCGGGCTGATTGCCTCCTTTGCCGTGGTGATGTTCGCCTTTGGCGGTATCGAGATCATTGGTGTCACTGCCGGTGAGGCCAAGGACCCGCAGCGTGTTATCCCCAAGGCAATCAACGCCGTGCCGCTGCGCATCCTGCTGTTCTATGTGCTCACCCTGTTTGTGCTGATGTGCCTGTACCCGTGGCCGCAGATCGGCAGCGAAGGTAGCCCGTTCGTGCAGATCTTCAGCCACCTGGGGATTGGCTCTGCCGCCGCAGTGCTGAACGTGGTGGTGATTTCTGCCGCGATCTCTGCCATCAACAGTGACATCTTTGGCGCAGGCCGCATGATGTATGGCCTGGCCCAGCAAGGCCATGCGCCACGCAGCTTCGGCAAGCTGTCGAAACACGGTGTGCCGTGGATGACCGTGGTGGTGATGGGCGCTGCGCTGCTGATCGGCGTGTTGCTCAACTACCTGATCCCCGAGAACGTGTTCCTGCTGATCGCTTCGATCGCCACCTTCGCCACCGTCTGGGTGTGGCTGATGATCCTGCTCACCCAGGTGGCCATGCGCCGCAGCATGAGCCGTGAAGAAGTGGCCCAGCTCAAGTTCCCGGTACCCTTCTGGCCTTATGGCCCAGCCATGGCCATTGCGTTCATGGTGTTCATCTTTGGCGTGCTCGGCTACTTCCCGGATACCCAGGCGGCATTGATCGTCGGCGTGATATGGGTGGTGTTCCTGGTGGCCTCCTACCTGCTGTGGTGCAAGCCACGCGCAGGGCAGGGCCAGCCAGTAGCAGAGCCGGTCGAGCTGCACCGCTAGCAAAGGAGATTGTGCATGAGAACCCTCTGGCAGCATTGCCATGTGGCAACCATGGCCGAGGGCCGTTATTCGGCCATCGAAGACGCGGCCATCGTCACCAGCGCCGGCCTGATCGAATGGATCGGCCCACGCGCCGAGCTGGCACCGGTTGACGCTGACCGCACGGTGGACCTGGGCGGCGCCTGGGTTACACCGGGGCTGATCGACTGCCACACCCACGCGGTGTTCGGTGGCAACCGCAGCGGCGAGTTCGAGCAGCGCCTGCAAGGCGTCAGCTACGCTGAAATCGCCGCGCAGGGCGGCGGTATCGCCAGCACCGTGCGGGCCACCCGTGCGGCCAGTGAGGACGAGTTGTTCGCCAGTGCCCGCCAGCGGGTGCAGGCGCTGATGCGCGATGGCGTAACCACCCTTGAGGTCAAGTCCGGCTACGGCCTGGACCTGGCCAACGAGCGCAAGATGCTGCGCGTGGCCCGGCGCCTGGCAGACGAGCTGCCATTGGCGGTGCGCGCCACCTGCCTGGCTGCGCATGCCCTGCCGCCGGAGTATGCCGGCCGGGCCGACGACTACATCGCGCACATCTGTGACGAGATGCTGCCGGCCCTGGCCGCCGAAGGCCTGGTGGACGCGGTGGATGCCTTCTGCGAACACCTGGCGTTCTCCCCGGCCCAGGTCGAGCGGCTGTTCATCAAGGCCCGCGAACTGGGCCTGCCCGTCAAGCTGCACGCCGAACAGCTGTCGTCGCTGCATGGCTCCAGCCTGGCGGCCCGCTACCAGGCGCTGTCGGCCGACCACCTGGAGTTCATGACCGAGGAGGACGCCATTGCCATGGCTGCAGCCGGCACGGTCGCCGTGCTGCTGCCGGGCGCCTTCTATTTCCTGCGCGAAACCCAGTTGCCACCCATGGATGCACTGCGCCGCCACGGGGTGAAAATTGCCCTGGCCAGCGACCTCAACCCCGGTACTTCGCCAGGGCTGTCGCTGCGGCTGATGTTGAACATGGGCTGCACCTGTTTCCGCATGACCCCGGAAGAAGCCTTGGCCGGCGTCACTGTGCATGCCGCCACGGCGTTGGGCCTGGGGGACAGCCACGGCTCGCTGGAAGTGGGCAAGGTAGCCGACTTCGTCGCCTGGCAAATCGAACGCCCCGCCGACCTGGCCTACTGGCTGGGTGGCGACCTGCCCAAGCGCGTGGTGCGCAAGGGCCACGAAATCTCCAACTGAGCGAGGCACGATGGACAAGGTTCTGAGTTTTCACCAAGGCCGCTTGCCGCTGTTGATCAGCATGCCGCACGCCGGCCTGAAACTGACTCCCGCCGTGGACGAGGGGCTGGTCGATGCGGCGCGCAGCTTGCCTGACACCGACTGGCACATCCCGCGTCTGTACGATTTTGCCTGGGAACTGGGTGCGAGCGTGGTGGCGGCGGAGTATTCGCGCTTTGTAATCGACCTGAACCGGCCTGAAGATGACCAACCGCTGTATGTCGGCGCGACCACCGGGCTGTACCCGGCCACGCTGTTCGACGGCGAGCCGTTGTTCAAGGAGGGCAAGGCACCCTCGGCAGCCGAGCGCGCGAGTTATCTGGAACGTATCTGGCGGCCTTACCACGACACCCTTCGTGAAGAGCTGCTGCGCCTGCGTGATCAGTTCGGTTATGCACTGCTATGGGACGCCCACTCGATCCGCTCCCAGATCCCGCACCTGTTCGAGGGCAAGTTGCCGGACTTCAACCTCGGTACGTTCAATGGCGCCAGTTGCGATGCGCGACTGGCAGAGCAACTGCAAGGCGTTTGCGCCGAGGCGGTGGATTTCAGCCATGTGCTGAACGGGCGCTTCAAGGGCGGCTACATCACCCGTCATTACGGCCAGCCATGCGACGGCATCCACGCCGTGCAGCTGGAGCTGGCGCAAAGCACCTATATGCAAGAGTGCGAGCCGTTTGCCTATTGCGAACAGCTTGCGCACCAAACCCAGGGTGTGCTGCGCAAACTGCTCGAAACCATGCTGGCATGGAAGCCGGCCGCTTAGGGCCTTGAACCAGGTCACTCGCTCGAGGAACGAGGCCTGCGATCAGGGTCGGCCCAGGCGGTGAGTTCGCGGATCAAGTGTAATTCGCGAGCCTGCCGTCTTCTTTCCAGTGCGTTGAACTCATCCGCCAGGGTGTCCAGTGACCGTTCTGGATAACGATCCTGCAATTCGATCACCTGGCCCCGGTAGCTGTCTTCGATTTGCGCGAAACGCTCCGGGTAGGCCTCGCGCAAATGCTGGATCCACACTTCATTGGCGGAGGCAAAGCGCAGGAAGTCCTCCCCGAGCTCGCCGCGCTGAACCTGCACCTCGGCATCGATCAATTCGTCGATACTGGGGTTGATCGCATAGCGCAGCCTGTCGACAGGCAGGCCTAGCTGCAGGGGCGCATTCAGTTCACGCAGGTAAGTCAGGCGCACTTCGGCTATATCCCGGTCCCCGGCTTCGCGGGTCGCCAGTTCATCCACCGCATGCACGCGGTACAGCCGGCGCACTTCACGGTAGAGGTTGGCCTGGTTGTCCGCGCCTTCGAACTGCAGGTACTCACTGGCGATGTAGAACTCGATGTTCTTGAATGTCAGCAGTGCACCGTCGTGACAGGTTCGGCTGCCATTTTCCTGCGTCAGGGCTTCACTGGCCTGGATGTTGAACAGTGCCCGCTCGCCCGGGTTGAGCAACGCCCTGACCAGCACCTGTCGCACCCGCTTGCAGAACGCCACGCGGGTTTCGTTATTCTGGTAGGTGGAGGTGTTTTTCAACCGGCCTATCAGGGCAAGCAGGTCCTGGGCGTCGCCCGACGCCTGAAGTTGCTCCCAAATGTCGCGCAGGGCTTCATTTTCGGGCTCCGAGGCCTGGAGCCAGTCCGTGAGCACGGGGGCGTCGTCGATGACCTGTCCGCCAAAGTTGCGGAAAAATTCGTCAAGCAAGTCTTGGTCCCATTCGTCTGGGGCATCGTACCTCAGGGTGAAGCTGCCTTCGCTCTCCGATATCCCTCGTGCGCGGTGAACCGCTTGCTCCGACAATGGATTGCCGCCCAGGTCGATCGTGCTGACGAGCACGTTGTTGTGAAGGTTTTCCTGAATGTGCTGTGGCAGCTCCCTGATATGGTTATGGCGTAGGTCCAGCACCTCCAGGGGCAACAGACGATCCACCCAGGCGGGCCACTGCTCGAGGTCCGCCCGGGAAAGATCAAGGCGTCGCAGCGACCCCAGCGCAGGTGGCGCACTGACGATCGTGCCCAAGCGGTTGTTGCTGAGGTCCAGCACTTCGAGTCTTTGCAGGGGTGCCAAGGCATCCATGAAGCGCTGATCGATCTCCAGCCCGACATTGTTCAAGGACAGAGAATGAAGTTCAGAGGACCGCTGCAGTGCCATCGGCAGGTCTTGTTGAGCCCGGACGAAATTATCTACAGTCAAGCGGACCAAGTGCGGGAATCGACCAAGCAGGTCTTGCAACTGTGCTGTGGTGCCGCTGACATTGTTCAGGTAGAGGGTATGTACGCGTTCGTTGAGGAATGTGGGCAGACGAGTCGGGAACAGCTCCAGTGCAATGCCTGACAGGTACAGCGCGGGGCTGTACTGACGCGTCTCCTGAGCAATCCAGAACTGATTCAAGGCATTCTCGATGCGCATTCTGCCCGCCAATACAGCCTGGCTGACCACTGTGGTGGAGGAGGAAGCGTTGACATAGTTGTCCAGAAGGTCGTGCAACTGTTGACGCATCTGCAGGTGCTGGTCAAGGAGCTCACGAAAATCGGCTGGCTGGTCCCACTCGAAACGTGTCTGAAATTCGTCTCGGCGGAGCATCACGGTCAGCATGTCGTCATAGCTGATCGGGTTGCCTTGCAGAAAGAGCTGGGGATGTCGGGTAATGCCGACAATGTGTTGCAGCAGGAAATGGGGCAGTAAGGTGATCCGGTTGTTGCGCAGGGAGATTTCGCGGATTTCGTGGGCAACGTGCCAGCCAAGCCCGTTGGGCCAATGCTCCAGCTGCATGTTATCGAGGCCGAGATGAGTCAGCTCCAGGCGGTTGAAATCGGGCGGCGAGTCGTCGGAAAAGCGATTTCCGCTGAGGTCCAGGCGGCGCAGCTCGCCCAAGGCCGTAAGGCTGTCGATATCGGAGGTGGCAATTACCATATTCTGGTTGATCAGGCTCAGCGATTGCAGTGAGGGCAGATGCTCTGCGATCAGGGGCAAGCTGGACTGGAACGGCGAAGGAGGCGCCTCAGGCCGGTAGGCGCGGCTGATCTCCAGCGTTGTGAGATTGGCGAATTGCCGCAGCAGGCTGTTCAGGCGTGAGGTGTGTTCGCCTAAGCCTTCAAAGCGCTCGGGCTGGGTCTCGAGCAATTGCAGCTCACGTACGCCTGCGGTGAAGAACGTCGGTAACTCAAGGGGGAAATCCAACAGGGACAGGCGCTGCAGCCGTAACGGATTGCCCGGATCGGGGCTTGCTGCGAAGGCTCGATCATACCAGTGCTGCAAAATGCTACCTGCCAACTGCTCGAATTCGTTCGCACTCTGGTGGGTCAGCGCTTCGCCCCTCTGCCGCCAGTTGTCAAGGCTCGACTGCAACTGGTGGCGTTGCTCCAGGAGCGTGTCGAGCAGGTCGTTGATCGCACTGCGGTCCAGGTTGCGGCTTTCCAGCGTTGCCAGCGTCTGTTCGGCGGGGTGGGGCAGGGGGAGGTACAGGCCGATCTGCCTGATTCTGTTGAGCAGTGTATGCCGTGAAAAACTGGTGGCGCGCGGGCGGGCTCCGCCCAGCGGGTAGCCGAGACGGCCATCGGCCAGGCGCATGGGCGAACGGAATTCAGGCTTTATCGGCTGCATGCCCAATACCTGCCTCAGGGCTGGGCGTGGCAGCCACTGGGCGTGTACCACCAATGCCTTGAGTGCCGCCTCATCGTCGATCCCCAGCGCCGTGCGCTGTGCTTCGCTGAGGGCTTCGAACAGGGCGCCATACAAGGTGGCATGGGCATTCAAGGGGGCATCGGGTGTTTCGCTGTGCATCAGCAAGTAGCCAGCCCGGGCACTGATGATCGTCGGATTCTGCGCCGCATCAACGGGACCGATACGGGCGCTCTGGTTGGGCGAGTGCATGCGCTGTTCCAGGGTGATGCCGGTATCCGCCGGCCAGTCGGGCAATCGCGCAAGGGTATGCAGGACCAGGCAATCGGTGTCCCAGTTGCGCAACTGCTCAAGGTACAACCCTTCGTAAGCACGGTTGAGCCTGAGCTGTTGCTGGAGCAGGCGAACTTCGTCGGCCAGGCGCCTGGGGACCTTGCCATCGCCCAGGTCGGCCAGTTCGCTGGCGGTAGCATTGTGTAGCAGCTCTTCGATGACCGGGGAAGGGAGCTGCCGATAGCGGGTGCGCAGCAGCTCTGCCCCCGGCGCCTGGCTGGCAGGAAGGCGCTGGTACTGCTGGTAAAAGTCGCGTTGAATCTGACCGGGTAATGCCTGGGCGTTCGCCTGCTCAATGGCCCGGTACAATTTGAAGCGGGTGAAGGTATCTTCCAGCTGTCCAGGCAGGCGCTGGCTGTCGCACAGCACCTTGCGCAGCACATCCTCGCTGATGCCGCTGACCCGCAAGATGCGCTGCGCGGTGTCGTCGTCAAACCCTTCGTTGGCTGTTCCGGAGCGACGCAACAATTGCTGTTCCTGCCATTGTTCGGGACGTTCCAATGGGTGCAGCCAGATGTCGGCGCCGTTGTGACGCAGTGGTGGCTGGTAGGCATTCGCCCGGGTTGGGTGTTCGATGCGGTATCCATCGCCCTGGGGTGAGCGCCTGACCGCGTAGGTCTGGCCGTCCAGCTTCAGCCAGGTTCTACCTTGGTGATGATGCAGGCCCAGCTCGTCTGGTCCGAGTGTGTCGGGTATGTCGATGGGCTGGGCATAGGGCGCCAAGTCGGGTTTCCAGAGCTTGATCTGGCCCTCGGGGAGTTCTACATCGTCGAGCTCTTCGATGAAAGAAGGGGTCTCAACGGGCATTGGCTCTGGTAACACCGTTGGCTCGCCCGGCCCGCCAGCAGCGGCCCTCACGCCGCCCTCGGCCGCTTTGATGGCCAGGCTGAATGCGGCCATCTGCGCAACGTTTTGCACCACGTCCAGCAGGTACTGGTAAGCCTGCTGCTTATCGTCGTGGGCCCAGCTTTCGATGCCTTCATAAACCTCGTACGCCAGTTGCAGTGCGCAGATCCCCAGCATGACCTCGCCGATCGCAGGCACGAAGAACCCGGCAATGTTGAGCGTGGTCAGTGCTTTTTGCAGCAGGTGCTCGCGGTGACTTACCGCACTGATGGTATCCATGAGCGTTGTGGGCAGGGCATGGAAGGCGACGTCTTCTTCATGGCGAAACACCTTTTCCGTCACCAGCCCCTGTAACAGGGAGCCACTGAGCTGGCGTGCCTGCAACAACACCTTGGCATGTGGGTCTGCGGTGCGCTCATGGGCGCCCGTTACCGTCAGCGTCAACGGCATCAGTCGGTCGAGCAGCCGGACCCTCAGGTGGGCCTTGTCTCGTTCTTTCATGCAGTGGTCGAGGTAGTGAATGTCGCCAAGCAGGCGATCGCGCAGCCATTGCTCGCATTCTGTCTGCGACGCAAATTCCTTGAGCGGTGTTTCAGGATCGTCCGGAATGTAAAGCGCCACTGATGGGTGCCCGTCCGTTGCCTGGTAATCGAACAGGCGCAGTCGGGTCAGCTGCACATCCCACAGCGAAAGTGCACTGAACGTCAGGCTGGAGGACTGCACTGGAACATCCAGGGGCAGCGCCAGAGCGGTTTCATAGAGAGCCTGGCTGATGTCATTCTGCAGCCGGGCGAGGTGCAGGCTTTGCGTGAAAGTGCAGCGTTCGAGCTCGGCGAGCTTGTCGAAGGTTGCCGGGTTGCTCGCACCGGTCTTGATGTCGCTGTAGTAGATTGCCTGCAACTTTGCCTGGTACTGGCCACCGATATCCAGCTCGCGGCACAGACGGGCGAAGCGTTCGGGTGCGATGTCGAGGGAATTGGGGATGGGCACTGTGCCCATGAAACCTTTGTGGTCAAGGATCACCGATTTCTTCAGAAGGGCATTATCGTTGTCCATGCCACCGGGCTCTGCTGCGCTGGCCTCGAAGTTGTGCAGCGCACTTTCCAGCAATGTATGGGTGGCATGTTTGTAAGCTTCCAGCGCTTGTCCGGGTTGCTTGTCGAGGTGACGGACGTCCAGCAGATAGTTGTTGCAGACGTCTACCTCAAACCCGAAGGTTTGCTTGATGGCTGTGCTCAATTGTTCGCTGGCGAATGCTTCCAGGTTCGGCAAGGCACGATACAGCGCCTGCACCTCGGCCATGGCCGCCTGCAGCCGCGCATGCTCGCTTGTCAGCGCGCTGGCGATGGCCGGTTGGGTCTGGCATGCCTGCTCCAGTGCAGTTGCACGGGTGCTCATGACCTGCTTCATGAGGGTGTGGGTCGATGGCGCCGCGGTTTTCAACCAGTTGGGGGTTTTACCTGCGATCAGCGCATACGGGAGGCGGGTGTCTTGTTCCATGGTCATATGAACCTGTGTGCAGTGAAAGGCTCAGCGACTATGGCTACATGGCCAGGGAGAATGTGGTAGATATTCGTACGGTGGTCCTCGAACTTTCATGTTCGAGGGTACGAGAACATGCTCAAAGCGCAATTCAGGTTTATGATGCCCAACGGCAGTCAATATCCTCACACGGAGTGCGCAATGCAGACCCTCTACCCGCAGATCAAACCCTACGCCCGGCACGATCTGGCCGTGGAAGCGCCGCATGTGCTGTATGTCGACGAAAGTGGCTCGCCCGAAGGTCTGCCCGTGGTGTTCATCCATGGAGGCCCGGGTGCTGGCTGCGACGCCCAGAGCCGCTGCTACTTTGACCCCAACCTGTACCGCATCATCACCTTCGACCAGCGTGGCTGTGGTCGCTCCACGCCCCATGCGAGCCTGGAAAACAACACCACCTGGCACCTGGTCGAGGACCTGGAGCGCATTCGCGAGCACCTTGGCATCGACAAATGGGTGCTGTTTGGCGGCTCGTGGGGCTCGACCCTGGCCCTGGCCTACGCCCAGACCCATCCCGAGCGTGTCCATGGGCTGATCCTGCGTGGCATCTTCCTGTGCCGGCCGCAGGAGATCGAGTGGTTCTACCAGGAGGGTGCGAGCCGCTTGTTCCCCGACTACTGGCAAGACTACATCGCACCGATTCCGCCGGAAGAGCGCGGGGACCTGGTCAAGGCCTTCCACAAGCGCCTGACCGGCAATGACCAGATTGCCCAGATGCACGCTGCCAAGGCCTGGTCAACCTGGGAGGGCCGTACCGCCACCCTGCGCCCGAACCCGCTGGTGGTCGACCGCTTCTCCGAGCCGCAGCGGGCGCTGTCGATTGCGCGTATCGAGTGCCACTACTTCATGAACAATGCCTTCCTCGAACCGGACCAGCTGATCCGCGACCTGCCGAAGATCGCCCATCTGCCAGCGGTGATCGTGCACGGTCGCTATGACGTGATCTGCCCGCTGGATAACGCCTGGGCCCTGCATCAGGCCTGGCCGAACAGCGAACTCAAGGTCATTCGTGACGCTGGCCACGCTGCGTCCGAGCCGGGCATCACCGATGCGCTGGTGCGTGCCGCCGACCAGATGGCCCGCCGCCTGCTTGACCTGCCCCTGGAAGAAGCATGAGGGGCTTGCTGCAGCGCGTGCGCGGTGCGCGGGTTGAAGTGGCGGGGGAGGTGGTCGGCGCCATCGACCAGGGTTTGCTGGTGCTGGTGGCAGTCGAGCCTGAAGATTCCCGCGAGCAGGCCGACAAACTGTTGCACAAGCTGCTGAACTACCGTGTGTTCAGCGATGAGCAGGGCAAGATGAACCTGTCGTTGAAGGACGTCGGGGGTGATTTGCTGCTGGTGTCGCAGTTCACCTTGGCCGCAGACACCCGCAACGGCATGCGCCCGAGCTTCTCGACGGCAGCGCCGCCGGCCCTCGGAGCTGAATTGTTCGACTATCTTTTGCAGCGAGCGAAGAGCCAGCATGCCAACGTGGCGAGCGGGCAGTTCGGTGCGGACATGCAGGTGCATCTGGTCAATGATGGCCCCGTAACATTTATGTTACAAATATGAGGTCAAAAACCCTTTGTTTATAAGAAAACAAGGGGTTTTGTACGATAAATAGTTGGTTCAGCCTGATGCGTTGTCACGCGACCTGCTGGATAATCGCGCGCTGCATGGACCTGCGTTCGCAGGTTCGTTTCACTCTGACTCGAGCATTGTCTGGATCCGTTTGGGGAATCATTACGCCCTCACGGGGTCCGAACAGTGCTCGCCAACCCGGCATTTGTCGCTGGCCGTTGGTTTCATGATCTGTTTTCGGCGAGGGTTGCTCGTGATTGTTAGTCCCCAAAAAGCATCAAGAATCCCCGGCATCCGGCTACGCAAGGCCCTGATGGCCAGTGTGGCACTGGTCGGCCTGATGAGCGCGGGCCAGCTGTGGGCATTCAATCTTGACGATGTTGCAGCCAAGGCAAAGGATCTGGCCGGCCAGAAGTACGACGTACCCAAAAGCAACCTGCCGGCGGTGTTCCGCGACATGAAGTTCGCGGACTACCAGAAAATCCATTTCCTGCAGGAAAAGGCCGAGTGGGCCAAGGACAAGACCCCGTTCAAACTGTCGTTCTACCACCAGGGCATGCATTTCGACACCCCGGTGAAAATCAACGAAGTCACCGCTACCAAGGTCGAGGAAATCAAGTACGACCCGAGCCGCTTCGAGTTCGGTGACGTGCCCCACGACCCGGAAACCACCAAGAACCTGGGTTACGCCGGTTTCCGCGTGCTGTACCCGATCAACAAGGCCGACAAGCAGGACGAGATCATGACCCTGCTTGGCGCCAGCTATTTCCGCGTGGTCGGCAAGGGCCATGTCTATGGCCTGTCGGCCCGTGGCCTGGCCATCGACACCGCGCTGCCGTCGGGCGAGGAATTCCCGCGCTTCACCGAGTTCTGGGTCGAGAAGCCCAAGCCGGCCGACAAGCATCTGGTGATCTACGCCCTGCTGGATTCGCCGCGCTCTACCGGCGCCTACAAGCTGACCCTGCGCCCGGGCAACGACACCGTGGTCGACGTGCAGTCCCGCGTGTTCCTGCGTGACCAGGTCAGCCGCCTGGGCATTGCCCCGCTGACCAGCATGTTCCTGTTCGGCCCCAACCAGCCGTCCAAGGTCCTCAACTACCGTCCGGCCCTGCACGACTCCGAAGGCCTGTCGATTCACGCCGGCAATGGCGAGTGGCTGTGGCGCCCGCTGAACAACCCTAAACACCTGGCCGTGAGCAACTTCAGCGTCGAGAACCCGCGTGGTTTCGGCCTGATGCAGCGCCAGCGCGCGTTCAGCGACTACGAAGACCTCGACGACAACTACCAGAAGCGCCCAAGCGCCTGGATCGAGCCGAAGGGCGACTGGGGCAAGGGCACCGTCGACCTGGTCGAAATTCCGACCGCCGACGAGACCAACGACAACATCGTAGCCTTCTGGAGCCCGGAGAAACTGCCGGAGCCAGGCAAGCCGTTCGAGTACGCTTACCGCCTGCACTGGACCATCGACGAGGCGAAGTTCCAGGCCCCTGAGCTGGGCTCGGTCAAGCAGACCCTGCGTTCCACCGGTGACGTGAAACAGTCCAACCTGATCCGCCAGCCAGACGGCAGCGTGGCCTTCCTGGTCGACTTCGCCGGGCCGGCCCTGGCCGCATTGCCGGAAGACACCGCGGTGCGCAGCCAGATCAGCGTTGGCGACAATGCCGAGGTGGTCGAGAACAATCTGCGCTATAACCCTGAGACCAAGGGCTGGCGCCTGACCCTGCGCCTGAAGGTCAAGGAAGCTAACAAGTCGACCGAAATGCGTGCCGCGCTGGTGCGTGATGTGCCGGCCGAAACCGCCAAGCCTGCCCAGGACGCCAAGCAGGACAAGGCCGCAGCCAAGCATGCCAAGGCCGAGAAAGCCGTCAAGGCTGAGCAACCTGCCAAGGCCGAACAACCTGCCGCCGATGCGGCGCCCACCAACGGGACCCCGGCCACCACCGAGAAGGTGCTGACCGAGACCTGGAGCTATCAGTTGCCTGCCGATGAGTAACTCAAACGCAAGGCCAGTATCGCTTGGCGAGTACCTGGCTCACCTACCACTGAGTGACGAGCAACGGGCGGAACTCGCCAGCTGCACGTCGTTCAGTGAGCTGCACCAACGCTTGGCGGCCAACCCGGCCGCCAACGCTGCCGAGGCCGTGCAGGCCTCGGTGGGCCCGCGCCTGACCGTGGGCAGCGCCGCCGAGCTGGAAGAGGCCGAAATGCTCGGCGTCGACGGCAGCGGCCGCCTTTGCCTGAAGATCGCCCCGCCGATCAAACGCACCAAAGTTGTGCCCGAGCCTTGGCGCACCAACGTGCTGATCCGCATGTGGCGGCGCATGACCGGCCGCACCAACGCGCCGCAGCCGCCCAAGCGCGAGCTGCCGCCGGCACGCTGGCGCACGGTGGGCTCTATCCGCCGTTACATCCTGCTGACCCTGATGATCGGCCAGACCATCATCGCCGGTTGGTACATGAAGGGCATCCTGCCGTACCAGGGCTGGTCGTTCGTCGACCTTGACGAAGTCCTCAGCCAGCCGCTGTGGGATACCGTGGTGCAGGTGTGGCCGTATGCCTTGCAAACTTCCATCCTGATCCTCTTCGGTATCCTGTTCTGCTGGGTGTCGGCGGGCTTCTGGACCGCGCTGATGGGCTTCCTTGAGCTGCTTACCGGGCGCGACAAATACAAGATTTCGGGCAGCAGCGCCGGCAACGAGCCGATTGCACCCGAGGCGCGTACCGCACTGGTGATGCCGATCTGCAACGAAGACGTGCCTCGCGTGTTCGCCGGTCTGCGCGCAACGTTCGAGTCGGTGGCCGCCAGCGGCAACCTCGACCGCTTCGACTTCTTCGTGCTCAGCGACACCAACGACACCGACATTGCCGTGGCCGAACAACAAGCCTGGCTGGACGTGTGCCGCGAAACCAAAGGCTTCGGCCGCATCTTCTACCGCCGCCGTCGGCGCCGTGTGAAGCGCAAGAGCGGTAACCTCGACGACTTCTGCCGTCGCTGGGGGGGCGAGTACAAGTACATGGTCGTGCTGGACGCAGACAGCGTCATGAGCGGCGAGTGCCTGAGCAGCCTGGTGCGCCTGATGGAGGCCAACCCGGACGCCGGCATCATCCAGACCGGGCCTAGAGCCTCGGGCATGGATACCCTGTATGCACGCATGCAGCAGTTTGCCACCCGCGTGTACGGCCCGCTGTTCACCGCTGGCCTGCACTTCTGGCAGCTGGGCGAGTCGCACTACTGGGGCCACAACGCGATCATCCGCATGAAGCCGTTCATCGAGCACTGCGCCCTGGCGCCGTTGCCGGGCAAGGGGGCGTTTGCCGGTGCGATTCTCTCCCACGACTTTGTCGAAGCTGCGCTGATGCGCCGGGCCGGCTGGGGCGTATGGATCGCCTACGACCTGCCGGGCAGTTACGAAGAGCTGCCGCCCAACCTGCTCGACGAGCTCAAGCGCGACCGGCGCTGGTGCCACGGCAACCTGATGAACTTCCGCCTGTTCCTGGTCAAGGGCATGCACCCAGTGCACCGTGCGGTGTTCCTCACCGGGGTGATGTCGTACCTGTCGGCGCCGCTGTGGTTCCTGTTCCTGGTGCTGTCGACGGCGTTGCTGGCGACCAACACCCTGATGGAGCCGCAGTACTTCATCGAGCCGTACCAGCTCTACCCGCTATGGCCACAGTGGCACCCGGAGAAGGCCGTGGCGCTGTTCTCCACCACCATCGTGCTGCTGTTCCTGCCCAAGCTGCTCAGCATCATCCTGATCTGGGCCAAGGGCGCCGTCGAGTTTGGCGGGCGGATCAAGGTCACCCTGTCGATGCTGATGGAGATGCTGTTCTCCATGCTGCTGGCACCGGTGCGCATGATCTTCCACACCCGCTTCGTGCTGGCCGCGTTCCTCGGCTGGGCGGCGACCTGGAACTCGCCACAGCGTGACGACGACTCCACGCCGTGGAGCGAGGCTGTGCGTCGCCATGGTCCGCAAACCCTGCTGGGTATTGCCTGGGCCGCGCTGGTGGCGTGGTTGAACCCGAGCTTCCTGTGGTGGCTGGCGCCAATCGTTGGCTCGCTGGTGCTGTCGATCCCGGTTTCGGTGATTTCCAGCCGCACTCGCCTGGGCCTGGCGGCCAAGGACGAGAAGCTGTTCCTCATCCCGGAGGAATACGCCACCCCACAAGAGTTGCTGGCCACCGACCAGTACACCCACGAAAACCGCTGGCATGCCCTGCATGACGGCTTTGTGCGGGCTGTGGTCGACCCCCGGCAGAACGCCCTGGCCTGTGCCATGGCCACTGCCCGTCATGGCCAGGCGGCGCCGATCGAAGCGCTGCGTGCCGAGCGCGTGGCCAAGGCCATGGAAGTCGGGCCGAAAGGGCTGGACCTCAATACTCGCCTGGCCCTGCTCAGCGACCCGGTTGCGCTGACCCGCCTGCACGAGCAGGTATGGGCAGAGCACAACGCGGCGTGGATCGATGTGTGGCGCGCGTCGATCAAAAATGACCCGCACTCGCCGTTGTTGCCGCTGCATCCGGAGAATGAAGGCCAACCGGCACTCGTCGGCGCCTGATCCGTCCATTCGCGGGGCAAGCCCGCCCCCACAGGGACCTCACAGTTGTTGAATGCTGTGCGGTCCCTGTGGGGGC
>NZ_JBNRIK010000001.1:142816-170416 GCF_053557975.1 Pseudomonas sp. XP2
GCGCTAGGTCCCCGAGCCGCCATGCGTTAGCATCCCATTCCGATACGACGCCTCGGCCAGTACGGCCGTGCCAACACAATAAGATTCGCTACTTTTCTTGCTAGGGGACTTGGTGATGATCAAGCAATACCTTTCGCGACTGCTGGTCGGTGTAACCGCCCTGGTCGCTGTAACTGCGGCCCAGGCAGTCGCCATTGATGACGCGGTCAAGCGCGGTACCCTGAAGGTGGGCATGGACCCGACCTACATGCCGTTCCAGATGACCAACAAGCGTGGCGAGATCATCGGCTTCGAAGTCGACATTCTCAAGGCCATGGCCAAGTCCATGGGCGTCAAGTTCGAGGCAGTGTCCACCGCCTATGACGGCATCATCCCGGCCCTGTTGACCGACAAGTTCGACATGATCGGCAGCGGCATGACCCTGACCCAGGAACGCAACCTGCGCCTGAACTTCAGCGAACCCTTCATCGTGGTTGGCCAGACCCTGCTGATCCGCAAGGAGCTGGCGGGCGAGATCAAGTCGTACAAGGACCTGAACAACGAGAAGTACCGCCTGACGTCCAAGCTGGGCACCACCGGCGAAATGGTCTCCAAGAAGCTGATCGGCAAAGCCAAGTACCACGGCTACGACAACGAACAGGAAGCGGTCATGGACGTGGTCAACGGCAAGGCTGACGCCTTCGTTTATGACGCGCCGTACAACGTGGTCGCCGTGGAGAAGGCCGGTGCCGGCAAGCTGCTGTTCCTCGAAGAGCCCTTCACCTACGAGCCGCTGGCCTTCGGCCTGAAGAAAGGCGACTACGACAGCATCAACTTCATCAACAACTTCCTGCACCAGATCAAGCATGACGGGACCTACGATCGTATTCACGACAAGTGGTTCAAGAACAAGGACTGGCTGAAGGACATGGAATAAGGCCCAGGCCACAAGCCCGGCTTTGACCCCGACGCGCAGGCAAACCCTGCGCGTTCGCATTTACGGAAGTACCCCACGTGATCAAACACAAGAAAGCCCAGTGGCCCTGGCACGGGCTGACCGCCCTGGTGCTGGTCGGCCTGGCGATCAGCCTGTACATGGCCACCTCGATGATGTCCTACGAGTGGCGCTGGAACCGTGTACCCCAGTACTTCGCCTACAAGGCCGAGGACGTACAGCGCGCCGCCGGTTACGGCACCGTGCAGGACATCGTCATTGCCGGCGATAACGCTCGCGTCACACTGAAGGACGAGCAAGGTGACGAGCAGGTGCTCGACGTGGCCAAGGACAGCCTGCAACTGAGCCGCGGCGACGATGTTGCCGAAGGCGACCAGATCGGTGTCACCCGCCACTGGGCAGCCGGCCCGCTGGCCTGGGGCCTGTGGACCACATTGTGGCTGTCGGTGGTGTCTGGCGCCCTGGGCCTGGTCATCGGCCTGTTCGCTGGGCTGTGCCGGTTGTCCAGCAACCCGACCCTGCGCGACCTTTCAACCGTCTATGTCGAATTGGTGCGTGGCACGCCGCTGCTGGTGCAGATTTTCATTTTCTACTTCTTCATCGGCACCGTCCTCAACCTGTCCCGCGAGTTTGCCGGGGTGGCCGCGCTGGCACTGTTCACGGGCGCCTACGTGGCGGAAATCGTCCGTGCTGGCGTGCAGTCCATCGCCAAGGGCCAGAACGAAGCCGCCCGCTCGCTGGGCCTGAACGCTGGCCAGTCAATGCGGCACGTGATCTTGCCGCAAGCCTTCAAACGCGTGCTGCCGCCGTTGGCTGGCCAGTTCATCAGCCTGGTCAAGGACACCTCGCTGGTCTCGGTGATTGCGATTACCGAACTGACCAAAAGCGGCCGCGAGGCCATCACCACCTCGTTCTCGACCTTCGAGATCTGGTTCTGCGTGGCAGGTCTGTACCTGCTGATCAACCTGCCGCTGTCGCACCTGGCCAGCCGGCTCGAGCGGAGGCTTGCGCAAAGTGATTGAAGTCCGTGACCTGCTGAAAGTGTTCGACACCCGTGGCCAAGTGGTCCGGGCTGTGGACAATGTCACCACCCAGGTCGCCAAGGGCGAAGTGGTGGTAGTGCTCGGCCCATCGGGCTCGGGCAAGTCGACCTTCCTGCGCTGCCTCAACGGCCTGGAGCATTTCGACGAAGGCCATGTGGCCATCGACGGCCTGCAGCTGGCCGACCCAAAGACCGACATCAACGCCTACCGCCGCGAAGTCGGCATGGTGTTCCAGCACTTCAACCTGTTCCCGCACATGACCGTGCTCGAAAACCTGTGCCTGGCGCAGAAGGTGGTGCGCAAGCGCAACAAGGCCGAGCGTGAAGCCAAGGCCCGGGCGTTGCTGGAGAAGGTGGGTATTTCGCAGAAGGCCAACGAGTACCCGTCGCGCCTGTCCGGCGGCCAGCAACAGCGGGTGGCAATTGCCCGCGCCCTGGCGATGGACCCGAAAGTGATGCTGTTCGACGAGCCGACCTCGGCGCTGGACCCGGAGATGGTCGGCGAGGTGCTGGACGTGATGAAGACCCTGGCCCAGGAAGGCATGACCATGGTCTGCGTCACCCACGAAATGGGGTTTGCCCGCGAAGTGGCGGACCGGGTGCTGTTCTTCGACCATGGCAAGCTGCTTGAAGATGCCGCGCCTGGGGCGTTCTTCGATGCGCCGAAGGACCCGCGCGCGCAGGCGTTCCTGCGCCAGGTGCTGTAACCGCACCGGCCTCTTCGCGGGACAAGCCCGCTCCCACAGGTGCCGCGCTGCCCTCAGGGTGCGTGATGCTTGTGGGAGCGGGCTTGTCCCGCGAATGGGCCGCAATGCGGCCCCGGCATTTCACAGGTTGAACCGCCCCACCATCCCCCGCAACTGCTGCCCCAGCTGCTCAAGCTCCCCGCTCGAAGCCGCCGTCTGTTCACTGGCCGCACTGGTCTGATCCGACACATCCCGCACATTGATCACGCTTCGGTTGATTTGCTCGGCCACCACGCTCTGTTCTTCGCTGGCCGTGGCAATCTGCTGGTTCATGCCCTGGATGCTCGACACTGTGTCGGTGATCTGGCTCAGCGCCTGCCCGGCCCTGCGGCTCAGCGCCACGCTCTGCTCGGTCAGGCGCTTGCTGCTGTCCAGCAAACGGGTCACGTCGTCCGTACCGTTGTGCAGGCTGTCGATCAGCTGGCCAATCTCCTCGGTCGCCGTCGAGGTACGCTGGGCCAAACCGCGTACTTCATCGGCCACCACGGCAAAGCCACGGCCGGCTTCGCCTGCACGGGCCGCCTCGATGGCGGCGTTCAGCGCCAGCAGGTTGGTCTGTTCGGACACCGACTTGATCACGTCAAGGATGCTGCCAATGCGCTGGCTTTCGCCCGCCAGGTGCTGCATGGCTGCCAGGCAATGATCCATCTGCCCGGCCAGTTGCTCGATACGGCCGATGGCTTCGGACACGACCTGGTCGCCCATCTGCGCCTGCTGGTCAGCGTTGGTCGCGGCCTGCGAGGCTTGTTCGGCATTCTGTGCCACTTCCTGCACGGTTGCGCTCATCTGGTTCATGGCGGTAGCCACCTGGTCGGTTTCCTCGCGCTGCTGGTTGATGCGCAGCTTGGTGTCCTCGCTGCTGGCCGCCAGCTGTGTAGCAGCCTGTGACAGCTGCCCGACCCCCTGGTCGATGCCGCCGATCAACTCGCGCAGGCTCAAGGTCATTTCGCGCATGCGGGTTTGCAGCTGGCCCATTTCATCACGGCGTTGCACTGCGTCAACCTGGCTCAGGTCACCCTTGGCGATACGTGCGGCTACGGCCAGCGTCTGGCGCAGCGGTTGGGTGATCTGCAAGGTGATCAGCCACGCAGCCAATACGCCCACCGCCAGTGCCAGCAGCGCCACACTGGTCAGCAGCGAGCGTGCGGCCAAGGCTTCGCTGTCACGTTGTTCGACCTTGCGTTTACCCAATTCGAGGCTGACCGCGCGCAGCTCATTGCCCATATTTTCAATATTGTTCTGCAGCTGCTCGACACGTATGGCGGCGTGGCGGTACTCGTCCAGGGCGGCGCGGTACTTGGCCAGCTCGACACCGGGCTGCTCGCTGACTGCGCGTGGCAAACCCAGCGGCGCAAGGCCGGCAAGCAGTTGCCCAAGGCTATTTTTGGCAGCATCCAGGGCGTTGTCGCCGACTTTTGCGAAATCCTCGACCGGAGTGAAGGTATAGGCTGGCACCAGGCTTTGCTGATTGGCCCCTTCGACCTGTCGGGTGAGGGTGTCCATCAGGCCCAGTACACCACTTTGCTGGCTGTCGGCTGGCATCCTCAGCAGGGCTTGGGTCTGCAGCTCGTCGATCGCATCATTAAGTGCCTGTTCCCGAGCCTGCATGGCTTCGCGCAGCGTGCTGCGGTTACCGGTGCTACGTTGCAATTCGCTGAAATCGCCGCGCAGGCGCTGTAACAGCGCCAGCTTTTCGGTCAGCAACTGTCTTGATTCATCGACGTTGCTGCGTTTTTGCAGGGTGGTCAGCATGCTGTTGAGTTGTTCGAGGATGCTGCTGATGCGCGCTTTGCTGGTGTCGTCGTTGAGCACGCGGTAGGTGATGCGTTCTGCCCGCAGGTCTTTGGTCAGGTCGTTGATCAGGCCTATTTCGCTGAGTTGCTGTGAGCGCACGATGGCGTCATCCAGGGCGCGCCACCCGCTGATGGTGGTGGCCAGTGTGAGCAGCAGCACTACGGCGAAGCCGAGGGCCAGCTTGGCAGCGACACTGATATTGCCAAGCTTGCGGTTGAGGTAGGCGAACATAGAGCGTCTCCGAGCGAATGAGAGGGAGGATGCAGGCGCATTGCTGGCATCACATCTCTGCCAATCGGCAGGGGAGCTGTAGGACTTGACCTGATAATCAGGTAGGAATAATCACTGGCGACTGTAGGAAGAATCGCCCTGCGGCGCAGCCTCTGCGGAGGCTGCCAGGCGTCGCAAAAAGGGCCGCAAAGCGGCCCCGGCAATAGGTGCGGCGAAGCTGAAATGGCGGGGTCAGAGTTTGAACCGCCCCACCAACCCCTGCAGGTGGGTCCCCAGCCGCGCCAGCTCCACACTGGAACTGGCCGTCTCTTCACTTGCCGCCGAGGTCTGGTCGGATATATCCCGCACATTCATCACGCTGCGGTTGATCTCCTCGGCGACGGCGGTCTGTTCCTCTGCAGCAGTTGCAATCTGCTGGTTCATCGCCTGGATCGAAGACACCGTGCGGGTGATGGTTTCCAGAGAGGTACCGGCACGGCGGGTCAGCTCGACGCTGCTGTCGGTCAGCTGGCGGCTGTTGTCCATCACGCTGGCCACCCGTTGTGTGCCGCTTTGCAGGCCGGCGATAAGCTCTTCGATCTCTTCAGTCGACTGCTGGGTGCGCTGGGCCAGGCTGCGCACCTCGTCGGCGACCACGGCAAAACCACGCCCGGCCTCCCCAGCGCGGGCGGCTTCGATCGCGGCGTTCAGGGCCAGCAGGTTGGTTTGCTGGGCCACCGACTTGATCACGTCGAGCACACTGCCGATCTTGTCGCTTTCAGTCTTGAGCTGGTTCATCGCTTCGCTGGAGTTGATCACTTCACCCGCCAGCCGCTCTATCTGCGCCACGGCCTCGCCCACCACACGGTCGCCTTCGCGGGCCTGCTGGTCGGCCATCAAGGCAGCTTCCGAGGCCTGTTCGGCATTGCGTGCCACTTCGTGCACGGTGGCCGTCATCTGGTTCATGGCGGTCGCAACCTGGTCGGTTTCGACCTTCTGGTTGTTGACCCCGGCGCTGGTCTGCTCAGTCACCGCCGACAGCTCCTCTGCGGCACTGGCGATCTGAGTGACACCGTCACCGATGCCGCCGATCAGTTCGCGCAGGCCTTGGGTCATGCGCTGCATGCTCGCTTGCAACTGGCCCAGTTCGTCGCGGCGGTTTACCTGCAGGTTCTGGGTCAAGTCGCCACTGGCGACCCGCTCCGCGGCGCGCAGGGTCTGGCGCAGGGGAATGATGATCTGCCGGGTAATAGCCCATGCCGCCAGCAGGCCGAGGGCCAAGGCCAACCCGGTGGCCACGGCGAGCAGGGTCTTGGCCTGGGTGGCCCCGGCGTCACGCACGGCGGTCTGCGAGGTGGTCATCGCCTGGCTGGTCTGCAGCAGCAACGTACCTTGCTCGGCCATGTGCTGCAGGGCCTGCTCGCTGGCAGCCTGTGCATTGCCGAACTGGGTGACCGCATCACGGTAGCCGCCCATGGCGGTGGCGGCATCGTCGAGACCGGCGGCATGTTCGGCCGGCACTTTGGCTGGCAATGCACGCAGCTCGGCCAGGGCCTGGTCGATGGCCTTCAGCGCCGTTTGCTGGAAGTCGGTATTGCCGCTGTAGGTGTAGCCACGCACCTGGAAGCGCGCTTGTTGCAGCAGGGCGCTGACGTCTACCGCGTGCTGGTACTGGCTGATATCGCCAGCTTGCAGGAGGCCGCGCTGGACGCGCCCGATCAGCTCTGCCGCCTTGTCGGCGCTGTCGCCGAGCACGCTACGGCTGGCCTCGCGGCGCTGGCCCGCCTGCTTCAGCTCGTTGAACGCCTGCTGGTAGATGCGCACCGCCTCGCGCTGCTGCTCCAGGCGCTGGCGGTCGGCGGGGTGTTCGATCTGGCCGAGCATCAGCTGCACCTGGCGGTCGAGGTTGGCCAGTGCTTTCTCCAGCTCGGCCACCGATGCGTCATCACTGCGGCGCTCGTAATGCTGGCGGGCGATGCGCAGTTCCTGGGTGTACTGCTGGATGACCGAGATGTTACCCAGCTTGTCGCCGCGGTCGATGATGCTGTCCATGCCGTGCCAGCCGGCCAGGGTAATAGCCAGGGTCAACAGCAGCACCAGGCCGAAACCCAGCCCCAGTTTGCGATTCACGCTCACATTGCCCAGCGATTGGGCTAACCATTGATACATGTACGACTCCCCGGCGGCTTGGCAGCACAAATAGTTGTTGTGTTGCCAAGGCCATCGGCCCGGGGGAGGGAAACTTGATGGCCAAAAAAGTGGCGTTTGCGTCAGAAAATACGCGAAAGCAGCGCAGTCACGGCGGTCTCTACCCGCAGGATGCGATCACCCAGTTGCACCGGTGCCAGGCCAGCCTTGCCCAGCAGCTCGATTTCGTAGGGTATCCAGCCGCCCTCGGGGCCGATGGCCAGGGTTACGGGTTGTTCCACGGCACGCGGGCAGGCAGGGTAGGGGCCGGGGTGACCGACCAGGCCCAGGGTGCCCGCGGCGATGGCGGGCAGCCGATCTTCGACGAAAGGCTTGAACCGTTTCTCGATGATCACCTCGGGCAGCACCGTGTCACGCGCCTGTTCCAGGCCGAGGATCAGGTTTTCGCGAATGCTCTCGGGCTGCAGGAAAGGTGTTTGCCAGAAGCTTTTCTCGACCTTGTAGCTGTTCACCAGAATCAGCCGTGATACGCCGAGGGTCGCCACGGTCTGGAACAGCCGTCGCAGCATTTTTGGCCGCGGCACTGCCAGTACCAAGGTCAACGGCAGCTTGGCCGGTGGCTGCTGGTCGAAGGTCACTTCAAGTTCGGCTTCGTGCTTTTCCAGGCGCAGTACCGTGGCTTGGCCCATCAGGCCGTTGATCCGGCCCACCCGCAGGTGGTCGCCCACCGCCACGCGGTGGATCTCCTGCATGTGGGTGAAGCGCCGGTCGGCGAGAACGACGCGGTCGGCCGAGACGAAGTCGGCCTCTTCGAGGAGCAACAGGTTCACGGTTGGGTCGCTGGCGGCTGGTCGTTGTGGTCGTTGGCTGCTTCGTCGTGGGCGCTACGCTTGCGGATCAGGCTGCCACATAGCACGCCGACCTCGAACAATAGCCACATAGGTACGGCCAGCAGGGTCTGGGAGAAAATGTCCGGCGGGGTGAGGATCATGCCGACCACGAAGCAGCCGATGATCACGTAAGGGCGGATCTTCTTCAGGTACTTCACGTCGACCACGCCTATCCACACCAGCAACACCACCGCCACCGGGATTTCGAAGGCAACGCCAAAGGCGAAGAACAGCGTCATCACGAAGTCGAGGTAGTTGGCGATGTCGGTCATCATTGCCACGCCTGCCGGGGTGGCGGCGGCAAAGAACTTGAACATCAGCGGGAACACGAGGAAATAGGCAAAGGCCATACCGGCGTAGAACAACAGAATGCTCGACACCAGCAGCGGAATGGCAATGCGCTTTTCATGGCGGTACAGGCCTGGCGCGATAAAGCCCCAGATCTGCTGGAGAATGAACGGAATGGCCAGGAACAGCGACACGATCATGGTCAGCTTGAACGGCGTAAGGAACGGCGAGGCCACGTCGGTGGCGATCATCGTCGCGTTGGCCGGCAAATGGTCGCGCAGCGGCGCCGAGACCAAGGTGTAAATCTGCTGGGCGAAGGAAAACAGCCCGGCAAAGATCAGGAAAATGACGGCAACGCAGCGCAGCAGGCGGGTGCGCAGTTCGGTCAGGTGCGAGACCAGCGGCATCGGCTGGTCGTGTTCCGGATTCTCGCTCATGGGGCTCGCGGCGGTTGAGGCGGTTCAGAGGGTACGGCCGGGGCAGCAGGTGCTTCGACCGGCCTGGCTTCGAGCCCGGCAGGTGGCTGCACGCTGGCCGTGGTTACCGGCGGCTGCGCGGGTGGCGTCATCGGGTTGAGGATGCGCTTGGCTTCCTCTTCCATCTGCAGGATGTGCTCGTTGTGCAGCTGGCGGCGGATGTCGTCGGCGCCAATTTCGCGCTCCACTTCCATCTTGATGCTGTTGAAGCTGCGTTTGAGCCGGCCAATCCACAGGCCTGCCGTGCGCGCGGCTCCGGGCAGGCGCTCGGGGCCGAGCACCAGCAGCGCGACCAGACCTACGAGTAGCAGCTCGCTGAAACTGATGCCGAACATGGGTCAGTCTTTCCGCTGCGGCTCTTGGACCGGTTGGGCCTGGCCTTCGATGGTGTGGCCTTGTTGCGGCTGGGCAGTGTTTTGCACCGGCGGCACCGGTTGGGCTGGCGGCGGCGTTTGCTCGGCCGGCTTGGTCTCTTCTTCGTTCATGGCCTTGCGGAAGCCCTTGATCGACTCGCCCAGGTCACTGCCGAAGTTTTTCAGCTTCTTGGTGCCGAACACCAGGACCACGACAACCAGCAGGACGATCCAGTGTTTCCAGTCAAAAATACCCATGGTGCTCTCCTAGAATGCGTTGTGCTCAAGCCGAAGGCTGTCGAGCGGCCTTTTCATCGTGCCCGGACAGCCCGAAACGGCGGTCCAGCTCATCCAGCACGGCTTGCGGATGCTGGCCCAGCGCGCTGAGCATCACCAGGCTATGAAACCACAGGTCGGCGGTTTCGTAGATGACATCGCTGTAATCCTTGCTGACGGCAGCATCCTTGGCGGCAATGATCGTTTCGACCGACTCTTCGCCGAGCTTTTCGAGGATCTTGTTCAGGCCTTTGTGGTACAGGCTGGCCACATAGGAGCTGTCAGGCGCCGCTTGCTTGCGTTCTTCAAGCACTTCGGCCAGGCGGTTGAGGGTGTCGCTCATGTCAGTGTCCTGCGCTGTAGATGGCATCCGGGTCCTTGAGGACCGGGTCGACGATTTTCCACTGGCCGTCTTCATGGACGCGGTAGAAGCAGCTTTCCCGACCGGTATGGCAAGCGATATGGCCCAGTTGCTCGACCATCAGGATGATCACGTCGGCGTCGCAGTCCAGGCGCATTTCATGCAGCTTCTGCACATGCCCGGACTCTTCGCCCTTGCGCCACAGCTTGCCTCGCGAACGCGACCAGTAGATGGCGCGCTGTTCGCTGGCGGTCAGCGACAGCGATTCGCGGTTCATCCAGGCCATCATCAGCACGCGTCCGGTCTTGTGGTCCTGGGCGATTGCCGGTACCAGGCCGTCGCTGTTCCACTTGATCTCGTCCAGCCAGTCTTTCATCGTCGACTCCAAAGCGGGCCCGCTCCTGTATCGGGCCCTTTGCGCTAGTGTGCCAGCCGCAGGCGCGGCTGGCTATTGGCGCACGATCAGGTAAAGGCCTGCGGCCAGCATCAGCCAGGCCGGCCAGGCTGCAGGGGCGGCCAGGCTGGCGGCCTCGGCGGCGCCAGCGGCCAGCACCGCGCCGCCACTGAGCAGGCCGGCGCCCAGCAGGCGCAGTGCCCAGCGATCACCCTGGCGGCGGCGTTCCGGCATTTGCGGATCGTGCAGGTGCGGTTGCGACAGGCGTTCGAGCAGGTCTCGGGCCATGTTGGTCAGGTGCGGCAACTGCTCCACCTGCCCATGAATGTTGCCGAGCACGGCCTTGGGGCTGTAGCGGTCGCGCATCCAGCGTTCGAGGTAGGGTTTGGCGGTGCTCCACAGGTCCAGGTCGGGGTACAGCTGGCGGCCCAGGCCCTCGATGTTGAGCAGGGTCTTTTGCAGCAGCACCAGTTGCGGCTGCACTTCCATGTTGAAGCGCCGCGCCGTCTGGAACAGGCGCATCAGCACCTGGCCGAAGGAAATATCCTTTAACGGTTTTTCGAAGATTGGTTCGCACACGGTGCGGATCGCCGCTTCGAATTCGTTGACCTTGGTATGCGCCGGCACCCAGCCGGAGTCGATGTGCAACTCGGCAACGCGTCGGTAGTCACGCTTGAAGAAGGCAAACAGGTTGCGCGCCAGGTAATCCTGGTCCTCGGCGGTCAGGCTGCCGACGATGCCGCAGTCGATGGCGATGTACTGCGGGCTCCACGGCTTGACCGTACTGACAAAGATGTTGCCCGGGTGCATGTCGGCGTGGAAGAAGCTGTCGCGGAAAACCTGGGTGAAGAATACCTCCACCCCGCGCTCGGCCAGCAGCTTCATGTCAGTGCGCTGGTCGGCCAGGGTGGCCATGTCGGTCACCGGTACGCCGTAGATGCGCTCCATCACCAGCACTTTAGGGCGGCACAGGTCCCAGTAGACCTGGGGCACGTACATCAGCTCGGAGCCTTCGAAGTTGCGCCGCAGCTGGCTGGCGTTGGCAGCCTCGCGCAGCAGGTCGAGCTCGTCGTAAATGGTTTTTTCGTAGTCGCCGACGATTTCCACCGGGTGCAGGCGGCGGGCATCCGCCGAGGCGCGCTCGGCGGCCTTGGCAATCAGGAACAGCCAGGCCAGGTCCTGGGCGATCACCGGCTTCAGGCCCGGGCGCACGACCTTGACCACCACCTCTTCGCCCGTCTTGAGGCGTGCGGCGTGCACCTGGGCCACCGAGGCCGAGGCCAGCGGTTCGACGTCGAAGCGGCTGAACACCTCACCAACCTTCGCGCCCAGCTGCGCTTCAATCAGTGCCACGGCCTGTTTCGGGTCGAACGGCGGCACGCGGTCCTGCAGCAACATCAGCTCGTCGGCGATATCGGTGGGCAGCAGGTCGCGGCGGGTGGACAGCAGTTGGCCAAATTTGATGAAGATCGGGCCCAGGTCCTGCAACGCCAGGCGCAGGCGCGCGCCACGGCTGAGCTCAGTGGGCTTGCGTGGCAGCCAGCGCCACGGCATCAGCAGGCGCAGGCTGGCCAGCCACCAGGGCAGCAATGGCTGATCGAACAGCAGGTCATCGAGACGGTAGCGAATCACCACACGCTGGATGCGAAAAAGACGGCGGACGGCGAGCAGCTTCATGCGTTTTCGCTGGTATCAAGGGATCGGGAGAGGCGCTTGATGCGCGCCTCGAGGCGTTCTGTATCGAGCTTCAGGGCATCGAGTTCGCTGAAGGCGGCTTCGGCTTCGCGTTTGCCTACCAGGGCGCGGGACTCTTCGGCCAGGTACTCGGAAAGGTTCTGGCTGAAGCGCGCCAGGCCCTGCCGGGTCCAGCGTGCACGCAGGCGGATGTGGCCTGCCAGCAGCGCCGTGGCGACCGGGCCGAGCCAGCGTTGCAGTTCGTGCTCCCAGTCCAGTTCCAGGTCCTGCAGCACGCCGAACAGGTCAAGCAGCACGGCGCTGTCGCCATGCAGTTCGACCTGCGGGCTGTGCAGCACGGCGGTCTTGTCCCCGGCCAAGGCCAGTTGCGCCAGGCTGCCGGCCGGTGCGCGCAGGCTGCAGTCGACCTCGCCCTCCCAGTGGGCGGCGAGCATCAGGCCGTCTTCATCGGGCAGGATGAAGACCTGCAGGGCCGGTTGGCGGCAGTCTATCTCGATGACCTTGCCTTCCAGCGCGGCCAGCCGCGGCAGGGCCGTGCTGTCCATGCGCAGGACGCGGTTCAGGCCATGTTCGACGCTGGCGAGCAGCCCGGCCAGCAGCATCAGGGTTTGATCCCCCGGTGCACGGCAACGATACCGCTGGTCATGTTGTGGTAGGTGACGCGGTCGAAACCGGCCTCGACCATCATGCTCTTCAGGGTTTCCTGGTCCGGGTGCATGCGGATCGATTCGGCGAGGTAACGGTAGCTTTCGGCGTCGTTGGTGATCAGCTTGCCCGCCAGCGGCATGAAGGCGAACGAATAGGCGTCGTAGGCCTTGGACATCAGCTTGCTGGTCGGTTTGGAGAATTCCAGGATCAGCAGGCGGCCACCGGGCTTGAGCACGCGCAGCATCGAACGGATGGCTTCGTCCTTGTGGGTGACGTTGCGCAGGCCGAACGCGATGGTCACGCAGTCGAAATGGTTGTCCGGGAACGGCAGTTTTTCGGCGTCGGCCTGGACGAACTCGATGTTGCCGGCTACACCACGGTCCAGCAGGCGGTCACGGCCAACCTTGAGCATCGACTCGTTGATGTCGGCCAGCACCACCTGACCCGTCGGGCCGACCAGGCGCGAGAACTTGGCAGCCAGGTCACCGGTACCGCCGGCGATGTCCAGCACCCGGTTGCCGCTGCGCACGCCCGACAGCTCGATGGTAAAGCGCTTCCACAGGCGGTGCATGCCGCCGGAAAGCACATCGTTCATCAGGTCGTACTTGGCTGCCACCGAGTGGAACACTTCGGCGACTTTTTTCGCCTTCTGGCTTTCAGGTACGTCCTGGTAACCAAAGTGGGTGGTGGGTTCGGCGTGGTCGCCTTTGCGCTGGTCGTTCATATCGCTTCACCGGAAAAAATTACCGCCATTCTAGGGCGAACGGGCGGATTTGTCTTGGCGGGGTGTGCCAGTGGGCAGGGGCGGGCATAATGCCAATTATGTCTACATCTTCAGGAATGCCCGTATGACCCAGATCAGCGTTGAACGCAAACACTCCCTCGGCCGCGATGCTGCCCGCGCCAAGGCGCAAGCGCTGGTCGACAAGCTCAGCCGCGAATACGACCTCAAGGCCACCTGGAACGGTGACCGGGTCGATGTGGCGCGCAGCGGCGCCAACGGCAGCGTGCACATTGGCGAAGACATCATCCGTGTGGAGCTGAAACTGGGCATGATGCTGTCGATGATGAGCGGCACCATCAAGGGTGAAATCGAGCGGGCGCTGGACAAGGCGCTGGTCTGAGCCTGACGGGCCGACCGAGGTCGGCCCGTCCCACGATCAATCGGCAGGGAACGGTATGATGTCTGCCACATCTTCGCGCTTCAGATCGCCCCGGTAGATCTTGATCCGCTCGGCGGTTGTGGCCTGCTTGAGTTGTTCCTCTCGCTCCAGGCTCCGGGGCTCCCAGAACTTCAAGTGACCCTTGGCGAAGTCGAGGGCGCTGGCCTGCTTGCTGCGGTAATGAAAATGCGCCTCCCAAAGCACCGCTGCGGGGGCATGCGTGTCTCTGATCTCATACACGTCCAGAAAATCATCCGCGCGACGCGTCGGTTTTCTTGCCACGGTTGGCGTGATCTGCAGGCGCTGTTGTTCATGCAGGTAGCGCAATGCGGTGGCATCGGGGTGATGTGTGGTGAGGTAGGACTGGGTAAGCAGCCGTTGTTTCTCCGCCCGCACGTAGGCTACCGCTTCACGCAGTTCGCCAGTTAACGCGGCCAACCGGGGATCGTCCTTGATGCCCTTGATTTTGACGGCGATCTCGAGCATGTCTTCGATATGCCAGTCCATGAGGTTGGACAGGGCATTCGGCTCGTGGATATGGCGTGCGGCCTTGGCGATTCGCTCCTCACGGCTGGCGAGCAGGCTGGTGGCGCGCTGGCGCAGTTCGGAGGTGTCGAGGGCCACCGGTGGTTCCGCCGGTGCCAGCTCGAACCACTCGCCGTCGCGCTGCTCGAAGGTGCTGGCAGGTTGCTGAGTGACGGGGTCATGTTGAACCGCCCGGTTGCTGCCTTGCGCGCGGTCAACCAGCAACCTGCGACCTTGCGCCGTCCTGATCACCGTGCTCTTGCGAGGATGTACACGGTACATCACTGGGGCGGGGGCGGGGCTTGCGCCGCTGTCGACGTTGACCAGGGCGCTGGCAAGTTGTGATTCTGTGATGTGCACCAGTACCGACAATTCCTCGATGTACGCTTGCAGTATGGTCTGGTCGATGGCCGGATGCTCGAAGGATTGTAGGTACTGGGCCTTGCCGAGCGTGGTCTCATACTCGCGCAATGCGTCGCCGAGCAACGCTGCCTGCTCTTCCTGGGGCAGGTTTGCAGTCGCGATCCCATCATGTGTCCAGACGGTTTGTGAGAACTGCCTGCTGTCCAGTGATTGCTGCACAGGTAGAAGATCGATGGCCACCTGTTCGGTCAGGCGCGTCTTGTCCAGCAACAGGTACGCCATGTCGCTCAGCTGCTGCGCACGAATGACCAGTGTTGAATAGGGCCGCAGCGCGATGGCCGCTTCGACCTTGGCTTTCTTGTCCTTGTTCGGGAACGTGATCAGCGGGTCCTCCAGCATTCGGGGCAAGAGGGTGTCAAGCCGCTCACTGACCGTGCGCAGGCGGCTGACGATGTCCAGCGTGTCACGTACTGCCTGGCGAAACGAAACATGGCGCTGTTTTTGCTCATCGGTCACAGGCACTTTTTTCAGGCCGACGGATTTTTGCTCAAGGCCCTGGTGGTCCGATTGTTCCAGCAGACGGCGAAGCAAGAGGATGTCGTTCTCGACCTGCGTTTCGGAAAGGACACCCAGGCTGCGTCGGGCGGTGCCTAGCGGGTCGAGCCTGGCGAACCTGGGCTCCATCAGCTGGCGCAGGAGGGAGGCATTGGTCTGCAGCAGTGACGCTTGTTTTTCCAGGCACAGCGATATCGTGCGAATCTGCGGCATAAGCTCGAGACGCCGGGCAGCCAAGTCCCGGTTCTGTTGCTGCAAGTGTTCGTCCATGGCTGCCTGGCCACCTGCCCTGGCCAGGGCCTTCCCGAAGGCGTTCGCCTCGGCATCGTAGTCGGTCATCAATTGCTGGTTGGCATCCAGCAGCGGCTTGATCTTTTTCAGGGCATTGTGATTGGCAGACACCGCTTGGTTCAAACTGTCGAACTGCTGTTGGTTTTGCGCAATGATCTGCTGCCGGCTTTTCGGCATGCCGCCTGCCAGGGCGAGGTCCAGTACCCAGGTATCGTTCCGGCGTGTCAGCCAGGGGCCGTAACTGCGTTGGCGGCCAACGATATGGTAGCCGTCCGGGTTGCCACCCCAGCGGGCTTGCCATTCATCCACGTTTTGCGGCGGGCCGATGATCCGCAGGCCTGTCTCGCTTTCCAGCACCTCGTAGGCGACCTCGTGCAACTTCACGTAGTAGCGGTCTTCGATGGCATACAGCCCTCGAAGCCTGCCTTGGCGCTGCACCGTGCGCCCCTGCAGGGAAATGTTGGCCTGCAGTTGACCCAGCGCTTGTCGGGTTGGCGCTGGAAGGTTGCCCAAGCGTTGGTTGTCGCCCCAGCTCAACAGCGTGACGTGGGTTTGGGTCGGAACCGGCGATTGCCAGGCGCCTTCGTCCGGTGCCTCCCGCCAGGCCGCAGCAGCTGACGGTCGGGCTTCCAGGCTTTCAAGCCGTGGCAGAGGGCCTTGCAGCCGGGCCGAGGGGGGCTCAGGTGTGACGCTGCCAACGTCATGAATCAACAACATGGCGACATTGGCCAGCAGGTCAGTGACTGCCAAGGCCTGCGCTTCGGGTGTGCCTTGAGTGAGGGCAGACAAATCGTCCTTCAATGCTGCCACTGCAGCCACCACCCAGGCCACGGCCGCCGCCGGGCCTCGCAGCAGTGGCGTGGTGGCGTTGAACAGCATCCAGCCAAGCTGCCAGGCCAGCGCCCAGCGCTGCTGTGAGTTCGAGACCGTCTGGCGCGAGGCAAGAAGCAACAGCGCCTGGACTCTCGACTCGTGCAGCTTGATGTCCAGATCGCCCTGCCAAGGCTCATGCACCAGGGTAACCGGGGTCCGCAGCGACTCCAGCGCAGCATCTGTCCACGCTGTGCCACCGCCCAGCCAGTGCGCCAGTTTCGACATGCGCGGATGCAGGTGGGGCCGAAGGAAGCCGCCATTCTGATAGACGGCCCGGTTTTCGTCATCTACCCAGTCGAGCACGTCCTGTTGCAGTTGTGGATTGGTCTGGATCTGAGCCATCAGTGCATCCAGGCTGGCATGTTCTGCCAAGGGTTGTTCGGCAAACAACGGGCGGTAAAGCAAATAGCTGGCGCTGGCCTGGACGTGCAGCACAAACATGCCCTGCACAGTGTCGCCTTCAGGGGCACCCTTGAACGGTTGCAGCACCAGTGGCGAGAAGGTCAACGGTTCTGCTGGCAGCGCTTTGCCCAGGCAGAATTCGACAACAGCCAGGCAGGCGGTCTCGCCAATCTGGCCGTCAATTTTCGCCTTTAGGGCCGTGAACGCCAGATTGCCACGCCATTCTCGGGCGAAGCGCTGGACTTGTTCGGGGTCATGCTCGAATGCCTGCAACTGGGCCGCCACGTGCACCGGGTACTGGCCGCCGATGTCCACCTCGGTGACCAGTGCCTGGAGGTAATCAAGGGTCATCCAGGCTTGCTCCGGCTGGCGCCCCTGATAGGTCAGGCCAGATGCCACTTCGTTCAGGTCGGTGTGCAGGCGCACTACGGCCATCTCGGTCAGGGTTATGCGTTTGAGGTGCCGCAGCACGGCCGGCCCTGTCGAAGACACAGGAACCACGACGGAAATCTCTATCAGCAGCAGGTCAGGGTCGAGCGGCGCCTGGTCGGGGTGGTCGAGCTGCATGCGCTCGCGAAGGCGCCTTCTGGCATAGGTGTCCAGGGGTTCGATGTCGTCCAGCGAACCTTTGCTGCCCGCCTGCGCCTGGCGAGCGCATAGCCGCAGCACTGCGTCGCTGTACAGCAGGCGGTCACTGGCGGCCGCCGAAGCCAGCCAGGCCGGCAGGGCGATGTCTGGTTGGGCTTCGTTCACCAGCCACTGGCCGGAAATATCGGAGGCGGGGTCTGTAACGGCGTCGAGCGTCTGTTCCAGCTCCTCGACGGTGCTGAACGAGGCCAGGCTCAGGCGGCCGAGGCGCTCAAGAATGCTGTTGAGCATGGCGGTGGCCTGGTGTTCGAAGGGGTCGCCCAGCAAGGGGCGATGTGCCCAGCTGAACGCCTCGAAGCGATAGGCTTGCGCCAACTGGTCGCGCAGGGCGCTGGCAAAGGTGGTTGCATCCACGTAGCGGCGTACTTTGCCCGCAGGGCTGCACCACAGCACCTGATCGGGGCCGAACAATACAAGGTCCGCCAGGGTGAACGACTGGGTGTTGCCCGACATGCCCAGCGATATCTGCAGGCCGCTGACGGCGGGGGTGTCGGCCCCATTCTCCAGCAAGCGATAGAGCGTGCCTTTGGCGGTGTCATCCAGCCCTTGGCGTTCAACCCCGTTCAGCAGCGAAGCTTTCAGCAGGTGTGCCAGCCAGCGCACGTTGGAGCGCTCGGAAATGCCGTCAGTGCCGGCCCAGAAGCTGATTTGGGCCTGCTCGAACGCATCGCCCAGAGCGGCCAGCAGTGTGTCGAAATCCTGGTTGAGCATTGCCATATCAAGCGTGATTCGCGGCTGACTGGCAGGGTTTTCACCTTGCTCCTGGGGGTAGAAGGGTTGCGGTGGTGCGATGCTGAGCTGATCCGCCGCCCCCAGGTCCATGGGGCGGCCGTTCAGGTAGTGCTCGAGCAGCAGGGGCACCAGTGGCTGTACTGGCGGCTCGGAAGGTGCTGCCCTGAGCACGGTGAAACGCTCGAGGCCTTCAAGGTCCGGATAGTTGCGAACGATCCACGGGTAGCGATCGGCAAGCACGCTGAAGCCTTCGCTAGCCAGCAGCTGACGTAGCGTGGGGCGTTTGGCGAAGCGGCTGGCCACCAGCTGCCGATAGGTGGTTGTCGAGGAGGAAACAGCCATGCGAGTCGAGCTCCGTTTAGTCAGTGAGCGCGAACGGTAGAAGCTGCATGGGTAACGGGTGAGGTAGATAGGTCGTGATGCGTGTTCTTAGGGTGTGGTTTCTAATTTTGTTCCCTACCTTAGGCATCAGCCCAGCGTTCATGGGCGCATCCTCCTCCACTGATGAACATGAGGCACTGAGCATGGCCAAAGTGACTGTGAAGAAAAAGGAAGACGCCCAGGGCACGCTGGGTGAGGTGCGCGGCTACGCGCGCAAGATCTGGCTGGCAGGTATCGGCGCTTATGCCCGCGTCGGCCAGGAAGGTTCCGAGTATTTCAGCGAGCTGGTCAAGGCCGGCGAAGGTGTTGAAAAACGTGGCAAGAAACGCATCGACAAAGAGCTCGATGCTGCCAACCACCAGATCGACGACGCCGCTGAAGAAGTCAGCCGCGTACGCGGCAAGGTCGAAATTCAACTCGACAAGATCGAAAAAGCTTTCGACGCGCGGGTAGGACGCGCCTTGAATCGCCTCGGCATTCCGTCTAAACATGACGTTGAGGCGTTGTCGGTGAAGCTTGAACAGCTGCACGAGCTGCTTGAGCGCGTCGCGCACAAACCATAAGGAGAGCAGGATGGCTGGCAAGAAGAATTCCGATAAAGAAAGCAGCTCCTGGGTCGGCGGGATCGAGAAGTACTCCCGCAAGATCTGGCTGGCGGGGCTGGGTATCTATTCGAAGATCGACCAGGACGGCCCCAAGCTGTTCGACTCGCTGGTGAAGGATGGCGAGAAGGCCGAGAAACAGGCGAAGAAGACCGCTGAAGATGTGGCCGACACCGCCAAGGCTTCGACCACCTCGCGTGTGTCTGGTGTGAAAGACCGTGCGCTGGGCAAATGGAGCGAGCTCGAAGAAGCCTTCGACAAGCGCCTGAACAGCGCCATATCGCGTTTGGGTGTGCCAAGCCGCAACGAGATCAAGGCCCTGCACCAGCAGGTGGACAGCCTGACCAAGCAGATCGAGAAACTGACCGGTGCTTCAGTTACGCCGGTTTCGTCGCGCGCTGCGGCGGCCAAACCGGCTGCGAGCAAGGCAGCGGCCAAGCCACTGACCAAGGCAGCAGCGGCCAAGCCTGCGGCGAAAACCGCGGCAGCCAAACCTGCAGCTAAAACGGCAGCGGCCAAACCTGCTGCCAAGCCGGCGGCCAAACCTGCTGCCAAGCCGGCGGCCAAACCTGCCGCCGCCAAGGCTGCGGCGGCCAAGCCAGCGGTAGCGAAGAAACCTGCGGTGAAGAAAGCACCGGCCAAGCCGGCAGCCGCGAAACCGGCAGCCCCAGCGGCCAGCGCGGCCCCGGCCGCTACCACAGCACCGACACCTGCCACCGCCCCGGCCAGCAGCGCGCCGTCGGCACCAAACGGCACCGGTACCTTGATCTGATACCGCATCGCCTTCTTCGCGGGCTTGCCCGCTCGCACAGGGACAGCGCCGATCAACGGGTCAGCGCAGGCCCTGTGGGAGCGGGCATGCCCGCGAAGGCCCCAGCGCCGAAACAGCAGGCCTACCCCTCCAGGTAGCGCACAGCCAACTGCTCCGCCGCCGCCCGCGCCTGTGCCTGCAGATGCGGCGCCACCAGCATCATCACCTGGTACACCACGATCCCCACATCCCCCTCGCGCCCCAGCACACGCTGGTAATCCAGCGAGAACAGCAGCGTCATCGTGATCTGCTCCACCAGCTGCCCCAGCGCCTGCGTACCACTCTCTACCAGCCCCTGGCCCTTGAGGCTGGCCAACAGCGCCGCCAACGTGCGCTTGAGGGCATTGATCAGGCTGCGCATGCCGCGTGCCAGCTTTGGCAGGCGGCCGGTGAGGTTGGAGAGGTCCTGAAACAGGAAGCGGTACTGCGACATGTGCTCGACAATCAGGTGCAGGAACAGCCAGTAGTCCTCGGCGTCCAGGCGCACTTCCAGGGGTGGGTCAAGCAAGGGCATCAGCGCGTCCTCGAAGCGCTCGAACAGGCCCAGCACCAAGGGTTCCTTGCCGTGGAAGTGGTAATACAGGTTGCCCGGGCTGATGCCCAGTTCGTTGGCAATCTCCAAGGTGGATACGTTCGGTTCGCCCTGCTGGTTGAACAGCTGCAGGGCGCATTCCAGGATACGGTCGCGGGTCTTCATCCGGTCGTCGGGCTCATCGGGTCAGGACATAGGTGCCTGGCGCCGGGCCGAGCGGTGGGTAGGTACTGTTGCCCAGCTCGGTACGGGGAGCCTTGAGCGGACCAGAGCGCGGTGTGATCCATTCCAGCCACAACGGCCACCAACTGCCGTCGCTGCGTTTGGCCTCGTAGAACCAGGCGCGCGGATCGCTCGCAAGCTTGGGGTTTTCCAGGTAGTAGGCCTTGGGGTTGCCCGGTGGGTTGATGATGCTTTGAATGTGCCCGCTGTTGGCCAGCACGAAACGCCGGTCGCCACCGAGCAGCAGGGCAGAGCGATACACGGCGTCCCACGGGGTGATGTGATCGTTGCTGCCGGCCACGGTAAAACTGTCCAGGTCGACCTGCTTGAGGTCGATGGGCGTGCCGCATACTTCAAGGCCGGCCGGGTGGGTGAGCGGGTTGTGCTTGAAAAAGTCCAGCAAGTCGCCGTGCAGTGCCGCCGGCAGCCGTGTGTTATCGGCGTTCCAGTAGAGGATGTCGAACGCGGGTGGGGCTTTGCCAAGCAGGTAGTTGTTGACCCAGTAGTTCCAGATCAGGTCGTTGGGGCGCATCCAGGCGAAAATCCTCGCCACCTCGCCGCCGTCCAGTACACCCCGTTGATAGGAACGGCGCTTGGCCGCCTCGACGGTCTGCTCGTCGGCGAACAGGCTGGCCGGGCTGTCGAACTTGCTGTCGAGCAGGCTGACCAGGTAAGTGGCGCTGCGGATCTTGCGCAGCTGATGTCTGGCCTGCAGGTGGCCCTGCAGTGCAGCCATGGTCAGGCCGCCGGCACAGGCACCCATCAGGTTGGGGTCGCGGTTGCCGCTGATGCTGCGGCAGGCGTTCAGCGCTTCTTCCAACGCCTGAACGTACGAGGACAAGCCCCATTCGCGGTGGCGCGGGTCGGGGTTGCGCCAGCTGATCATGAACACCTGCAGGCCGTTCTTGAGCATGTACTGGACGAAGCTATTGTGGGCCTGCATGTCGAAGATATAGAACTTGTTGATTTGCGGTGGTACCACCAGCAGGGGCCTGGCGTGCTGTTTTTCACTCATCGGCTTGTACTGGATCAGCTCCAGCAGCTCGTTGCGAAACACCACCGCACCGGGTGTCGCCGCCAGGCTGCCACCCACCTCGAAAGCGCGTTCGTCCACTTGGCGCGGCAGGCCGTCATTGTGACGCAGGTCGTCCAGCAAGTGGGCCAGGCCACGCACCAGGCTTTGCCCGCCGGTGTTCAGCAGCTCTTTGACGGCCAGCGGGTTGAGCAGCGAATTGCTCGGCGCCAGGGCGTCGTTGATCATGCCGAACAGGAAGTGGGCGCGTGCCCGATCATCGTCATCCAGGTGGCTTTCGTCGATCCACTGGCGTGTCTGCTTCTGCCAGGCCAGATAGGCCTGCAGGCCCCGGCGGTAAAACGGGTTCTGGCTCCAGGTAGGGTCGTTGAAGCGGCTGTCGCGAGGGTTGGGCTGATAGGGCGTGTCGCCCAGCATCACGCGGCCCAGTTGGCCGCCGAGCGCCAACAGGTGCCGCGCAGTGTGCAGCGGGTTGGTCAAGCCGTGGCGGCCAACCCTGCGCAGGGTCGACACCAGGTCGCGCCCACGCAGGCCAAGCATGGCGTTATGCACGTTCATGCTGGTGGCGGGCAGCGGTTTCGTTCCTTTGGCCGGTTTGTCTGTCATGGCAACACTCCCTCGTCTTCCCGATGCTTGGGCAGCGACAATCAACCGCCAGAGGCGGGGCGCGGGTGCATGACCGCGCGCTGACGTTCTTCCTGGAGAAACTTCATGATGATCGGTGCGACGGCCTCGGCCCGGGTAATCAGGAACAGGTGGCCATCGTCGATTATGTGTAGCTGGGCATTGGGAATCCGCCAGGCCAGCAGGCGCATGTTGACCAGCGGGATCAGCGGGTCGTCGTCACCGGCCAGTACCAGCGTCGGCTGATGGATCTTGTGCAGCCAGTGGATGCTGGTCCAGCCCAGGCCGGCGAATAATTGCCAGTAGTAGCCCAGCTTGCCGCCCGAGCGCACCTTGGATGCATGATGCATGGCCAGGTCCGGGTCGCGGCGGAAGGCACCGCCGTAAATCAGCGGTGCAATACGGATCACATGGGAGGGCTGCACGTAGCGCCGTGGACTGGCCATCATCCACAACACCTTGGGTTTGCCCGGCACCATTACCGCGCCGGCGGCAGTGGCGGCCAGCACCAGTTTTTTGCAGCGTTCCGGATAGTCGTGGGCGAACTGCTGGGCCAGGGCGCCGCCCCAGGACACACCGATGGCGTTGACCTGGCCGTAGTCCAGGTAATCGAGCATGCGCGCTGTGAGCTTGGCCAGGCCAGGAAAACGATAAGGGTGGCGCGGTGTGGATGATCCACCCACGCCGGGTACATCGAAGGCAATGACCTCCAGGTCCGGGTCCAGCGCCTCGATGAAGGGGAACACCAGCTCCAGGTTGGCGCCGATGCCGTTGAAGATCAGCAACGGGGTCAGGTGCGGCTTGCCTGGGCGGACGGCGGTGCGAATGGACTGGTCGTCCAGCTCGACGGTCCTGAAGATATAGGGTTCCGGCATGCGTTCGACTCTTTCGTGAAAAAAGTGCCGTGGCGCGCTCATGGCTGCCACGGCAATGCAACTCAACGCTCGTGACGTAGGTGCCTGGGGCGGCTTCGCCAGCTGCATAGGCACGGTTGCCCAGGCGGGTTGGCGCTTTTTTCAGCTCCCCGGCCCGCTCGCTCAGCCAGCTTTGCCAGTGCAGCCACCAGGAGTCGGCGTGCTTGGTGGCGTTTTCCTGCCAGGCCACCGGGTCACCCGGGCGATCAGCCCCGGTCATGAAGCGTGCCTTGGGGTTGCCCGGCGGGTTGAGGATGCTCTGTATGTGGCCGCTGTTGGACAGCACGAACTCGATCTTGCCGCCGAACAAGTGCGCCGAGCGGTAGCACGATTGCCACGGGGTGATGTGGTCGGCGGTGCCGGCAACGCTGAAGATGTCGCAGTGCACATTCTTCAGGTCGATCGGGGTGCCGCACACTTCCAGTGCGTTCGGGCGTATCAAAGGGTTGCTTTTGAACATCTCGATCAAATCGCCGTGGAAGGCGGCCGGCAGACGCGTGGTGTCGTTGTTCCAGAACAGGATGTCGAACACCGGCGGCTCGTTGCCGAGCAGGTAGTTGTTGACCCAGTAGTTCCAGATCAGGTCGTTGGGGCGCATCCAGGCGAACACCTTGGCCATTTCGCTGCCTTCCAGCACGCCAGCCTGGTACGAGTGGCGCTTGGCGGCTTCCAGGGTCTGTTCGTCGACGAACAATGCGACCTGGTTGTCCATGGTGGTGTCCAGCACGCTGACCAGCAGGGTCAGGGCATTGACCTTGTTTTCGCCAATGGCGGCGTAGTGGCCCACCAGCGCAGTACAGGTGATGCCGCCAGAGCAGGCGCCGAGCATGTTCAAGTCTTTGCTGCCGGTAATCGCCAGTACGGCGTCGACGGCTTCCTTGAGTGCATCGATGTAGGTGGACAGGCCCCATTCCCGCTGGGCCTTGGTCGGGTTGCGCCAGCTGATGATGAAGGTTTGCTGCTGCGAGCGCAGGCAGTAGCGGGCCAGGCTCTTTTCCGGGCTCAGGTCGAACACGTAGAACTTGTTGATCTGCGGTGGCACCACCAGCAGCGGGCGAGCATGCACCTGTTCGGTGATGGGGCTGTACTGGATCAGCTCCAGCACATCGTTGCGGTACACCACCGCGCCTTCACTGGTGCCCAGGTTCTTGCCCACTTCAAAGGCGTCCATGTTCACCTGGCTGGGCATGCCGCCATTGTTGACCATGTCCTTGGCCAGGTTGGACAGGCCATCGAGCAGGCTCTTGCCGCCGGTTTCGAAGAAGCGCTTGACCGCTGCCGGGTTGGACAAGGTATTGGTCGGCGCCATGGCTTCGGTCATCAGGTTGATGACGAACTGGCCGCGGCTGATGTCCTGGGGTGGCAGGTCGCTGTTGCCGATCCAGTCCTGCAACTCGTTACGCCAGGCCAGATAGGTTTGCAGGTAGCGGCGGTACAGCGGGTTGTTGCTCCAGGCCGGGTCGTTGAAACGGCGGTCGTCGCTTTCCGGGGCCAGGCTGGACTTGCCCAGCAGCACGTTTTTCAGTTCCAGGCCAAAGTGGGCCACATGCTTGGCGCTGTGCAGCGGTTGGCGCACGGCCTGGCGCAGCACGGTGCGTGCCGAGCTCAACAGGTCCTTGCGGCGAATGCCGATGACCGGGTTCAGCCCCAAGGTGTTCTCCGAGGCCTGCCGCTGCAGCTCATCGTTGTTCTTGTTACTCATCTACGACGCTCCGTTGTCCTGAGACGAGTACCGGTTGCTGTGGCGGGGGCACAGCCCTGAGCCCGGTACTGCTACTCGGGTGACCAGTGATAAGGAACAGCGGTGCTGCGGGGGTTCTGACTGCCTGCAAAGTGATGCAGGGAACTTGCCACACCCATTGGTTACCCGACTTTCATGTAATGCGCAAGACAGCCCTTCACTGGGCTGTCTGTAAGTCATTCAAACAGATGAATTTAGAAAATGCGCTCTAAACCCTGAAGACCTTGCGCTAGAGCATGAGTTTGACCACCGATTCGGCCGGGTCGCGGGATTTTCCGGCTTTGTGCAGCTCGTCGAGGTATTCGGCCCACAGCTGTTCCTGGCGCAGACACAGCTGTTCCAGGTATTCCCAGGTGAACAGGCCGCTGTCATGGCCGTCGTCGAAGGTCAGTTTCAGTGCATATTGGCCGGCAGGCTCCAGGCCGACCAGGCCGACGTTGATCTTGCCGAACTGCAGGATGGGGTTGCCGTGGCCCTGGACCTCGGCGGAGGGGGAGTGCACGCGCAGGAGTTCGGCGGGCAGGTGGTAGACCTCGCCGGGGGCGTAGGTGAGGGTGAGGGTTTTCGAGGCTTTGTGCAGGTTGATGGCAGTGGGCAGGCGGGCCATGGGCAGAATCTCTCGGGAGCTGATGATGCACAGCTTCGGGACATTCTGGGGATTGTGCAAGGGGGCTGCTTTGCAGCCCAGTCGCCGGCAAGCCAGCGGCCACGGGTACTTCACAGCATCAGAGTTGTGATAATCCTGTGGGAGCTGGCTTGCCGGCGATTGGGCCGCACAGCGGCCCCCTGCGGTCTTACAGAATGTAACGCGACAGGTCTTCGTTCTGCGCCAGTTCACCCAGGTGGCTGTTCACATACGCAGCGTCGATCTGGATTGGCGTTTCGTCATGTGCGCTGGCCAGGTCGCCGGCGCTGAACGACACTTCTTCGAGCAAACGCTCAAGCAGTGTGTGCAGGCGACGGGCACCGATGTTTTCGGTCTTTTCGTTGACCTGGTAGGCAATCTCGGCCAGGCGCTTGATGCCGTCGGCGATGAACTCGATGTTCAGGCCTTCGGTTTTCAACAGGGCCTGGTACTGCTCGGTCAGCGAAGCGTGCGGCTCTTGCAGGATGCGCTCGAAGTCTTCCGGGGTCAGTGCCTTGAGTTCGACACGGATCGGCAGGCGGCCTTGCAGCTCGGGCACCAGGTCGCTCGGCTTGCTCAGGTGGAACGCACCCGAGGCAATGAACAGGATATGGTCGGTCTTGACCATGCCCAGCTTGGTGTTGACGGTGCAGCCCTCGATCAGCGGCAGCAGGTCGCGCTGTACGCCTTCACGGGACACATCGGCGCCGCCAACATTGCCGCGCTTGGCAACCTTGTCGATTTCGTCGATGAACACGATACCGTGCTGCTCGACTGCTTCCAGGGCCTTGGCCTTGAGCTCTTCCTCATTGACCAGGCGGCTCGCTTCTTCATCGCGAACCATCTTCAGCGCCTCTTTCACCTTCAGCTTGCGCGCCTTGCGCTTGCCTTTGCCCATGTTGGCAAACAGGCTCTGCAGCTGATTGGTCATTTCTTCCATGCCGGGCGGCGCGGCAATTTCGACGCCCACGGCATCGGCCACTTCGATTTCGATTTCCTTGTCGTCCAGCTGGCCTTCACGCAGGCGTTTGCGGAACAGCTGGCGGGTGTTGGAATCGCTGCTGGTCTGCGCGGCTTCCTCGCTGAAGCTGGTCACCCGCGCCTGCGGCAGCAGGGCATCGAGGATACGGTCTTCGGCGGCGTCTTCGGCGCGGTGGCGCACGCGGATGATTTCCTGCTCGCGCAGCATCTTCAGCGCGGCGTCGGCCAAGTCACGGATGATCGACTCGACGTCGCGGCCCACGTAGCCCACTTCAGTGAACTTGGTGGCTTCGACCTTGAGGAATGGTGCGTTGGCCAGCTTGGCCAGACGACGGGCGATTTCGGTCTTGCCGACACCGGTAGGGCCGATCATCAGGATGTTCTTGGGGGTCACTTCGGCACGCAGCTCGACAGGCAGCTGCATCCGGCGCCAGCGGTTGCGCAGGGCAATGGCCACGGCGCGCTTGGCGTCGTCCTGGCCGATGATGTGGCGGTTGAGTTCGTGGACGATCTCGCGGGGGGTCATGGACATGATCAATAGGGTCCTTGGGCAGATGAGTCAGCGTGGAAAAGCCCCTTCACCGGGAAGAGGCGCCAGAGCAGCTGAATCAGTCGGCCAGGTCCTGCTCCTCGATGGTCAGGTTGTGGTTGGTGAACACGCAGATGTCGCCGGCGATGTTCAGGGCGGTTTCAGCGATTTCACGGGCCGAGAGGTCGGTCTTGTTCAGCAGGGCGCGGGCTGCGGCCTGGGCATAGGCGCCGCCGGAACCCATGGCGATCAGGCCATCTTCGGGTTCGACCACGTCACCGTTACCGGTGATGATCAGGGAGGCATCCTTGTTGGCCACGGCCAGCATGGCTTCCAGGCGGCTCAGGGAGCGGTCGGTACGCCATTCCTTGGCCAGCTCGACGGCAGCGCGTACCAGGTGGCCCTGGTGTTTCTCCAGCTGGCCTTCGAAGCGCTCGAACAGGGTGAACGCATCGGCAGTGGCACCGGCGAAGCCGGCGATGACCTGGCCGTGGTACAGGCGGCGCACTTTCTTGGCGTTGCCTTTCATCACGGTATTGCCGAGGGAAACCTGGCCGTCGCCGCCCATGACGACTTTGCCGTTACGGCGGACAGAAACGATGGTGGTCAAGGGGAGAGTCTCCACGCAGCGGGGCGAAAGTGCCTGATGCAGACTCATATGGGGGTGGGGTGAAAGATTTCAACCGGGGGGGATGAATGGTTAATGCTCTCCAGCACAGGCCTCATCGCCGGCAAGCCAGCTCCCACAGGTGATCACAGGGCTTGAGGGCAGTGATTTCCTGTGGGAGCTGGCTTGCC
>NZ_JBNRIK010000001.1:170482-204684 GCF_053557975.1 Pseudomonas sp. XP2
GGTTACTCAGGCCTCGTGGCAGATGTGGCCATCGACCAAGGTATAACGCACCGCACCCGGCAGGCAGTGGCCGATGAACGGGCAGTTCTCGCCCCGCGACAACCACTGCTCGCCAGCCACTGTCGAGGCTTGTGGGTCGAACAGCACCAGGTCAGCTGCGCCACCCACCTTCAGCTCGCCCGCGGGCAGGCGCAGGGCGGCTGCCGGGCCGCTGCTTAGGCGGGCCAGCAAAGTTGGCAGGTCGAGCAGGCCGTCCTGCACCAGGGTCATGGCCAGTGGCAGCAACAGCTCGACGCTGCTGATACCCGGCTCGGTGGCACCGAACGGTGCCAGCTTGGCGTCGCGCTCGTGCGGCTGGTGATGGCTGGAAATCGCCTGGATCACGCCCGATTTGACGGCGGCGCGCAGGCCATCCCGGTCTTTGGCAGTGCGCAGCGGGGGCTGCACGTGGTACAGGCTGGAAAACTCGCGCAGCGACTCATCGGTGAGTATCAGCTGGTACAGCGCCACATCGGCGGTCACCGGCAGGCCGAGCTCCTGCGCCTGGGCAATCAGCTGTGCACCACGGGCGCTGGTGATCTGGCTGAAGTGCGCACGCACACCGGTCTGTTCTACCAGCAGCAGGTTGCGCGCCAGGGCCACGGTTTCTGCGGTTTCCGGGATGCCCGGCAGGCCGAGGAAACTGGCCATGGCACCTTCATGGGCCAGGCCGCCCTGGGCCAGGTCACGGTCCTGGGAGTGGAACACCACGGTCAGGTCGAAGGTGGCGGCGTACTCCAGGGCGCGGGCCAGGGTCCGGTTGTTGGGGATTTGTTTCAGGCCGTTGCCGAAGGCCACGCAACCGGTATCGCGCAGGGCCACCAGCTCGGCCAGTTGCTCGCCTTCAAGGCCTTTGGTCAGGGCGCCGATCGGGTACACCTTGCTGTTGGCGGCCTCACGGGCGCGGTCCAGGATCAGTTCGGCCACCGCCGAGGTGTCCAGCACCGGCTTGGTCTGCGGCGGGCAGCACAGGCTGGTGACACCGCCGGCAACGGCAGCGCGGGTTTCGCTGGCGATGTTGCCTTTGCGGCTGTAACCCGGCTCACGCAGGGACACGCCCAGGTCGACCAGGCCCGGTGCGGCGACCAGGCCATCGGCCTGTATCGTACGGCTGGCGCTGAAACCGGCCGGTGCGGCGCCAATGGCGGCAATGCGGCCACCGTCCAGGTGCAGGTCGGTCACCTGATCCAGGCCGGTCGTGGGATCGATGACCCGGGCGCCAAGAATGCTGATGGTCACTGGGCGTTCTCCTGGTCGAATTGACGTTGTGCGTTCTGCCCGCTCATGGCCATGGACAGCACGGCCATGCGCACGGCGATGCCGTAGGTGACCTGGTTGAGGATCACCGAGTGTTTGCCGTCGGCCACCGCTGATTCGATTTCCACGCCCCGGTTGATCGGGCCCGGGTGCATGACGATGGCATCAGGCTTGGCCCCGGCCAGGCGCGCGGTGGTCAGGCCGAACAGGCGGTAGAACTCGCCTTCGCTGGGCATCAGGCCGCCGGCCATGCGCTCACGCTGCAGGCGCAGCATGATCACCACGTCGACATCCTTCAGGCCTTCGGCCAAGTCGGTGTAGACCTTCACGCCGTACTGTTCGATGCCGATCGGGATCAGGGTTTTCGGGCCGATCACGCGGATGTCCGGGCAACCCAGCGCTTTGAGCGCCAGCATGTCGGAGCGCGCCACGCGCGAGTGCAGAATGTCGCCGACGATGGCCACCGAGAGGTTTTCGAAGCTGCCTTTGTGGCGGCGAATGGTCAGCATGTCGAGCATGCCCTGGGTCGGGTGCGCGTGGCGGCCATCACCGCCATTGATCACGGCGACATCCGGGCACACGTGCTCGGCGATGAAGTGCGCGGCGCCGGAGTCGGAATGGCGCACCACGAACATGTCGGCCGCCATGGCCTCGAGGTTGCGCAGGGTGTCGAACAGTGTCTCGCCCTTGCTGGTCGAGGAGGTCGACACGTTCAGGCTGATCACGTCGGCCGACAGGCGCTGGGCTGCCAGTTCGAAGGTGGTGCGGGTGCGGGTCGAGTTCTCGAAGAACACGTTGCACACGGTCTTGCCGCGCAGCAACGGGACTTTCTTCACGGCCCGGGCACCGACTTCCAGGAAGGAGTCGGCGGTGTCGAGGATCTCGGTGAGCAGTTCGCGGGGCAAACCGTCAAGCGAGAGGAAGTGGCGCAGCTGGCCCTGATCATTGAGCTGCAGCGGGCGCTTGGCGTCGATTGGCGTCATCGCGGGGGACTCTTAAAGGGCGGAAGCGGAGGCGAGGTCCTGGCGCTCGAGGGCGAGCGGTGCGGGTCCGGTCAATTTTACCCGTTCATGGGCGGCCAGCGACAGGGTGGCACCGAGCACATTCGGACGGATCGGCAATTCGCCGGCGTCCAGGTCCAGCAGGCAGACCAGGGTGACGCTGGCCGGGCGGCCGTAATCGAACAGTTCGTTGAGCGCCGCGCGGATGGTGCGACCGCTCATCAGTACATCATCCACCAGCACCAGGTGCTGGCCCTCGACCTCGAACGGCAGCTCGGACGGGCGCACTTGTGGGTGCAGGCCGTTCTGGCTGAAGTCGTCGCGGTAGAACGAGACGTCCAGGGTGCCCATGGGGCTGCTGTCGCCCATGGCTTCCTGCAGGGCCTGGGCAACCCAGACACCGCCGGTGCGGATACCGATGTAACGGGGCTCGGTGATTGCCCGGCGCGCCAGGTGGGCACGAAGGTCGACAGCCATCTGCCGAATCAGGTCGGCGGGATTGGGTAGGCTCATTGCGGGCTCCTCGGAAGGGTGCGCCGGGCGGGCCCGGCGGCAAATGTGATCAGGTATTGGCCTCCAGCCAGCCTTGCAGCAACAGGGCGGCGGCGATGGCATCGACCGGGTTGTCGCGGTAGCTGCCGCGCTGGCCGCCACGGGCCATGCGTTCGCCTTTGGCTTCGAAGGTGGTCAGGCGTTCGTCGTGGGTATGAACAGGCAGGTTGAAACGGCCGTTAAGGCGGCGGGCGAACTTCTCGGCGCGGGCGCTCATTTCGCTGGGTGTGCCGTCCATGTTCAACGGCAGGCCGACGACAATGGCATCGGGTTTCCACTCATTGATGAGCTTTTCCACCTGAGCCCAGTCCGGCACGCCGTTCTGCGCCTTCAGGGTGCACAGCTCGCGTGCCTGCCCGGTGATCACCTGGCCGACGGCCACGCCAATCTGTTTGCTGCCGTAGTCGAAACCCAGCAAGAGGCGTAGTTCGGCCATCAGGCGTGGCCCGCCTGGCTGGTCAGCAAGTGCAGGTTGATCCCCAGGCTGGCGGCCGCTGCTTCAAGGCGCAGGTCGCTGGCCCGGTCAAAGATGATTTGCGCGTCGAACGGGCAGTTGAGCCAGGCGTTGTCGGCCAGTTCCGCTTCCAGCTGGCCCGCCTCCCAGCCGGCATAACCCAGTGTGATCAGGCTCTGTTTCGGGCCTACCCCTGCGGCAATCGCAAGCAACACATCCTGCGATGTGCTCAGTGACAGCCCTTCCAGGGCCACGGTGGCCTGGAAGCTGCATTCGCTGCTGTGCAGCACGAAGCCGCGATCGGTCTGCACCGGGCCACCCTGGTAGATCGGCACCTGCAGGGTGCTGGCCGGCGGCGTTTCGTCCGGGCGCAGCTGCTCGAGGATGTCGGCCAGGCTCAGTTCCTGCGGCCGGTTGACCACCAGGCCCATGGCGCCATGTTCATTGTGCTCGACAATGTACGTGAGGGTCTGGGCGAAGTTCGGATCGGCCATGTGCGGCATGGCGATCAGGAACTGGTGCTTGAGATAGCTCGGGGCGAGGGTTTTCATGGGGATAGTGTGGCGCCAGGCGGCGAGGCTGACAAGGTGCGGATTTGTGTCGCTTGGTTGGCGGCTGTCTTGAGGTTTTTGGCGCTTATGAGATCGAGCGCCGCCCGCGCGGCGCATCGCGAGCTACGCTCGCTCCTACGTTTGTTTCGGGCCAGTTACGCTTGTGACAGGCGCGCGCGACCGCTTTGTTCGTACGACGCGAAATCGAGCCATGCGCCAAGGCGTTCGCGCGCAAATCCAACAGGAATAATTGGCCCGAAACAAACGTAGGAGCGAGCGTAGCTCGCGATGCGCCGCGCGGGCGGCGCTCGATATCCGCGCCACCGCATATAGCAAGCCCTACACCGAGGCCCTGAGTCAGTTGCTGGACAAACGGTCCCCCCGGGCAAAGCGCCAGGTGCGGATGATCTCCAGCCGGTCAAACTCGGCCAAATCCCCGGTGAACGGTGCAAACGGCGCTGCCAGCCGCACGATGCGTTGCGCTGCCTGGTCCAGCACTTGCTGCCCGGACGATTCCAGTACCAGCACTTCGTACAGCGATCCATCGCGGTTGATCGACACCATCATGCGCAAGTTGCCGTAGATCTGTTGCCGACGTGCTTCGTCGGGGTAGTTCAGGTTGCCCACCCGTTCGACCTTCTTGCGCCACTCTTCCTTGTACCAGGCGCCCTTGTCGCGCATGGTCGAGGCGGCGTTCAGGCGGTGGATGCGCGGGCGCTTGGCGTACATCTGCTGTTCGTTGGACAGCTCCGCCTCCAGGCTGGCGATCTGGCTGGACAGCTGCGAGCTGTCGAAGTCTGGCGCGGGCGCCGCCGGCTTGGGCTGTGCCTTGCTTTCCTTGGGCTTGGGTTCGACCTTCTGCGGCTTGGGCGCAGTCGTCACTACCGCCGTCTTTTGTGGGGTAGGGGGGGGTACCACCTCGGGCCTGGCGGCGGGTGGCGGGGTGATCTTGTTGATCTTGCTGTCCTGGAACGGCGCCAGTTCGGTGGTGGTGGGCACCGCTTTCTTGTCCAGCGTGCCGCTGCCCTGCTGGTTTTCCTGAGCCTGGAAATCGGCCTTCTCGGGCGCTTTCTCGCTCTTGAAGGTGGCCAGGGTGATGTCCATGGTGTGGCGGATTTCGGCAGGCTTGACCACGGTAAAGCCGACGCCAAGAATCAGCGCCAGGTGCACCAGGGCAGCCAGGAACAGGGTAAAGCCGAGCCGGTCCACCGGGCGAACACGGGGCGGCAGCAGGTCGGAGGGGATGTCAGCGGGCAGCGTCATCAGGTATCCAGCAACTGCAGGGCGGGGCAGCAGCTCAGTCGAATAGGACCGGCATCATACCCCACTCTGCGGTTTAGCTTCGCGTTGGCTGTCAGCGCGCCTTGAGCTTGCGATCAATGGCATCCATCAATTTGCCACCGATATCGGTGTTGTAGGCAGCATCGATCTCGCGGATGCAGGTGGGGCTGGTGACGTTGATTTCGGTGAGGTAGTCGCCGATCACGTCCAGGCCCACGAACAACAGGCCCTTCTCGCGCAGGGTCGGGCCGACCTGGGCGGCAATCCAGCGGTCGCGCTCGGTCAGCGGGCGCGCTTCGCCACGCCCGCCGGCGGCCAGGTTGCCACGGGTTTCGCCGCTGGCCGGAATACGCGCCAGGCAGTAGTCCACCGGCTCGCCATCAATCATCAGGATGCGTTTGTCGCCGTCCTTGATCGCCGGCAGGTAGGCCTGGGCCATGATCTGCTGGGTGCCCAGCGCGGTCAGGGTTTCCAGGATCACCGACAGGTTGGGGTCGCCAGCCCGGTGGCGGAAGATCGACGTGCCGCCCATGCCATCCAGTGGCTTGAGGATCACGTCAACATGCTTGGCCGCGAATTCGCGAATGATGTCCGGGCGGCGGCTGACCAAGGTTGGGGTGGTGCACTGCGGGAACAGCGTGGCGAACATTTTTTCGTTGCAGTCGCGCAGGCTCTGCGGGCGGTTGACCACCAGCACCCCTTCATTCTCGGCCTGCTCCAGCAGGTAGGTGCTGTAGACGAACTCCATGTCGAAGGGCGGGTCCTTGCGCATCAGGATCACGTCCAGCTCGGCCAGCGGGCTGTCCTGCTCCTCGCCCAGCTCGAACCAGTGCGCCGGGTCGGCAAACACCTTCAGCGGGCGCATGCGGGCGCGGGCCTTGCTTTCGCCCTGGTACAGGTCTTGCTGTTCCATGTAGAACAGGCTCCAGCCGCGTGCCTGGGCGGCCAGCAGCATGGCCAGCGAACTGTCCTTCTTGTAGGAGATGGACGCGATGGGGTCCATGACAATGCCGAGGCGAACGCTCATGGGGTGGTTCCTCTTGGCGGCAGGTGGCCGCGATGGCGTAAGAAAAGTGGCTCAGGGTGGCGCCGCGAACGCCGCCGGTCAAGGGGCGGCGCAGATGGAATGGCCACCCGGAGTATGCTAAAAGTGCAGCTAATTTCCATTGGTAGGCGTCTATGGAACAACCCCTGAAGGTGATGGTGATCGACGATTCGCGCACGATCCGCCGCACCGCCCAGATGTTGCTCGGTGAAGCGGGCTGCGAGGTGATCACCGCCAGCGATGGCTTCGATGCCCTGGCCAAGATCGTCGACCACCAGCCCAGCATCATCTTCGTTGATGTGCTGATGCCGCGCCTGGACGGCTACCAGACCTGCGCCGTGATCAAGCACAACAGTGCTTTCAAGGACACCCCGGTGATCCTGCTGTCGTCGCGCGATGGCCTGTTCGACAAGGCCCGCGGCCGGGTGGTCGGCTCTGATCAGTTCCTGACCAAACCGTTCAGCAAGGAAGAGCTGCTCGACGCGATCCGCGCCCACGTGCCCGGGTTTACCGCGCCTCCACAACACGCACCCTGACCGCGCCCCGCCATGGCACGGCCTTACTTTCCTGATGGGGAAACAGCATGGCCCGAGTTCTGATTGTCGACGACTCGCCGACAGAGATGTACAAATTGGCCGGATGGCTTGAAAAGCACGGTCATGAGGTGCTCAAAGCCAGCAACGGTGCCGATGGCGTGGCGCTGGCGCGTCAGGCAAAGCCCGATGCAGTGTTGATGGATATCGTCATGCCTGTTCTCAACGGCTTTCAGGCGACCCGGCAATTGAGCAAGGACCCCGAGACCAGCGCCATTCCAGTATTGGTCGTTACCACCAAAGACCAGGAAACCGATCGCATCTGGGCAAAACGCCAGGGTGCGAGGGGTTTCGTGACCAAGCCCGTGGAAGAAGACGACCTGATCGCCAAGCTCAAAGAAGTGCTGGGCGCTTGACCACCCGCCCGCAAGGCGCGTCGCTGACCGCCTTCGAGCTGTTGCTGGACATTGACCGGCGCTGCCGCCTGCTGGTTGCCGACCAACCGCCGCAAGACAACCGCCTGCAACAGTGGAGCGGTATCGGTTTTCGCATTGCCGGGCAGTGGTTTGTCGCGCCCATGGGTGAGGTGGCCGAGGTGCTGCGTGAACCGCGCAGCAGCCGCGTCCCCGGTGTGCAGCCATGGGTGTGCGGGGTAGCCAACCTGCGCGGCCGGTTGTTGCCGGTGATGGACCTGAGCAGCTTCTTCGGCCTGGGCCACGCCGCCCCGGGCAAGCAACGGCGGGTACTGGTGCTGGACCACGAGGCCCTGTTCGTCGGCCTGCTGGTGGACGAGGTACTGGGCTTGCAGCACTTTGACCTGGACAGCCTGCAGCTGTCGCCGCCGCAGCCACTGCTGCGCGCCGCTGCACGTTTTGTGCAGGGGCATTTCCCGCGTGAACGCAATTGGGCGATCTTCAGCCCCTTCGCCCTGGCCCAGGCGCCGGGCTTTCTCGATGTGGCGTTATAGGACCTGCGAACGTGAACAAGCCTGCCACCTCCGTTACCGCGACCACCGTGAGCCCGCGTACCCGCAGCATCGCGCAGATCACTGTGCTGTTTTTGATCCTGATCCTGTCGATCATCCTGTTGTTCGCCAACTTCGCGTACCTGAACACCCAATCCAATTACGACAAGCAGTACATCGGCCATGCCGGGGAACTGCGGGTGCTGTCGCAACGCATCGCCAAGAACGCCACTGAAGCCGCCACCGGCAAGGCCCTTGCATTCAAGCTGCTGTCGGATGCGCGCAACGATTTTGAGCGGCGCTGGGGCTACCTGCGCCAGGGTGACAAGTCCACCGGGCTGCCGCCCGCGCCGCCCACGGTGCGTGACGAGATGGAATCGGTACGCCGCGACTGGGAAAACCTGCGCAAGAACACCGACACCATCCTGGCCAGCGAGCAGACCGTGCTGTCGCTGCACCAAGTGGCGGCGACGCTGGCCGAAACCGTGCCGCAGTTGCAGGTGGAATACGAGAAGGTGGTTGAGATCCTGCTGCAAAGCGGCGCCCCGGCCAACCAGGTGGCGGTGGCCCAGCGCCAGTTGTTGCTGGCCGAGCGCATCCTCGGTTCGGTCAACACTGTGCTGGCCGGTGACGATGCCGCAGCCCAGGCGGCCGATGCTTTTGGCCGTGATGCCGGCCGCTTTGGCCAGGTGCTGGAGGGCATGCTCAGCGGCAACGCGGCAATCCAGATAACCCGCGTCGAAGACGCTGACGCCCGCGCGCGGCTGGCGGAAATCGCCGAACTGTTCCAGTTCGTCGCCGGTTCTGTGGATGAAATCCTCGAAACCTCGCCCGAACTGTTCCGCGTGCGCGAAGCTGCCGGCAACATCTTCAGCCTGTCGCAAACCCTGCTCGACGAAGCGTCGCACCTGGCCAACGGTTTCGAGAACCTGGCCGGCGGGCGCACCCTCGATACTGTGGGCGGCTATGCCTTGGGCGTGCTGGCGCTGGCCTCGATCATTCTCATCGGCCTGGTCATGGTGCGCACCACCAACCGCCAGCTGCGCGAAACGGCGGAAAAGAACGAACGCAACCAGCAGGCGATCATGCGCCTGCTCGACGAAATCGAAGAGCTGGCCGATGGCGACCTGACCGTGACCGTATCGGTAACCGAAGACTTTACCGGCGCCATTGCCGACTCGATCAACTATTCCGTAGACCAGCTGCGCGACCTTGTGGCCACCATCAACCACAGCGCCGTGCAGGTGGCCGCAGCCGTGCAGGACACGCAAAACACCGCTCGCCAGCTGGCCAAGGCCTCCGAGCACCAGGCCGAGCAGATCAGCGAGGCCTCCGAAGCCGTCGGCGACATGGTCGAGTCGATCGACCGGGTATCCGCGCATGCTTACGAATCGGCCAAGGTGGCCGAACGCTCGGTGGCCATCGCCAACAAGGGTAACGAGGTGGTGCACAACACCATCAATGGCATGGACAACATTCGCGAGCAGATCCAGGACACCGCCAAGCGGATCAAGCGCCTGGGTGAGTCTTCTCAGGAAATCGGCGACATTGTCAGCCTGATCGACGACATTGCCGACCAGACCAACATCCTTGCCCTTAACGCGGCGATCCAGGCTTCGCTGGCCGGTGAGGCCGGCCGTGGGTTTGCCGTGGTCGCCGACGAAGTGCAGCGCCTGGCCGAACGCTCGTCATCGGCTACCCGCCAGATAGAGGCGCTGGTGCGCACCATCCAGGCCGACACCAACGAGGCCGTCATCTCCATGGAGCAGACCACCGCCGAAGTGGTGCGCGGCGCCCGCCTGGCCCAGGATGCCGGGGTGGCGCTGGCCGAAATCGAAGGCGTATCGCAGAACCTGGCCGACCTGATCCACAGCATCTCCGACGCTGCCCAGTTGCAGACCTCGTCGGCCGGGCAGATCTCACACACCATGGCGGTCATCCAGCAGATTACCGCGCAGACCTCCGCCGGCTCCGGGGCCACTGCCGACAGCATCCGCCACCTGGCCCGCATGGCCAGCGAGATGCGCCGTTCGGTGTCCGGCTTCACCCTGCCGCCACCTGCCGAGCCCAAGTGAAGCGCCGCGTTGAGGAAGTGACAATGGCATCTGCTGCTGTAAGCCCCGAGCGCCACGACACGGTGGCGCTGGCCTGGACCAAGGCTGCCATCCTCGACTGCCTGGGCCAGGCGCGTCAGGCGCTGGAGCGTTTCGCCGGCGAGCCAGGCGACCTGTCGATACTCGCCTTTGTGGTCGACAACCTGCACCAGGTGCATGGCTGCCTGCGCATGCTCGAGCTGCGAGGTGCGACGCGTCTGGCCGAAGAACTGGAGCTGTTCGCCAAGGCCATGGCCGACGGCCAGGTGAGCCCACGGGGTGATTGCCTGGGTGCGCTGTTCCGGGGCCTGGAGCAGTTGCCCTCATACCTTGAGCGCTTGCGCGGTGCCCGCCACGACCTGCCATTGGTGATGCTGCCGCTGCTCAACCAGCTGCGCGCCTGCCGTGGCATCGAGCCGCTGGCCCAGGCCAGCCTGATCAGCGGTGCTGCGCAGCGCTTTGCCGGCTCTGACGACCTGGCCAACCTCGACCTCTCGCTGGGCAACTGGCGCGAACAGTTGCAGGCCGGGCCGGGCCGCGATGCCCTGCGCTCGGTGGTGACCGCACTGTGCGACGACCTTATGCGCATCAAGGAGCGCCTGGACCAGTTCGTGCGCAGCGACCGCCAGCACAGCGAGCAGCTTGATGCCCTGCTGGCGCCGCTGCGCCATGTGGCTGATACGCTGGCTGTACTGGGCTTCCAGCAACCACGGCGGGTGATCATCGACCAGGTGTTGGCGCTGCAGGCCCTGGCTCAGGGCGAACGAGCCGTGGACGACGCGGTGTTGATGGATGTAGCGGGCGCCTTGTTGTATGTGGAAGCCTCCCTGAATGGCATGGTCGGCCCACTGGAGGAAAACGGCCAGGCCGGCCTGCCAGGCTCGGACCTGGCCGAGATACGCCAGCTGGTCCTGAACGAATCGCTGAACGTGTTGCAGCAGGCCAAGGACCTGATCGGTGACTATGTGGAGTCCGACTGGCCCCGGCAGCGCCTGCAGCCCTTGCCAGGGCTGTTGCAGCAGGTTCGCGGGGCCTTGGCCATGTTGATGCTGCCCGCCGTGGCCGAGCTGCTTGCCGGCTGCGCAAGCTATGTGCAGCGTTGGTTGCAGCACCTGGAGGAGGAGCCGCCTGCCGACGAGCTGACCCACCTGGCCGAGGCCCTCAGCGCCGCTGAATGCTACCTGCAGTGGCGGGTGGCCGACCCGCTGGCGGATGGCCAGCCGTTCATCGACATGGCGTGTGCCAGCCTGGCGGCGTTGGGTGTGCACTGTGCGCAGGCGGATGCCCGAGCGGGCCTGGATGCCAATGGCGATGGCATCGATGACGAACTGCGCGAGGTGTTTCTCGAGGAAGCGGGCGAGTTGCTGCCGGAAATCGAGCGCCACTGGCTGCGCTGGCGTGCCGATAACCAGCAGCGCGGGGCGCTGGGGGAAGTGCGCCGTGCGCTGCATACCCTCAAAGGCAGTGGCCGCATGGTGCATGCCGAGGCGGTGGCCGAACTTGCCTGGGGCGCCGAGCACCTGCTGAACCGGGTGCTGGAGGGCCGCAGCGCGCTCAGCCCGGAAGGCGTGGTGGCCCTGCAACAGGTGTTCGTCCATTTGCCCGATCTGCTGGCGGACTTTGCCACCGGCCAGCTGCCGCAATTGACCGAAATCGAACAACTGGCCGGGCACCTGCATGCCCTGGCTGAAAACGATGCACCGGCGGCCAGTATCGATGGCCTTGAGCCACAGTTGCTGGATATCTTCCGCAGTGAGGCGCAGGGCCACCTGGCCAGCCTTGATGATTTCCTGCAGGGCGCCGACGGCCACGACACGCCGGTCAGCGATGGCCTGCAACGTGCCCTGCACACGCTCAAGGGCAGTGCCGCCATGGCCGGGGTGATGCCGATCGCTGAGCTGGCCACCGCCTTCGACCGCCTGGCCCGTGAATACAAGGGCCATCAGTTGCCACTGCAAATGGCCGAGATCGAATGGCTGGAAGCCGCGCGCTCGCTGTTCCATCTGGGCCTGGCGCAACTCGACAGCACACCACTGGCCGCCATCCCTGGCGCCGCGGAGCTGATCGAAGCGGTTGGCCAGGCAGTCGATAGCCGCCTGGCCAGCGGGCATGACGACCCGCAGCATGCCCGGCGTAGCAAGCGCGACCCGCAGCTGGTTGCCAGTTTTCTGGCCCAGGCCATGGACATTCTGCTTGATGCCGAGTCGTTGTTGTCGCGCTGGCAGCAACAGCCCGGCCAGCGCGACGCGCTGGATACCCTGCTCGACCAGATGACCAGCCTGGGCCATGCCGCGCACCTGGCCGACTTGTGGCAGATGGATGACCTGTGCGAGGCCTTGCTCGATCTGTATGGCGCCGTGGAAGAGGGCAGCCTGCCAGCCGATGCACGCTTTTTCGCCCACACGCAGCGGGCCCATGAGGCACTGCTGGACATGCTCGACGAAGTAGCGGCGGGGCAGGACATCGTGTCACGCCCGGAACTGGTCGATGGCCTGCGCACGCTGCTGGACCAGGCATTGGCACCGGATGCCACCGGCCTGGTGGGCATCGACAAGGTGACACCGCTGCACCCGGACATGGACCTGAGCGGTACTTTGGGGCTGTCGCATGACCCTTCGCTGCCAGAGGTGGGTGAGCCACTGCCAGACGAGCCGGAAAGCCCAGGCGAAGAGTTGCTGGAAGTGTTCCTCGAAGAAAGCTCGGACATTGTCGAGAGCGCCGCTGCCGCCCTGGCGCGCTGGCAGGCCGACCCGCGTAGCAGCGTCGAGGTGGACAACCTGATGCGCGACCTGCACACCCTGAAGGGTGTGGCGCGCATGGTTGAAATTGCCCCCATCGGTGACCTGGCACACGAACTGGAATTTCTGTACGAGCTGCTGGCTGCCGGGCGTTTGCCGCCGAGCCCGCCACTGTTCGCGCTGTTGCAGAATTGCCATGATCGCCTGGCGCACATGCTGGATGCCGTACGCCTGGGGCAGCCGTTGCATGCGGCCACGGCACTGATCGACTATATCCGTAACTTCAGCAGCGCGGCCCTGACCGACAGTGCGGCCGGCCAAGGGCCTGTCGAGGCAGCCGCCAGCGAGTTGCCGGCGGCAGCGCCAGAGCGGGCCGCAGGCGACATGGTCAAGGTTGATGCCGAGTTGCTCGATGACCTGGGCAACCTGGCTGGCGAGCACTCGATCATTCGTGGGCGCATCGAGCAGCAGGTCAACGATGCGCAGTTCGCCCTCAACGAGATGGAAACCACCCTGGAGCGCATGCGCGACCAGTTGCTGCGCCTGGATAACGAGACCCAGGGGCGGATCTCCAGCCGGCAGCCGTTCGAAGGCGATGCCTACGACGACTTCGATCCCCTGGAAATGGACCGCCATTCGCAGTTGCAGCAATTGTCGCGGGCCTTGTTCGAGTCTGCCTCGGACTTGCTCGACCTGAAGGAAACCCTGGCCCAACGCGCCCAGGAGGCCTACAGCCTTCTGCAGCAGCAGGCCAGGGTGAACAGCCAGTTGCAGGAAGGCCTGACCGCCACTTTGATGGTGCCCTTCGAACGCCTGGTGCCACGCCTGCAGCGTGTGGTGCGGCAGGTGGCCAGCGAACTGGGCAAGCAGGTGGAACTGGTGGTCGGCAACGCCGAGGGCGAACTGGACCGCAGTGTGCTCGAGCGCATGGTCGCACCGCTGGAGCACATGCTGCGCAACGCTGTCGACCATGGCCTGGAAAGCCGCGAAGCACGGCTGGCCGCTGGCAAACCGGAGCAGGGCACCATCCACCTGAATTTGCTGCACGAAGGTGCCGATATCGTTATCGAAATGACTGACGACGGTGCCGGTGTGCCACTCGACGCGGTACGGCGCAAGGCCATCAAGCGCGGCCTGCTGGATCCGCACGCAGACTTGAGCGATCACGAGATCCTGCAGTTCATCCTGCGCCCGGGGTTTTCCACCGCCGAGAAGATCACCCAGATTTCCGGGCGCGGTCTGGGCATGGACGTGGTGCACGAGGAGGTCAAGCAGCTCGGTGGCTCGATGAGCATCGAGTCGGCCCAGGGCAAGGGTGCACGCTTCTTGATCCGGCTGCCGTTCACCGTATCGATCAACCGTGCGCTGATGGTGCACCTGGGCGAAGAGCAGTACGCCATCCCGCTCAATACCATCGAGGGCATTGTCCGCGTGCCGCCGGCAGAGCTCGCAGCGTGCTATCAGCTGGACACGCCGCGCTATGTCTACGGCGGCCACGAATACGAGCTGCGTTACCTGGGCGAGTTGCTGCAAGGTGTGCCGCGCCCCGCGCTGCTGGGGCAGAGCGTGCCGTTGCCAGTGCTGCTGGTGCATTCCAAGGAGCAGTCGTTCGCCATCCAGGCCGACAGCCTGTCGCCCAGCCGCGAGATCGTGGTGAAGAGCCTGGGGCCACAGTTCGCTGCGGTGGCCGGGTTATCGGGGGCGACATTGCTGGGTGACGGGCGGGTCGTGCTGATTCTCGACCTGCTCGGCCAGCTGCGCGGCCAGCAGCGGCGCCTGGCACGTTTGCCCGGCGGCGAAGCCCAGCGCCAACTGCTCGGCCCGGCGCCGCGGCGTGCGTTGCTGGTGATGGTGGTGGATGACTCGGTGACCGTGCGCAAAGTCACCAGCCGCCTGCTGGAACGCCACGGCATGAGCGTGCTGACGGCCAAGGACGGGGTTGATGCCATGGCCCTGCTGGAAGACCACCGCCCCGACGTGTTGCTGCTGGACATCGAAATGCCGCGCATGGACGGCTTCGAGGTGGCCACACGCATTCGCCGTGACGAGCGGCTGAAAGACCTGCCCATCATCATGATCACCTCGCGCACCGGGCAGAAGCACCGCGACCGTGCCATGGCCATCGGCGTCAACGAATACCTGGGCAAACCGTACCAGGAGTCGCTGCTGTTGCAGAGTATCGCCCATTGGAGCCAGCCCCATGCTTGAACTGATTTCCGGCCAGCGCAGCAGCCTGACCGGGCTGTTGCTGCCTTTGGGTGATCGCACCCTGGTGCTGCCCAACGTGGCGGTGGCTGAGTTGAGCGGGCAGCGCAACCTGGTGTGCCAGCCTGGCGACCCCGCCTGGCACCTGGGCTGGATCGACTGGCGGCAGCAGCGCCTGCCGCTGATCGGCTTCGAGGCGGCGTGTGGGGGTGAAACCCCGTGCGGTGAGCGGGCCCGGGTAGTCGTGCTCAACGCACTGGGTGATACCGGCCTGCGCTACCTGGCGCTGTTGCTGCAAGACATCCCGCGCTCGTGCAAGCTCGACAGCCAGCTGAACTACGTGGACGTGGCGCTGGGCAGGCTGGAGCTGGCGGCGGTGCAGGTGGGCGAGCAGGTGGCTCGGGTGCCGGACCTGGTTGCACTGGAAAGGCTGGTGCGTGACGCGGATCTGCAACCTGACCTTGGCTAGGATGATGCTTGTGCGGGCCTCTTCGCGGGCAAGCCCGCTCCCACAGGTACACCACTGACCTTGAGTCCTGTGCATTACCTGTGGGAGCGGGCATGCCCGCGAAGAGGCCATCAGCATCACATCAGGAACCCAGCCCACCTGAAGAGGTCTGTGTTTGCATGTATTACGGTGAACGCTTCAATGCCTGGACCCACCTGGTCGGTGCTGTCCTGGCCTGTATCGGTGCCATCTGGCTGATCGTGGTCGCGGGCCTGCAAGGGGACCCGTGGAAGATCGTCAGTTTCTCCATCTACGGCAGCACCCTGCTGTTGCTGTACAGCATTTCCACCCTGTACCACAGCACCCGCGGGCGGGCCAAGGTAATCATGCGCAAGCTCGATCACCTTTCTATCTACCTGCTGATCGCTGGCAGTTACACGCCATTCTGCCTGGTCAGCCTGCGCGGCCCCTGGGGCTGGAGCCTGTTCGGCGTGGTCTGGGGGCTGGCGGTGATCGGTATGCTGCAAGAGATCAAGCCGCGTTCCGAGGCGCGGATCCTGTCGATCATCATTTATGCCGTGATGGGCTGGATCGTGCTGGTGGCAGTGAAACCGTTGCTGCAATCGCTGGGCAGCGCCGGCTTTGCCTGGTTGGCCGCCGGCGGGGTGTTCTACACCGTGGGCATCATCTTCTTCGCGCTCGACAGCCGCTTGCGCCACGCTCACGGCATCTGGCACCTGTTCGTGATTACCGGCAGCCTGCTGCATTTCGTGGCGGTGTCGTTCTACGTGCTCTAGTCAAAAGTCGCCCCACAGTTGCTGTGCCACCGACAGCGCCACAACGGGCGCAGTTTCAGTGCGCAGCACGCGCGGGCCGAGGCGGGCGGCGTGGAAGCCGGACGCTTTGGCCTGCTCGACTTCGGCCTCGCTCAGGCCGCCTTCGGGGCCGATCAGAAACGCCAGGGTCGCAGGTTTTTCGTGGCTGGTAAGCGGCTCGGCCACCGGGTGCAGGACCAGTTTCAGGTCCGCCTTGGTGCTGCCCAGCCATTCGGCCAGGGTCACGGGTGGGTGGATGACCGGCAAGGTAGAACGACCGCATTGTTCACAGGCGCTGATTGCCACTTGCCGCCAATGGGCCAGGCGCTTGTCGGCGCGCTCGTCTTTCAGGCGCACTTCGCAGCGCTCGCTGACAATCGGGGTGATTGCATTGGCGCCCAGCTCGGTGGCCTTCTGGATCGCCCAATCCATACGCTCGCCGCGGGACAGGCCTTGGCCGAGGTGCACGTGCAGCGGTGAATCGGCCTGGCCGGCAATGGCCCGGTCAAGGTCGACGCGTACGGTTTTCTTGCCCACTTCAAGCAGCTGACCGAGGTATTCCTGGCCGCTGCCGTCGAATAGCTGCACGGCGTCGCCGGGGGCCATGCGCAGTACGCGGCCGATGTAGTGGGCCTGGGCTTCAGGCAGGTCGTGCTCGCCAAGGCTCAGGGGGGCGTCGATGAAGAAGCGGGACAATCTCATGGGTTTGCTCGGTAAATAGAGAGACACAGATCCCCTGTGGGAGCGGGCGTGCCCGCGAATCAGGCGCTGCGGTGCCTGGCAAGGGCTTCGCCCTTGTTCGCGAGCACGCTCGCACCCACAGGAAAAGTGGTGTGGCGAATTGCCGGGCTAGCCCGGGTCGCGGAAATCGGGGTGGAAGTTGGCCGGCACGGCAACACTGACGCTGTCGCGGGTGGCGATGTCGATGCCTTCGCTGGCGACCTCGGCAAGGAAATCGATCTGCTCAGGGGTGATCACGTACGGTGGCAGGAAGTACACCACGCTGCCCAGCGGCCGCAGCAAGGCGCCGCGGGTCAGGGCATGCTCGAACACCTTCAGGCCGCGACGCTCCTGCCAGGGGTAGGCCACCTTGCCAGCCTTGTCCTGAACCATTTCGATAGCCAGGGCCATGCCGGTCTGGCGGATTTCGGCAACGTGAGCATGCTCGGCCAGGTGCGCAGTGGCGGTGGCCATGCGCGTGGCCAGGGCCTTGTTGGCTTCGATCACGTTGTCCTGCTCGAAGATATCCAGGGTCGCCAGCGCCGCAGCACAAGCCAGCGGGTTGCCGGTGTAGCTGTGCGAGTGCAGGAACGCGCGCAGGGTCGGGTAGTCGTCATAGAACGCCTGGTAGACCTTGTCGGTGGTCAGGCAGGCGGCCAGCGGCAGGTAGCCACCGGTCAGGGCCTTGGACAGGCACAGGAAGTCCGGGCGGATACCGGCCTGTTCGCAGGCGAACATCGTGCCGGTGCGGCCAAAGCCCACGGCGATTTCGTCGTGGATCAGGTGCACGTCATAGCGGTCGCAGGCCTCGCGCAGCAGCTTGAGGTACACCGGGTGGTACATGCGCATGCCGCCGGCACCCTGGATCAGCGGCTCGACGATCACGGCGCTGATCGAGGCGTGGTGTTCGGCCAGGGTCTGCTCCATGGCGGCGAACATGTTGCGCGAATGCTCCTCCCAGCTCATGCCTTCGGGGCGCAGGTAGCAGTCGGGGCTAGGCACCTTGATCGTGTCCAGCAGCAACGCCTTGTAGGTTTCGGTGAACAGCGGCACATCACCTACCGACATGGCGGCGATGGTTTCGCCGTGGTAGCTGTTGGTCAGAGTGACGAAGCGCTTCTTGCCCGGCTTGCCGACGTTCTGCCAGTAGTGGAAGCTCATCTTCAGCGCCACTTCGATACACGACGAGCCGTTGTCGGCGTAGAACACCCGGTCAAGGCCGGCCGGGGTCATGGCCACCAGGCGCTCGGACAGCTCGATTACCGGCTGATGGCTGAAACCGGCCAGGATCACGTGCTCCAGTTGGTCGACTTGGTCCTTGATGCGCTGGTTGATGCGCGGGTTGGCGTGGCCGAACACATTGACCCACCAGCTGCTCACCGCGTCCAGGTAGCGCTTGCCTTCGAAGTCCTCAAGCCACACGCCTTCGCCGCGCTTGATCGGGATCAGCGGCAGCTGCTCGTGGTCTTTCATCTGGGTACAGGGGTGCCACAGGACCTTGAGGTCACGTTGCATCCACTGATCGTTGAGGCCCATGGGCACTTCTCCTGGCTTTGCGGCGTGGTTCGACCGCGTAAGCCTAAGCAATGCCGCTGGGCAGGACAACCGCTGCCTTTCAATGACGTTGGGTGCCGGTCCATTCCAGCCTGCGGATGTGCACGGTTCCGGCCTGCGAAGTGGAGATGGTCAGGCGGCGGAAGGGGCCGTCGATCACCTGGTGGTAGGGGTACGTGGCAATGGGGCCGGGGCGCAGGTCGCTAAATCCGCTGCCTTCCACTGTGAGCCAGTAAAAGGTGCGCGGGACCGGGGCGACCAGGTCGTAATCAACCCTTTCAGCATCGAACAGCATGTGCAGGTCGTCGCAGAGAAAGTCGCTGACTACGTAGTATTCCAGGCGCAGGCACTCGACTTCCTGGGCGAAGACGATTTCTACGTCGCTGTGTTCACCGATGACCAGTTCGGTACCGTCTTCACCCTTGAACGCTTCATGAAAGCCGGTCCAAGAGGTGCTGTTGGAGCGGATACTTAGGCCGGAGGCTGTATGAAGCGTTTTTTTGTGCCATAGAAACTGCCGTTCGACGTGTTGGAAGTGCTCCTCGAAGATCATGCGCATGCCCTCCTGGCGGGGCTTCTGGCCAGTTTCGCCAGCTTCGCCTGCCGCCGTGTGACATGGCTACTGGCAAAAATGTCAGTTGCCAAAAGGACTTGATGTCACTGCGCTGGCAGGGCCGGCGGAGCTGACGTATTCTTAACGCATCTCTCTCGGGGCATTCCTGCCTCTCCCTGTTTCTGTAACCTCTGACTCGGAGTTCGCCGACATGGCTGCTGCTTGGGTGCGCCTGTGCGCGTTGGTATTGATTGGTGTCACCAGCGGCGCCGCGCTGGCAAAGGACAAGACGCCCACGGCGATTGTCGTGGGTGGCGGCCTGGCTGGCCTGACGGCAGCCTATGAGCTGCAGGAAAAAGGCTGGCAGGTGACCCTGCTGGAGGCCAAATCGGGCATGGGTGGGCGTTCGGGCCTGGCCACCAGCGAGTGGATCGGCAATGCCAAGGCGCAGCCGGTGCTCAACCATTACCTGGACCGTTTCAAGCTTGAAACACTGGCGGCACCGGAGTTCGTGCGTACCCCTGGTTACCTCATCGACGGTGAGTACTTCAGCGCCACCGACCTGGCCACCAAGCAACCGGCTACCGCCGAAGCGCTCAAGCGCTACGAGAAAACCCTCGATGACTTGGCCCGTTCGATCGATGACCCGCTGAACCCGCAGGCAACCAGCACGCTGTTCGCACTCGACCAGATCAACGTCTCCACCTGGCTGGACAAACTGCAACTGCCGGCCACTGCCCGTCAGCTGATCAACCAGCAGATCCGTACCCGTTACGATGAGCCGTCGCGTCTGTCGCTGCTGTATTTCGCCCAGCAGAACCGAGTGTACCGTGGTGTCAGCGACCGCGACCTGCGTGCCGCGCGCCTGCCCGGTGGCAGCCCGGTGCTGGCCCAGGCCTTCGTCAAGCAGCTGAAGACCATCAAGACCAGCTCACCTGTCACTGCCATCGTCCAGGACAAGGATGGTGTAACGGTCAAAGTTGGCAGTGTCGGCTACCAGGCGGATTACCTGGTCATGGCCGTACCACTGCGCGCCCTGGCCAAGATCCAGATGACTCCGGGCCTGGACAACCAGCACCTGGCGGCGCTCAAAGGCACCAATTATGGCTGGCGCGACCAGCTGATGCTCAAGTTCAAGAAGCCCGTGTGGGAAAGCCGCGCGCGCATGTCGGGCGAAATCTTCAGTAATACCGGCCTCGGCATGCTGTGGATCGAGCCGGCGCTCAAGGGCGGCGCCAACGTGGTGATCAACCTTTCCGGCGACAATGCCCGCCTGCTGCAGGCGTTTGGCGACAAGCAGATGGTCGACCAGGTGCTGATCCGCCTGCATGCGTTCTACCCGCAAGCCCGCGGTGCCTTTACCGGTTACGAGGTGAAGCGCTACAGCACCGATGCTGGTACTGGCGGCGCGTACCTGGCCTATGGCCCGGGGCAGATCAGCAAGTACTGGCGCCTGTGGGAGCGCCCAGTGCAGCGCATCACCTTTGCCGGTGAGCACACCGACGCCCTGTACCCAGGCACCCTGGAAGGCGCCCTGCGCAGTGGCCAGCGTGCGGCCAGCCAGGCGCAGGACCTGCTGGCCGGCAAGTCGTTCGACCCCGCCAAGGCGGTGCCGGTTGCGGCGGCAGCGGCAGCCGGTGCAGCGGCCACCAAGGACAGCAAGGGCGGGTTCTTCTCCAATATGTTTGGTGGTTCGTCCGATAAGGGCGACAAGGCTGACAAGGCGCCGGTCAAAGCTGAGCCTAAGCAGCCCGAAGAGGCCAAGCAGGACAAGCCAGGCTTCTTCAAACGCCTGTTCGGTGGGGCGCAAGCGCCAGAGGTGAAGGCTGAGCCAATCGCCAAAGCTGAGGAAGTGGCGCCGGCACCTGCGCCTGCTCCACAGGCCGCGCCGGCCCCGGCAGCGCCTGCGCCTGTAGCCAAGGAACCGGCTGCCAAGCCTGCGGCAACCAAGGCAGCCCCGGCCAAGCATGCCCCGGCGCACAAGCCAGCTCCCAAGCCTGCCGAAACCAAGAAGGCGACAGCCAAATCCGAGCCGACCAAGAAACCTGTGGCCAATAACCAGGCCAAGGCTGGCTGATTGATCGAAGGTGCTGGCTGCTCCCTCAGAGTCACGCTAACTCCCTGAGTTAGCGGGGACTCTGTGGGAGCGGGCTTGCCCCGCGAACACCGGCAAAGCCGGTGCCAGACACCGCATGCCCTCCTTCGCGGAACAAGCCCGCTTCCACAGCAGCTTGCTTGTTGCCGGTGTTCTCCCCGACTATCGTTAATGTTTCCTTAATGGGAAGCTTACACAATACATATCTGATTTCTCGATAATCCGAAGCAATTTTTTCCGCTTTTATTCGATACGTTACGCGTTAGTCTGTGCACAGCTTCCACGGAGAAACACGCCAACATGCAACTGCGCAATTCACCTTCTCGCTACGGCGTGGTCAGCATCATCCTGCACTGGGGCGTGGCGCTGGCAGTTTTCGGCCTGTTCGGCCTCGGCCTGTGGATGGTCGGCCTCGACTACTACAGCCCTTGGCGCAAAGCCGGCCCGGACCTGCACAAGAGCATCGGCCTGGTGCTGCTGGCGGTGATGCTGCTGCGGGTAGTCTGGCGTTTCATCAGCCCGCCACCACCGGCACCTGCCAACCACGGCGCGGCCACACGGCTAGCGGCCAAGCTGGGCCATCTGGCGCTGTACCTTGGCCTGTTTGCGGTGATGGCTGCCGGTTACCTGATTTCTACCGCTGACGGCGTCGGCATATCGGTGTTTGGCCTGTTCGAAGTACCGGCACTGGTCAGCGACCTGCCTGATCAGGCAGATGTGGCTGGCGTGATTCATCTGTGGCTTGCCTGGGGCCTGGTGATTTTTGCCGTGCTGCATGGCCTGGCAGCGCTCAAGCACCATTTCATCGACCGTGACGCGACCCTGACCCGCATGTTGGGCCGCAAAGCTTGACTCTCAACCTCAATTGCATAGGAAGGAAATAAGGATGTTGAAAAAGACTTTTGCCGCTCTGGCGCTCGGTACCGCTCTGCTTTCCGCCGGCCAGGTCATGGCTGCCGAGTACAAGATCGACAAGGAAGGCCAGCACGCGTTTGTCGACTGGAAGATCAGCCACCTGGGTTACAGCTTTATTCACGGTACCTTCAAGGATTTCGACGGCAACTTCACCTGGGATAGCGCCAAGCCTGAAGCCAGCAAGATCAGCGTCGACCTGAAAACCGCCAGCCTGTGGTCGAACCATGCCGAGCGTGACAAGCACATCGCCAGCGCCGACTTCCTCGACGTGAAGAAGTATCCTGAAGCCAAGTTCGTCTCCACCGCCGTCAAGTCGACTGGCGACAAGACTGCTGACGTGACCGGCGACCTGACCCTGCACGGCGTGACCAAGCCGGTCACCTTCAAGGCCACCTTCAACGGTGAAGGCAAGGACCCATGGGGTGGTGAGCGTGCTGGTTTCAACGCCACCACCACCCTTAACCTGAACGACTTCGGTATCAAAGGCCCAGGCCCGACTTCGCAGACCCTCGACCTGGATATCAGTGTCGAAGGTGTGAAGCAGAAGTAAGCATTGCCTTGGCAATAGAAAACGCCGCCCATTGGGCGGCGTTTTCATTTCCCGTTCAGGGCCCTGACAGGGCCGCTACAGGCTGCCTCTGGCTTAACCTTTTCGGGTCAACAGGGCGGGACGCTCACCGCGCGGGCGGCTCGGCAGATCATCCAGTTGCTCAGGCGTCGGGAAACGGTCGAGCTTGGACTCCTTGCGGATGATCACCGGCTGTTTTTCCGGCTGGCGCGTGTTGCGCACGGCCGGCTCTTGCCGGGCAGCATCGTCACGGGCCGGGCGGCCACGGCCACCGCCATCACGGCGAGCACCACCACCGTTGTTATTGCGCGGCGGGCGTTTCTCACCGTTTGCAGTGCGTGGCTGGCCGCCATTGCGAGCCTGACCACCGCCACCGTTGCTACGCGGGGCAGCACCTCCTTGGCTCTGGCCTGCACCAGTACCGCCGCCAGGACGACGGTTACGTCCCTGGTTCTTGCCTTGGTACGGGCTGACGTAATCGGCGCGGTTACCGAAGTTGTCGACTTCGTCATCCAGGAACTCATCCGGGGCACGGTCGGCTGGCGGCTTGGGCACGCTGTTCTGGCTGGCCTGCTGCTGGCGCGGCTTGTTGTCACGCGGCTTGCGCTGCTGCGGCTTGTCGCCGGACTTTTCCTTGTCTGCAGGCTTGCCGGCCGCTGGCTGCTTGGCCTTGCCTTTATCCTTGCCTTTGTCCTTGCGGCCACCGTTGGCGTCTTTGCCACCTTCGCCGCGTGGCTGGTTGCGACCGCCACGGCCGTTGTTCTGCGGGCGTTCGCGTACTTCCGGTTTTTCGGCTTCTACCTGGCTGGCGTCGAAGCCCATCAGGTCGCCGTCCGCGATCTTCTGCCGGGTAACCCGCTCGATGCTCTTGAGCAACTTCTCTTCATCTGGCGCGACCAGCGAAATGGCCTCGCCCGATCGACCGGCGCGGCCAGTACGGCCGATGCGGTGCACGTAATCTTCCTCAACATTCGGCAGCTCAAAGTTGACCACGTGGGGCAACTGGTCGATGTCCAGGCCGCGGGCAGCGATGTCGGTGGCGACCAGTACGCGGACGCTGTTGGCCTTGAAGTCGGCCAGGGCCTTGGTGCGGGCGTTCTGGCTCTTGTTACCGTGAATCGCGGCAGCGGTCAGGCCTTGCTTTTCCAGGTACTCGGCCAGACGGTTGGCGCCGTGCTTGGTACGGGTAAACACCAGTACCTGTTCCCAGGCACCCAGGGTGATCAGGTGTGCCAGGAGCGCACGCTTGTGGCTGGCAGGCAGGCGGTAGACACGCTGCTCGATACGTTCGACAGTGGTGTTCGGCGGCGTGACCTCGATACGCTCCGGGTTATGCAGGAGCTTGTCGGCGAGGTCGGTGATGTCCTTGGAGAAGGTGGCCGAAAACAGCAGGTTCTGGCGCTTGGATGGCAGGCGCGCCAGTACCTTCTTGACGTCGTGGATGAAGCCCATGTCGAGCATGCGGTCGGCTTCGTCGAGCACCAGGATTTCCACATGGGCCAGGTCGACCTTGCCTTGGCCGGCCAGGTCGAGCAGGCGGCCCGGGCAGGCAACCAGCACGTCAACGCCCTTGGCAATCGCCTGGACTTGCGGGTTCATGCCTACGCCGCCGAAGACGCAGGCGCTGACCAGTGGCAGGTCACGGGCATAGACCTTGAAGCTGTCGTGCACCTGGGCTGCCAGCTCCCGGGTTGGGGTCAGGACCAGCACGCGAGGCTGGCGAGGGCCGTGGCGCTGCGACTTGTCGGGGTGACCGGCGGGGAACAGGCGCTCGAGAATCGGCAGGGCGAAGCCGCCGGTTTTACCAGTACCTGTCTGAGCGGCAACCATCAGGTCGCGGCCTTGCAACACGGCGGGAATCGCCCGCTGTTGCACGGGGGTCGGCTGGGTATAGCCCGCAGCCTCGATAGCGCGGACAAGAGCCTCGGAGAGACCGAGGGAAGCAAAGGACATGGGCGATCCTGTTCTCGTGTGGGCTGGGCCCGTTGGGATGTTCTGCCTGGCGCGACGGGCATCGGTGGGATGCGATCGCGTCCGGTCCAGCTGGGCTTTCACTGCACATCCGGGAAACGGAGGGTGACGCGAAGGTGCGTCGGTGCCGATCGGGATGCCTGTTACGAGGCCGAGCGTCCGGGCGTGAGCCGGGCGGGAAGGCCCGAGTATAACAGAGCTATCGCGCTGTGCTGCTTTCCTGCTGCTCAACGGCGTTGAGAATGTTTCCGATGTCGCCTGTGTAACGGTGGCTGATGGCGGCAAAGGCCGGTTCGTGCTTGAACCGCTGCAGTTCTTCTGCAAAGGCCAGGGCCAGTGTTTCGCGCCCTGGCTTGCGCACCAACCCCAGGTACTGGGCTTGGCGGCTGATTGCCAGCGGAAGTTCCTCGACTTGTTGTTCAAGGCCCAGACGGCGAATCAGGTAATGCCCGACCACGCGGTCGGTGATTGCCAGGTCGATACGGCCCAGCAGCAGTTTGCCGAAGTTGGCTTCCTGCGTTGGCGCGGCTTCACGGCGAAAATGGGTCGCCTGGTTGAACGCGTCGCCATAGGCGTAGCCGGGCGAGGTGCCGACGGTGAGGCCCGCCAGGTCCTTGAACCCGGCCACGGCATGGCGGCGTGCGCGGGCCTGAAACAGCACGAACTCGACCTCCGACATGGGCTCGGGGGCGTACACCAGATAGGGCCGCCGCGTCTCGCTCTGGAAGATGTCCAGAATACCGTCGGCCAAGCCTTTCTCGATCATTGCCAGGCAGCGCTTCCATGGCAGGAACTGCCATTCCACCTCAACCCCAAGGCGTTTGAATACCTCGGTGGTGACTTCGTAGTCGATACCGAGGGGCTGGCCCTCGTGCTGATAAATGTAGGGCGCCCAGTCATCGGATACCAGGCGCAGGCGCTCGCCCAGAGCCAACGGGCTCAGGCAGGCGAGCAGCAGGATCCAGAACAGGCGGGCGACGAGTGGCATGGCCGCAGATTACGCGCTCGGCCGATTCAAGGCCAGCACAGGGCTGCTCAAGCCTGGGAAGACCTCAGCAAATATGCCTCGACATCTTTGCGCCGTTCGCCCAGCGACAACCGCAGCCCCGGGTGACGCAGGCATTGACGTAGCCGCTCGGGTGCCATACGGCCATGGCGTGCATGGAGGTTTTCCAGGGCTTTGTCCCACCAGGCCGGCGCGCAGGCGCGGTCGAATTCATTGGGATAGGGGTAGCAGCCATAGAGCAATTCGCGCGCAAACTGGCGCTCGTGGCTGGGCAGGGTCAGGCTCAGTGCCTTGTAACCCAAGCGGTGCAGGGTAGGGGGGCGCGGCAGTTGGTCGTTGACCAACGCAACGTCAGCCAGCGCTTCGGCGCCCAATGGGTCGTGGCCGTGCTTGCGCAGCCAGGCTTGGATCTTGGCACGGAACTGGGCTTTGCGGCTCCAGTAGTGGTGGATGACGTCGGTACACTCGGCCACCTCCAGTTTGCGGTATGCCGCCACTGCCAGGCAGAACTCCTCGAGGGTATAGGCCTCGCGAGCCAAGGGGTAGAACTCGTCCATCATGTCGATGGAGCGGTCCAGGGTACCGGCGTCCTCGGCTGTGAGGCCAATTACCCCAGAGTTGACCAGTGGCATCTGGCAGTCGGCCAGGCCCCGGGTTTGCAGGATGGACAGCAGGTTCCGGTACAGCAGGCACTTCTGGTTTGCGCCATAGCGCGGGCCGATGGCATTGCACAGCAGCTTGCCTGGGGCCACTCGGGCGAACAGGTGCAGCGGCGATGTGCGGAAGAAGGTATCGGTGTCGATCAGCACTGCCAGCGGGTGTTGTTGTAGCACCTGGCGAAGCAGCACATGCTTGCTGCGAAAATGATAACCGTGAGGAGCGTTCCATGCCTGGCGCGTGGCTTCGTCCAGCAAGTGGACAGTGACGGGCAGCTTGGCGTAGGGCTGTGGGTTGTCGGTGTACACCTGGATGCCAATGGCATCGGCTGCTGTCGTCCCCAAGTGGGCGAGGGCGCTGACAATGCTGAAGCAGGCTTCCTGATGATAGGTTGCCGGGCCAAAAGCCAGGTAGACAAGCTGTGGGCGCGATGGCTGGGGATGCTGCATGGCTGGCAAGACCTGTATACCCGAAAATGATTAAGGCTTTAGTCTATGACCAAAGCCTTAATCATTTCTTAAGCAGACTTTGCCAAAAAGTTTCAGCGCGGCAGCTTCAGGTTGTTCCAGATCGCCAGGCTTGGGTCGGCCTGGTTCAACGTGTAGAAGTGCAGGCCCGGTGCGCCGCCTTGCAGCAGCTGTTCGCACATGCGGGTAATCACTTCTTCGCCGAATGCCTGGATGCTGGCGGTGTCGTCGGCATAGGCTTCCAGCTGCTTGCGGATCCAGCGCGGGATTTCGGCGCCACAGGCGTCGGAGAAGCGCGCCAGCTTGCTGTAGTTGGTGATCGGCATGATGCCGGGTACCACCGGGATGTCCACGCCCAGCTTCTGTGCGCGCTCGACGAAGTAGAAGTAGCTGTCGGCGTTGAAGAAGTACTGGGTGATGGCGCTGTCGGCGCCCGCCTTGACCTTGTGCACGAAGTTGGCCAGGTCGGTTTCAAAATTACGAGCCTGTGGGTGCATTTCGGGGTAGGCGGCCACTTCCAGGTGAAAGTGGTCAGCGGTTTCCTTGCGAATGAACTCGACCAGGTCGCTGGCGTAGCGCAGTTCACCACTGGCCATGCCCATGCCGGAGGGCAGGTCGCCACGCAGGGCGACGATGCGCTTGATGCCGGCAGCCTTGTATTCCGCCAGCAGGGCGCGCAGGTCGTCCTTGGAGTCGCCCACGCACGACAGGTGCGGTGCGGCCGGTACCTTCACTTCGCTCTCCAGCTGCAGCACGGTGTTCAGCGTGCGGTCGCGGGTCGAGCCACCGGCACCGTAGGTGCAGGAGAAGAAGTCCGGGTTGTAGGTGGCCAGCTGGCGAGCGACGCCCATCAGCTTTTCGTGACCGGCGTCGGTCTTGGTCGGGAAGAACTCGAAACTGTAGCGGCGTTCTTGTGACATCACTCGTTCCTCAAGCAGCCTGCTTCAAGCGGCAGGCTGCAAGTAAAAGCCAGGGCGGTGTGGGCCGGCCTGGCTTGGGCATCGTTGCGAAGCGTTGCCTGCGACTACTTAGTAGCGGTAGGCGTGCGGCTTGAACGGGCCTTCGACGGTCACGCCGATGTAGTCGGCTTGCTGCTTGGTCAGCTTGGTGACCACGCCGCCGAAGCCGCGGACCATTTCCAGGGCCACTTCTTCGTCGAGTTTCTTCGGCAGTACTTCAACGGTCAGGCGCTCGGCTTTCTGCTCGGCCGACAGGTCGGCGTACTTCTGCTCGAACAGGAAGATTTGTGCCAGCACCTGGTTGGCGAACGAACCGTCCATGATGCGGCTTGGGTGGCCAGTGGCGTTACCCAGGTTGACCAGGCGGCCTTCTGCCAGCAGGATCAGGTAGTCGTCGTTCTGCGGGTCGAAGCTGCCAGCGCCGGTGCGATGGATCTTGTGCACCTGCGGCTTGACCTCTTCCCAGGCCCAGTTCTTGCGCATGAAGGCGGTATCGATCTCATTGTCGAAGTGGCCGATGTTGCAGACCACGGCACGCTTCTTCAGGGCCTTGAGCATGTTGGCATCGCAGACGTTGACGTTACCGGTGGTGGTGACGATCAGGTCGATCTTGCCCAGCAGGGCCTGGTCGATGCTGGCTTCGGTGCCGTCGTTGATACCGTCGATGAACGGCGAGACCAGCTCGAAGCCGTCCATGCAGGCCTGCATGGCGCAGATCGGGTCAACTTCGGTGACCTTGACGATCATGCCTTCCTGACGCAGGGACTGGGCCGAGCCCTTGCCCACGTCACCGTAGCCGATCACCAGCGCTTGCTTGCCCGACAGCAGGTGGTCGGTACCACGCTTGATGGCGTCGTTCAGGCTGTGACGGCAGCCATACTTGTTGTCGTTCTTGCTCTTGGTGACCGAGTCGTTGACGTTGATCGCCGGGACTTTCAGCTCGCCCTTGGCCAGCATGTCCAGCAGGCGATGCACGCCAGTGGTGGTCTCTTCGGTTACACCGTGCACGCGGTCCAGCACTTGCGGGTATTTCTTGTGCAGCAGCTCGGTCAGGTCACCACCGTCGTCGAGGATCATGTTGGCGTCCCATGGCTGGCCATCCTTGAGGATGGTTTGCTCCAGGCACCACTCGTACTCTTCTTCGGTTTCACCTTTCCAGGCGAATACCGGGATACCGGCGGCGGCGATCGAAGCGGCGGCCTGGTCTTGAGTAGAGAAGATGTTGCAGGACGACCAGCGCACTTCGGCACCCAGGGCAACCAGGGTTTCGATCAGCACGGCAGTCTGGATGGTCATGTGGATGCAGCCCAGGATCTTCGCACCCTTGAGCGGTTGCTCGGCCAGGTACTTGCGACGCAGGCCCATCAGCGCAGGCATTTCCGATTCGGCAATGATGGTTTCGCGACGGCCCCAGGCGGCCAGGGAGATGTCAGCGACTTTGTAATCGGTAAAACCAGCAGGCATGTTTGCAGCGCTCATGAGAGCCTCCATTCGTAGTGTGCGAATGGGCGCCGTTGTGCGTTAAGCGCCCGCGAGAGCGAGCAACGCCCCATCCGAGCCTGACAGGCCTAGCCTGCTGCAGCGCCCCTCGGACAGGTGGCGGGCATGGCACCGCTGTGGGCAACCATGTGAAGCGGCGCAGATTATAGCCGCCCCCGGCAGCTTGCCCAAGGTTTTCCGTCGATTAATCGCGACGATAGTCGATGTTCAATGGAGCGAAGGCAGCCGCTCTGCCATCATTGCTACACGTTAGCCAAGCAGGTCAGGAGCAAAGATGAACTTTCACACCCGTAAGTGGGTTAAACCCGAAGACCTCAACCCTAATGGCACCCTGTTCGGTGGCAGCCTGTTGCGCTGGATCGACGAAGAGGCGGCCATCTACGCCATCGTCCAGCTGGGCAACCAGCGTGTAGTGACCAAGTACATTTCCGAAATCAACTTCGTCAGTGCTTCGCGTCAGGGTGACATCATCGAACTGGGCATTACTGCCACCGAATTCGGCCGCACCTCGATCACCCTCAAGTGCGAAGTGCGCAACAAGATCACCCGCAAGAGCATTCTTACCGTCGACAAGATGGTGTTCGTCAACCTCGGTGACGACGGCTTGCCGGCAGCGCACGGGCGCACCGAGATCAAGTATGTCCAGGACCAGTTCCCGGATTCGGCAGTCGAGTGATTTTCTGGGGCTGCTCCGCAGCCCATCGCGACACAAGGCCGCGCCCACAGGAAGTCGCATTCTCGCTGTGGGAGCGGCCTTGTGCCGTGAGTGGCGGCAAAGCGGCCCCGGCAATCTCAAGGCTGGGCGCTGACCTTGCGCACCACTCGCCCGATGCTCAAGCCCTGCACCAGGATCGACGACAACACCACGATGTAGGTGATCGACAGCAGCAGGTCACGCTCCTCGCCCAGTGGCAGCGACAGCGCCAGGGCCACCGACACCCCGCCACGCAGGCCACCCCAGGTCAGCACCCGCACTGTGCCTTTGGGCACCGGGCGCCAGCGGCGCAGCAGGACGATGGCCGGGGCCACGGTCAGCAGCCTCGACAGCAGCACCGCCAGCGCCAGCACGCTGCCGGCCGCCAGGTGCATCCAGTTGAACGGCAGCAGCAACAGCTCCAGGCCGATCAGTGCGAACAGCAGGGCATTGAGCATGTCATCGATCAGCTCCCAGAAACCGTCCATGTAGCGACGGGTCATGTCGTTCATCGCCAGGTTGCGTCCCAGGTTGCCGATGATCAGGCCGGCCACCACCATGGCGATCGGCGCCGAAACGTGTAGCTCGTAGCACATGGCCGAGCCACCGATGACCAGCGCCAGGGTCAGCATGACTTCCACCTGGTACTGCTCGATGCTCTTGATCATGCGGTAGGTGGCGTAGCCGATCAGGCCACCAAACACCACGCCACCGATGGCCTCGCGGGCGAACAGGATCGCCGTGTCGGTCATGCTCGGCGTTTCACCCAGCTGGATGATGCCCAGCAACACGGTGAACACCACTACCGCAGTGCCGTCGTTGAACAGCGACTCGCCGACGATGGTGGTTTTGAGCGGTTTGGAGGCGTTGGCGGTACGCAGCGCGCCCAGCACGGCAATCGGGTCGGTGGGCGAGATGAGCGCACCGAACAGCAGGCAGTAGATCAGCGGCACTTGCCAGCCAAACATCGCGAATACCCAGTGCGACAGGTAGCCGATGACCACGGTGGCGATCAGCACCCCAATCGTTGCGAGCAACCCTATCGGCCAGCGGTAACTGCGCAAATCGCTGAGGTTCACGTGCAAGGCGCCGGCAAACAGCAGGAACGCCAGCATCCAGTGCATCAACAGGTCGTTGAAATCGATCTGGTTCATCAGCCCTTCGACGCGCTCTTCCAGGCCAGGGAAGCCGATCAGGCTAAGGCCCTGCAGTATCAGGGAGAACAGCAGTGCCGTGACCATCACACCGATGGCGGGCGGCAGGCCGATGAAACGGTAATTTACATAGGTAAGGAGGGTGGTGAGGCAGATAAACGCGGCAACTAATTCAAGCATCCCGAATCCTGTGACAGTGGCTTCCAAGTCGTTACCCGAATGGCTCGGGCAGTTCTTTGATGACCTGGCACGGGGTTCGGGACACAAGCTTTGACCGGATTCGTTCCAATCGTTCCCATGTAAGGGGGCCGCACAGCGGCCCCTGAACGCTATATATTCACAGCAATAAAAAAGCCATTAAGGATAAGAAGGCGTGTTGGCAACATCCCTGGTGCTGGTCGCCGCCCTGCTGCATGCGACCTGGAATACCCTGATCAAATTCAGCGGCGAGCGCTTGCTGGTGATCGCCAGCATGGACACGGTGGCCCTGGTGTTCGCGGTGCTGGCGGTCGCCTTCGTCGATGTGCCGCCGGCGGAAATATGGCCCTGGTTGGTTGCCTCGGCGCTGGCCGAGCAGCTGTACCGCTATCTGCTGATCAAGGCCTACCGCGTGGGCGACCTGGGGCTGGTCTATCCTCTGATGCGCGGGCTGTCACCGTTAGTGGTGCTGGGCTTGACCTTGGCCTTTGCCGGGGAGTCGCTTAGCCAGCAGCAGATCATCGGCATCTTGCTGATCCCTTGTGGCATGGCTTGCCTGTTATGGCAGGGCGGTGGCGGTGACCGGCTGCCCTGGTCGATGCTGCCGGTGGTCGCCCTGATCGGTCTGTGCATCGGCTGTTACACCTGGTTTGACGGCCAGGCGGTGCGCTTATGGGGCAAACCGTGGGATTACCTGGTGTGGCTGACTCTGCTCAGTGCCTGGCAATTCCCGCTGCTGGCCGGGGTGGCGCGGCGGGCTCCGTTCGCCCTGTTCTGGCGAACGCAATGGCGCCTGGGCCTGGCGGTAGGGCTCTGCGTGTTGTTCAGTTATGCGCTGGTGTTGTGGGCCATGCACCTGGGGTCGGTGGCCGAGGCGGCTGCGTTGCGGGAGTTGAGCGTGATCCTGGTGGTGTTGCTGGGTATGCGTTACCTCAAAGAACCTTTTGGCGGGCCAAGACTCCTAGCTTGCGGGCTGGTCCTTGCAGGCATGCTGGTGATGAAGCTCTAACCTATTTTCGAACAAGGAGTCCTGAGCATGACCGTTGCCCTGTGGTGCATCCTGATCGCGCTGATGCTGAACCCGCTGTGTGCCTTGATCGCCAAAGTGGCCAGCGGCCGGTTTGGCCTCAAGGACAATCACGACCCGCGCGCTTTCCTTGATACCTTGTCGGGCTTGCCGCGGCGGGCCCATGCAGCGCAGCAGAATGGCTACGAGGCGTTCCCGGCGTTTGCTGCTGCGGTACTGGTGGCGGATATCGTCGGCAATGCCGAGCAGGTGACGCAGGATGTGCTGGGGGTGATGTACATCACCAGCCGCTTGCTTTACATCATCTGCTACCTGGCCGATTGGGCGGCCTTGCGCTCGCTGGTGTGGTTTGCCGGGTTGGCAATTATCGTGTCGTTCTTCGTGGTTTCCATCTGAAACCGCGTTGCCTGCTTCGCGGGCGAGCCCGCGAAGAATCCACCGCCGATCAAGGTACCTTAGGTACCTCAGGTAGTGGCTGGCCTTTAGGCCAGAGCATCCAGATCTGCCCCTGCTGCTTCATGTTCCCCGCCAGCTCGCCGGCTTCCGGCCCGGTGCCCCAGAACAGGTCGGCGCGCACTTCACCCGCAATCGCCCCTCCCGTGTCCTGCGCACCCACCGGGCGCACCACTGGCGAGCCGTCCGGGCGCGTGGTGGAAAGCCACAACAGGCTGCCCAGCGGAATCACCTTGCGGTCGATGGCCACGCTGTAGCCCGCTGTCAGCGGTACGTTCAACGAACCGCGCGGGCCTTCGTTACTGTCCGGGCGGGTGCTGAAGAACACATAGCTGGGGTTGCTGGCCAGCAGTTCCGGTACCCGCTGCGGATTGGCCTGGGCCCAGGCATGAATGGCACCCATGCTCACGTCTTCTTTTTTCAACTGACCCTGCTCCACCAGCCAGCGGCCGATCGGCCGGTAGGGGTGGCCGTTCTGATCGGCGTAGCCCAGGCGCAGCTGACGGCCGTCTTCCAGTTGTACCCGCCCAGAACCCTGGATCTGCAGGAATTGCAGGTCCATCGGGTCGGTCAGCCAGGCCAGCACCGGTGCCTTGACGCCGTTACGGTTGATCACTTCGGCAGTGTCGTATGGCTTGAGCACCCGGCCATCAAGCCGGCCGCGCAGGCGTTTACCCTTGAGTTCGGGGTACACGCTGGCAAGGTCGACCACGATCATGTCATCAGGAATGCCGTAGACCGCCACATGGTTGGTCGCTGACTGGCTCAGGCTGCCGGGGTAGACCGGCTCGTAGTAGCCGGTAATCAGGCCGCTGGCCTTGTTCTCGGCGGAGCGCAGGCCGTATACCTGCAGGTTCTGTTCAAGGAATGTACGTACCTGGGCGGCGCTCGCCGTGGCGTTGCCGGCCGCTTCGCAGGTGGCGGCCCACACTGGGTCGCGCTTGAGTTTCTCACAGCCGTTGCGCCAGGCGTAGAAACCGGCCAGCAGGTCTTCGTCGCTGACTGCGGGCAGGTCTTTGAATGTGGCCGGAGCATAGGTGGCGATGGCGTGGGGCTCGGGCTTGGCGGTCTCGCCGCCGTTGCAGCCGGCCAGCAACGCCAGCACCGGAAGTGTCCAGGCCAGGTGGCGCAAGGCAGATGTCATGTGTGCATTCCTGTCATGGGCGAACATGAAGATTCGCCCCTGTTTTTTATGTGGCTATTGGTGTTTGGCCCTTGGACGGCGATACTGGCCGCCCATTTGCGTAGGCCGAAGTGAGCGTGATGTTGAAGCGATTGACCGTTGTTCTGCTGGCAGCCCTGGCCCTGAGCGGTTGCGACCGGGTTGACCCGAACTCGCCGCTGGGCAAGCGCAAGGTAATCTTCAAGGACATGCTCAAGACCAGCGAAGACCTGGGCGGTATGCTGCGTGGGCGGCTGCCGTTCGACGGGCTGAAGTTTGCCGATGGCGCGCTGAAGCTGGACAGCCTTTCGCACCAGCCCTGGCAGCACTTCCCCGAGGTACGCGATGGCGGTGATAGCGCCGCGCGCGCAGCGGTATGGGAGCGCCAGGCGCGCTTTCATGAACTGGCCCGGCAGCTGGAAAGCGTTACGGGCGAGCTGGTCGATGTCAGCCGCAGCCAGCCGCTGGACGCTGCACAGCTGAAAGCGCCGATGGACAAGGTCGAAGCGGCGTGCAAGGCGTGCCATACCGAGTTTCGTAATCATTGATGGCCTGCTGTGGCCTCATCGCCGG
>NZ_JBNRIK010000001.1:204767-227096 GCF_053557975.1 Pseudomonas sp. XP2
GAGGCCAGTAAGGGCAACGCAAATCGCTGTCAGTGATCCAGATCGTCTACCGCTTTCTGCAATTCTTTACGCGATTCGGCAAGCTTGTCCTTGCGCTTGTTGATCTTCTCCGCGTCGCCTTTTTTCTCGGCTTTCTTCAGGTCTTTTTCCCGCTGCACCACTTCGTGACGTGCATCCAGCACCTTCTGCTCACGCTCTTTGCGCAGGCTCGCGTCGGTGCAGTTGTCCACGCCACGCAGTGCTTCCTCCAGCCCTGCGACCTGGTCGCTGTTGCCGTGGTCGCGGGCGATTTTCAACTGGTTCTCGATGGCGCTGCGCTTGGCGGCGCAACCGGTCAGGCCTGGGTCCGGCTGGGCCGCTTGTACAGCTCCCGCAGCCAAACCCAGTGATGCGAGCAGGAAAAGAGTCGAAATGCGTTTCATGAAAAGCCTCCTGAACGGGGCGGGGCAGCAAAAGTTGGTGGAAATCCTGCCTTGGTTTTGCCCATTTAGGAACCCTTGGTGAGGTTTTCGGCTTGAATCTCGGGTTTTTCCTACGAGCTAAATGGTAAAAAATCATTGCTCAATGCGCTGGGGGCTAGCGGGGAACCCCTCTATGCCGGTTTTCGCCAACCGTGCAGCAATGGCCTGCACCTCAGGGGCCGCGAAGAAATCCACAAGTTGGCGCGAGCGTTTTGCGCCAATGCCGGGCACGGTTTGCCATTGCCCGGCACTGCGTGAAGCCAGCTCTGCCCAGTCGCCCGTCAGTTGCAGATGCTTGCTGACGGGCGCGCCAATGCCGCGCAGCCACAGATCGAATGGCCGTGAGCGTGCTTGGTCGAAACTGCCCAGCAGCTGTGCGGCCGTCAGGCTACTTATGCCGGGTACCTGCTGCAGGCGCTCGGCATCAAGATGCAGCCAATCGGTCATTGATGTTACCAAGCCCGCTTCGACCAGCCGGCGCCACGTGCCGGGCCCGGTACGCGGCAAGGCCAGGCCTTGTTTTCCGCCAAGCCAGGTAAGCCGGGCAATGAATTGCTCTTCACAGCCTTCGCTGGCCTGCCAGCAGCTGTGGGCATGATGCTGGTCGGGTGCAGGCGCGGCCAGTGGCTGGCGCTCGACAGCGCGGTGCACGACGTGGTCCAAGCGTGGAATGGTCAGCCCGGCAAGACTGATGGCCACCTGGTCGCCGGGGCGGATGTCCAAGGCTTGCCAGCGCGCCAGCGAGCCAAGGCTTACCTGGGAAATGCGCCGGTCATCGAGGGTTACCGGCTGTACCTGCACAATGGGCGTGACCCTGCCGGTGCGGCCAACCCGAAAGCGCACGTCGCGCACTTCGGCCAAGGCTTGTACATAGGGGTATTTCCAGGCCGCGATCCAGTACGGTGCCTTGGCCTGCCAGCGCTTGGCGGGCGGCCGGCGGCCCTGGCGCAGGATCACGCCGTCGGTGGCGAAGGGCAGGGGGGAGTTGTACCAATGCCCACGCCAGTGCGTTGCATCTTCCAACGTGTCGATGGCGATGCTGTAACGCTGGCTATCCGGGAAACCCAGGTGCGCGAGCTGTGCGAGGCGTTCGGCTTGTTGGTCGGGGCCCTGCGGCCAGCTCCATACGAACAGGCCGATAGTGTCCCCTTGCTCGGCGGTCAGTTGCTTGCGTGCGAGCAGCCCGGCCACAGTGCCGCGGGCGTTGGTGCTGCCTGCCTTGGCTTGTATATGTTCGTTCAGGCGCAGATACAGCTCACCTTGCAAGTGCAGGTCAATCGGCATGGGCAACTGTCGGGTGACTGCGCCCAGTTGTGGAATGTGTCGGCTCCAGTCATGGCCATGTACACCGTCACCCCGGCTGGTGAGCTGCACCAATCGACCCTGCTGGTAAGTGAGGGAAACTGCAACACCGTCGACCTTGGGCTGTACCCACACGCCGGTCTTGCCGGCCATCCATCGCGCTACGGCCTGGCGGTCTGCCAGCTTGTCGACGCCGGTATGCGGCACGGGGTGGGTGACCGGGCCACGAGCGCTGGCCAAAGGGGAGGGGCTGCTGCCAACCGCGAAGCACTGCTGCAGGTGATTCAGGCGCTCGCGGCTTTGGTCGTACAGTTCATCGGCGACCAGGGCAACACCCTGGCGATGGTAGTGCTCGTCCCATCGGGTGAGCGTGGCGCGCAGCTGCGCAACTTCGGCCTCGGCCTGTTGCGGGTTCCAGTCAGGGCATGAGGTAGCCCTGGCCAATGGGGCGTTCAGCGTAAATAGCAGGGTGAACAACAGCAGATACGGCATGGCCAGCATCCTTGCATGGCGGGTGGGCCCTCCAGCCTAGGCAGGTTCGCGGGCGCTTGCCGCCGCGCGATTGTCAGCCGATATGTCACAAAAAAGCCCCTGCCGATTGCTCGGCAGGGGCTTTCGCCTGGTGCTGTAGGAAGCTTACAGGCCGGCAGCGTCACGCAACGACTGGGCGCGGTCGGTGCGCTCCCAGGTGAAGGTGGTGAAGGTGTCGTCGCCGACAGTCTTCTGCTGCGGCTCGCGGCCGAAGTGGCCGTAGGCAGCGGTTTCCTGGTACATCGGGTGCAGCAGGTCGAGCATGGTGGTGATGGCGTACGGACGCAGGTCGAAGCACTCGCGCACCAGCTGGATGATCTTGTCGTCGGAGACCTTGCCGGTACCGAAGGTGTTGATCGAGATGGAGGTCGGCTGGGCCACGCCAATGGCGTACGACACCTGGATCTCGCAACGCTCGGCCAGGCCGGCGGCAACGATGTTCTTGGCTACGTAGCGGCCGGCATAGGCGGCGGAACGGTCGACCTTGGACGGGTCCTTGCCGGAGAACGCACCACCACCATGGCGGGCCATGCCGCCGTAGGAGTCGACGATGATCTTGCGGCCGGTCAGGCCACAGTCACCCACCGGGCCACCGATGATGAAGTTGCCGGTCGGGTTGATGTGGTACTGGGTGCCCTTGTGCAGCAGCTCGGCAGGCAGGGTGTGCTTGACGATCAGCTCCATCACGGCTTCTTGCAGGTCTTTCTGCGAGACTTCAGGGTTGTGCTGGGTCGACAGCACCACGGCGTCGATACCGACCACCTTGCCGTTTTCGTAGCGGCAGGTGACCTGCGACTTCGCATCCGGGCGCAGCCACGGCAGCAGGCCGGACTTGCGCGCTTCGGCCTGGCGCTCCACCAGACGGTGCGAGAAGCAGATCGGTGCCGGCATCAGTACTTCGGTTTCGTTGCTGGCATAACCGAACATCAGGCCCTGGTCACCGGCGCCCTGGTCTTCAGGTTTGGAGCGGTCCACGCCCTGGGCGATGTCCACAGACTGCTTGCCGATGATGTTCATCACGGCGCAGGTGGCGCCGTCGAAGCCGACGTCGGAGCTGTTGTAGCCGATGTCGATGATGACCTTGCGCACCAGGTCTTCCAGGTCGACCCAGGCCGAGGTGGTGACTTCGCCGGCAATGATGGCGACACCGGTCTTGACCAGGGTTTCGCACGCTACGCGGGCATATTTGTCCTGGGCGATGATGGCATCAAGGACGGCGTCCGAAATCTGGTCGGCGATCTTGTCCGGATGCCCTTCGGACACGGACTCGGAGGTGAAAAGGGAGTATTCGCTCATCTCGAAGGTTCCTGAAATTTACCGATGGTGTATGTCGCCAGCCGTCCGCTGGAAATGGCGGACCTGGATCTGGAAACCGTTACGCAAGCCCACGTACAGGCTGTCCCCATGGGCCAGCCCGGCAGCGTTGGCCCAGCGGGCCAGGTCGTCCTGTTCAAAGCCAAGCCAAAGGTCGCCGCAGGCGTCCCGCGCCCACCCTTGGTCATGGCTGCACAACTCGGTGACCAGCAGGCTGCCGCCTGCCTTCACCCGCTTGGCCAGCTGGCGCAAGGCCAGGGCCGGATCGCTGAAATGGTGCAGCACCATGTTCAGCACAACGCAGTCGGCGGCCACATCCGTTACACCCAGTGCATCGGCCAACTGCAGGTTCACGTTGTCGAGCCCCTCGCGCTGGCAGACCTGGCGCGCCAGTTCGAGCATGGTCGGGCTGTTGTCCAGCGCGGTGACCCGGGCGAAGCGCCGGGCCAGGTCGGGGAGGAAGCCACCGTCCCCGGGGCCGACCTCCAGGGCACTGGCGGCCGGGTCGAAATGCAGTTTGTCGAGCAGCGCCAGCAGGCTTTCGCGGTACTGCGGCAGCCCGGCGATCAAATCTTGCTGTGCGCGAAACTTCTCTTCCACGCGCAGGAAGAAATCCTGGCTGGTAACCGCGCGGCGTTGTTGCACCTGGGCTATTCGCGCCTGCACGGCCGGCGGCAGGGCCAGCTCGTCGACTTCTTCGAGCAGCGCCGCATGCAGCCGACCGCCCAGGCGCAGGCTGTCGGGCAGTGCACGGCGATAGAAGATGGCGTTGCCTTCGCGGCGCGTTGCCACCAGCTCGGCCTGGGCCAGCACCTTCAGGTGGTGGCTCATGCCCGACTGGCCGATGTCGAAGATCTGCGCCAGCTCCAGCACGCCGAACGAGTCGTTGGCCAGGGCGCGCAATACGTTCAGGCGCAGCGCGTCCCCACTGGCTTTGCACAAGGCGGCCAATGTTTCGTGTTGCTCGGGGTTTGATTGCGCACGCAGGTTCATGGGGCGGCAGTCTAGACAGGCATCGATGCCCTAGCAAGGCCAATATCAAAAAGTTTTGATATTGGGTGATGGGCGGGGCGGTTAACCCGGTTTTGCCCCGAATTGAATGCCAATCACAGGAAAATCCCCCGACTGCGACCATACGTCATTGCCCCAAGCCCCCCCAGTGGGCGAAAATGGCCGCCTTTTTCGTAACACTACCTATTCAAGCCCCCAGGAGATCAGCGATGCCCAGCCGTCGTGAACGTGCCAACGCCATTCGTGCCCTCAGCATGGATGCCGTGCAAAAGGCCAACAGCGGCCATCCAGGTGCCCCCATGGGCATGGCGGATATCGCCGAAGTGCTTTGGCGCGACTATCTGAAGCACAACCCGAGCAACCCGAGTTTCGCCGACCGTGACCGCTTTGTGCTGTCCAACGGCCACGGCTCGATGCTGATCTACTCGCTGCTGCACCTGACCGGCTACGACGTCACCCTCGATGACCTCAAGTCGTTCCGCCAGCTGCACAGCCGTACCCCGGGCCACCCGGAGTTCGGCTACACCCCGGGTGTCGAGACCACCACCGGCCCGCTGGGCCAGGGCCTGGCCAACGCCGTGGGCTTTGCCCTGGCCGAGAAAGTACTGGGCGCCCAGTTCAACCGTGAAGGCCACAACGTCGTCGACCACCACACCTATGTGTTCCTGGGCGATGGCTGCATGATGGAAGGTATCTCCCACGAAGTCGCCTCGCTGGCCGGCACCCTGGGCCTGAACAAGCTGGTCGCCTTCTACGACGACAACGGCATTTCCATCGACGGTGAAGTGGAAGGCTGGTTCACTGACGACACGCCGAAGCGTTTCGAATCCTACAACTGGCTGGTGATCCGCAACGTCAACGGCCACGACGCCGACGAGATCCGTACCGCCATCGAGACCGCCCGCAAGAGCGACCGTCCGACCCTGATCTGCTGCAAGACCATCATCGGTTTCGGTTCGCCGAACAAGCAGGGCAAGGAAGACTGCCACGGTGCTCCGCTGGGCAACGACGAAATCGCCCTGGCGCGCAAGGAACTGAACTGGAACCACGGTCCGTTCGAAGTCCCTGCCGACATCTACGCCGAGTGGGACGCCAAGCAAGCCGGTGCCAAGGCCGAAGCCGAATGGAACCAGCGTTTCGATGCCTATGCCGCTGCCTTCCCGGAACTGGCCAGCGAACTCAAGCGCCGCCTGAGCGGTGAGCTGCCGGCCGACTTCGCAGAAAAAGCCGCTGCCTATATTGCTGAAGTCGCGGCCAAGGGCGAGACCATTGCCAGCCGCAAGGCCAGCCAGAACACCCTGAACGCCTTTGGCCCGCTGCTGCCGGAATTGCTGGGCGGCTCGGCCGACCTGGCCGGCTCCAACCTGACCTTGTGGAAAGGTTGCAAGGGCGTCAGCCATGAAGATGCCAATGGCAACTACATGTACTACGGCGTGCGCGAGTTCGGCATGACCGCGATCATGAACGGCGTTGCCCTGCACGGTGGCCTGGTGCCTTACGGCGCGACCTTCCTGATGTTCATGGAATACGCCCGCAACGCCGTGCGCATGTCTGCCCTGATGAAGCAGCGCGTGATCCACGTCTACACCCACGATTCCATCGGCCTGGGCGAAGACGGCCCGACCCACCAGCCGATCGAGCAGCTGGCCAGCCTGCGCAGCACGCCAAACCTGGACACCTGGCGCCCGGCCGATGCGGTGGAATCCGCCGTGTCCTGGAAGCACGCTCTGGAGCGCAAGGACGGCCCGTCGGCGCTGATCTTCTCGCGTCAGAACCTGCAGCATCAGGTGCGCAGCGATGCGCAGATCGCCGACATCGCCCGTGGCGGTTACGTGCTCAAGGATTGCGCTGGCGAGCCTGAGCTGATCCTGATCGCCACCGGTTCGGAAGTGGGCCTGGCTGTTCAGGCGTTCGACAAACTGACCGAGCAAGGCCGCAAGGTGCGTGTCGTGTCGATGCCGAGCACCAGCGTGTTCGACGCTCAGGATGCAGCCTACAAGCAGTCCGTGCTGCCGCTGGAAGTGGGTGCGCGCATCGCCATCGAAGCTGCCCACGCCGACTTCTGGTACAAGTACGTCGGCCTGGAAGGCCGTATCATTGGCATGACCACTTACGGTGAGTCGGCGCCAGCTTCGGCACTGTTCGAAGAGTTCGGCTTCACCCTGGAAAACATCCTCGGTACTGCCGAAGAGCTGCTGGAAGACTGATACAAGGAAGGCGAGGGCCGTTGGCCCTCGTTCGCGGCACAAGGCCGCTCCCACAGGGTATTGCGCATGCCGTTCTCTGTGGGAGCGGCCTTGTGTCGCGAATGGGCCGCATGGCGGCCCCGTTCAACTGCCGGAGTTCAAGAGCTACCTATGCCCCACCTGCGTCCCTACAAAGTTGCACTCAACGGTTATGGCCGCATCGGCCGCTGTGTCCTGCGCGCGCTGGTCGAGCGGGGGGCAAAGGCCGGGTTCGAGATCGTCGCGCTGAACGACCTGGCCGACCAGGCCAGCCTTGAGTACCTGACACGCTTCGACTCCACCCACGGGCGTTTCCCCGGCGAGGTGAAAGTCGACGGTGACTGTCTGCATATCAATGGCGACTGCGTGAAGGTTATGCGCAGTGCCACCCCCGAAGGCATCGACTGGGCTGCGCTGGACATCGACCTGGTGCTGGAGTGCACCGGTGCCTACAACACCCGTGCTGATGGCCAGCGCTTTCTCGACGCCGGCGCGCCGCGCGTGCTGTTCTCGCAACCGATGGCCAGTGAAGCCGACGTCGATGCCACGGTGGTCTACGGCATCAACCAGGCGTGCCTGACCGGCAGCGAGCGCCTGGTGTCCAATGCCTCGTGCACCACCAACTGCGGCGTGCCACTGCTGCGTGTGCTGGACCAGGCGTTCGGCATCGAATACGTGCAGATCACCACCATCCACTCGGCGATGAACGACCAGCCGGTGATCGACGCCTACCACCACGAAGACCTGCGCCGCACGCGTTCGGCCTTCCAGTCGGTGATCCCGGTGTCCACTGGTCTGGCCCGTGGCATCGAGCGCCTGCTCCCGGAACTTGCCGGGCGAATCCAGGCCAAAGCGGTACGTGTACCGACCGTCAACGTCTCGTGCCTGGACATCACCCTGCAGACCGCCCGGGACACCAGCGCGGCCGAGGTCAACCGGGTGTTGCGCGAGGCCGCGCTGGAAGGCCCGCTGAAAGGCTTGTTGGCCTACACCGAGTTGCCGCACGCCAGCTGTGATTTCAACCATGACCCGCATTCGGCGATTGTCGATGCCAGCCAGACCCGTGTTTCCGGCCCCCGCCTGGTGAACTTGCTGGCCTGGTTCGACAACGAATGGGGTTTTGCCAACCGTATGCTCGACGTTGCCGAACACTTTCTGCACGTCGTTCACCCAACCCGCAACAAACAGCCCTGAAGGACTGCATTCATGACCGTGTTGAAGATGACCGACCTCGACCTGCAAGGTAAGCGCGTACTGATCCGCGAAGACCTCAACGTGCCTGTGAAGGACGGTGTGGTAACCAGCGACGCGCGTATCCTGGCAGCGCTGCCGACCATCAAGCTGGCGCTGGAGAAGGGCGCGGCGGTAATGGTCTGCTCGCACCTGGGCCGCCCGACCGAAGGCGAATTCTCTGCCGAGAACAGCCTCAAGCCGGTTGCCGACTACCTGAGCAAGGCCCTGGGCCGTGATGTGCCGCTGGTGGCCGACTACCTGGACGGTGTCGCGGTACAGGCCGGTGAGCTGGTGCTGTTCGAGAACGTGCGCTTCAACAAGGGCGAGAAAAAGAACGCCGACGAGCTGGCGCAAAAGTACGCTGCCCTGTGCGATGTGTTCGTCATGGACGCTTTCGGCACCGCTCACCGCGCCGAAGGTTCGACCCACGGTGTGGCCAAGTTCGCCAAGGTTGCCGCTGCCGGTCCGCTGCTGGCGGCCGAGCTGGATGCCCTGGGCAAAGCTCTGAAAGCCCCGGCCAAGCCGATGGCGGCCATTGTTGCCGGCTCCAAGGTGTCTACCAAGCTGGACGTGCTGAACAGCCTGAGCAGTGTGTGCGACCAGCTGATCGTCGGTGGCGGTATTGCCAACACCTTCCTGGCTGCGGCCGGCCACCCGGTGGGCAAGTCGCTGTACGAGCCGGACCTGGTAGACACCGCCAAGGCCATCGCCGCCAAGGTCAGTGTACCGCTGCCAGTCGACGTGGTGGTTGCCAAGGCGTTTGCCGAGAGCGCCGAAGCTACCGTCAAGGCTATTGCCGACGTTGCTGCCGACGACATGATCCTGGATATCGGCCCGCAAACCGCGGCCAACTTCGCTAAGCTGCTGAAGTCGTCGAAGACCATCCTGTGGAACGGCCCGGTCGGCGTGTTCGAGTTCGACCAGTTCGGCAACGGCACCAAGGTGCTGGCCAAAGCCATTGCCGAGAGCGCAGCGTTTTCTATCGCCGGTGGCGGTGACACCCTGGCCGCCATCGACAAATATGGCGTTAGCGAGCAAATCTCCTACATTTCTACCGGTGGTGGTGCTTTCCTCGAGTTCGTCGAGGGCAAGGTCCTGCCAGCGGTAGCAATCCTGGAAGAGCGGGCCAAAGCCTGATGACGTCGGCGCTTGGCAAAGGGAGTGGCCTGATGGTCAAGCAATTGCCTGTGATGATGCTGGCTGGCCTGCTGAGCGCCTGCTCCGGCAGCCCGGCCTCGGATGGCGACCCGGCGCATCCGCCCAAGGGTGGTTGCTACCAGTCCGAGTGGCAGGCCGAAACCGTGCCGGTCATCAGCAAGCGCGTAGGCCCGGAAGGCCTGGAAAAGTACGACGAAGACCACCAGCGCAAGGCGCCGGGTTGCCCATGACCCCGCGTTTCGTCGGGCCAGGCAACCAAGCGGCTGCTCTGTGGTCATCTAGAGGAATTGTAATGAAAGCGCTTTTGGCCGTAACGGCCCTGGCGACACTGGCAGGATGCTCACTGCTGCAGCCGGCGCCACCCGCCCCGGCAGACAACTGGACCCGTTGGGTCTGTGACACTCAGGTCGAAGTGCTGTGGCGCTTCGCCGATGCACAACGCGACCAGGTCGACGTGCGCCTTGGCGGCGGTGACCAGGTCTACCGGCTCAAGTCCGAGCCGGGTGCTTCGGGTGCGTTGTACAGCGATGGCATGCTGGCCTTCCACACCAAGGGCGAAGAAGGCCTGGTGTACTGGGTGGCAACCAACGATCTGATTGGGCGGGGCTGCAAGGCACCGTGACTGGCCGGGCTGCGTGAATGGCCCACACTACTTGAACAGCAACCGCCCCTGCGGCAGGCTTGCACGAAACAAACGACGCTTGTCGGGAGAGAGATACACAATGGCACTCATTAGCATGCGCCAGATGCTGGACCACGCCGCCGAGTTCGGTTACGGCGTACCAGCTTTCAACGTCAACAACCTCGAGCAGATGCGCGCCATCATGGAAGCGGCTGACAAGACCGACTCCCCGGTGATCGTCCAGGCCTCGGCCGGCGCCCGCAAATACGCCGGTGCCCCGTTCCTGCGTCACCTGATCCTGGCCGCCATCGAAGAATTCCCGCACATCCCGGTGTGCATGCACCAGGACCACGGCACCAGCCCTGACGTTTGCCAGCGCTCCATCCAGCTGGGCTTCAGCTCGGTGATGATGGACGGCTCGCTGGGTGAAGACGGCAAGACCCCGACCGACTACGAGTACAACGTCCGCGTTACTCAGCAAACCGTTGCCATGGCGCACGCTTGCGGCGTTTCGGTTGAGGGCGAGCTGGGCTGCCTGGGTTCGCTGGAAACCGGCATGGCCGGTGAAGAAGACGGCATCGGTGCCGAAGGCGTGCTGGACCACAGCCAGATGCTGACCGACCCGGAAGAAGCGGCCGATTTCGTCAAGAAGACCCAGGTGGACGCCTTGGCGATCGCCATCGGTACCAGCCACGGTGCTTACAAGTTCACCAAGCCACCTACCGGTGACGTGCTGGCCATCGACCGCATCAAGGAAATCCACAAGCGCATCCCCAACACCCACCTGGTGATGCACGGTTCTTCCTCGGTCCCGCAAGAGTGGCTGGCGATCATCAACCAGTACGGCGGCGACATCAAGGAAACCTACGGCGTCCCGGTCGAAGAGATCGTCGAAGGCATCAAGCACGGCGTGCGCAAGGTCAACATCGACACCGACCTGCGCCTGGCGTCCACCGGTGCAATGCGTCGCCTGATGGCGCACAACCCGAGCGAGTTCGACCCACGCAAGTTCTTCGGTGAAACCGTCAAGGCCATGCGTGACGTGTGCATCGCCCGTTACGAAGCCTTCGGCACTGCCGGTAATGCCTCGAAGATCAAGCCGATCTCCCTGGAAGGCATGTACCAGCGCTACCTGAAAGGTGAGCTGGCCGCCAAGGTCAACTGATCGACTGGCAGCAAAAAAAAAACCCGCAGCGATGCGGGTTTTTTTATGGGCAACAAAAAGGCGGAACATAATTCCGGCAAACCGACCGTTAGTCGGCTACCGTACAGTTGAACCACTGATAGCGTTCTGATTCCATTGCGTGTTGACACCTCAGGGCTAGAGTACTCATGGATCCAACCGTATTTTGAAGTCGGTCACATAACAGAGAAGCAGCATGGATGGCGCTCAAGCTCAAGTTCAACCACAGCCACTGGATGGCAGCTCGGTCCTTCTGGTGGTAGATGACTACCCCGAGAACCTCATCAGCATGCGGGCGTTGCTGGCCCGGCAGGATTGGCAGGTGTTGACGGCAAGCTCGGGGACGGAAGCCTTGAGTGCGTTGCTCGAACACGATGTCGACCTGGTGTTGCTGGATGTACAGATGCCGGAGATGGATGGTTTCGAAGTCGCCCGGCTTATGCGTGGCAGCCAGCGCACCCGGCTGACACCGATCATATTCCTCACCGCCAACGAACAGTCCGAAGCGGCCGTACTCAAAGGGTACGCCAGCGGCGCTGTGGACTACATGTTCAAACCGTTCGACCCGCAAATTCTCAAGCCCAAGGTCCAGGCCTTGCTCGACCAGCAGCGCAACCGGCGCATGCTGCAGCGCCTGACCCGCGAGCTGGAGGCAGCCAGGGCGTTCAATGCGTCGGTCCTGGAGAACGCTGCCGAGGGCATTCTGGTGGTGGATGCCCAGGGCGTGATCAGTTTTGCCAACCCGGCCATTTCGCGCTTGCTGGCGGCCCCGGTGCAGCATTTTCAGGGGGTACACCTGCTCGACCTCGTGCAACTGGCCAGTGCCAGCCTGTGGGCGGAGTCTGACTTCTACCAGGCCTACCTGGGGCGGCGTATTTTCCGCGTGCATGATGCTCAGTTGCGTACCCTCGATGGCGAACTGGTGCCGGTGGCGTTGTCCTGCGCACCGTTGCCGGCGGACCAGCAGGCCATGGTTGTCACCGTGCTGGACATGTCGGTGGTGCGCAACCTGCACCAGCAGCTGGAATATCAGGCCGTCACCGACCCGCTGACCGGCCTGCTCAACCGCCGTGGTTTCTACCAGGCTGCCGAAGGTGCGTTGCTGCGCAACGAGCGCTCGGACAAGGCGCAGGCATTGATGTACATGGACCTGGATGGCTTCAAGCGCATCAACGACTCGTTGGGCCACGACACCGGTGACCGTGTGCTGCGTTGGGTGGGCGAGCAACTGAAGGATTGCCTGGGCAGCCAGGCCCTGCTGGCACGAATGGGAGGGGATGAATTCACCGCGCTTTTCGACAGCCTGCCCTATCCCGAACAGGCCGGGCGCTATGCCGAGCAATTGCTTGAGCGTATTTCGATCAGCCACCAGATCGAGGGGCTTGATGTGTGCCTTGGGGTCAGCATCGGCATTGCCACCTACCCGGACTGCGGAGCCAATGTCGAAGGCCTGCTGCGCGCAGCCGATGCGGCGATGTACGCCGCCAAGCAGGCTGGGCGCCAGCAATACCGTTTCTACGACCAGGAGCTCAACGGCCGGGCGCGCTCGCGGCTGATGCTGGAAGACGGTGTGCGCACCGCCATCGAGCAGCAGGATTTCACCTTGGTGTATCAGCCGCAGGTGTCTTTCATTGATGGCCGTCTGCGTGGCTTCGAGGCCTTGTTGCGCTGGCAGCATCCCAGCGTGGGCGACGTACCGCCGGGTCTGTTCATTCCGTTGCTGGAAGAAGCACGCCTGATCAACCGCCTGGCCAGCTGGATCTACCGCCAAGGGGCGGCCCAGCGCCAGGCCTGGTACGAACGCTTCCCGGCAGACCTTGTGCTCGGCATCAGCCTGAGCCGCGCGCAGTTTGTCATGCCCGGCCTGGTCGAAGAGTTGCAGCGGGTGATCCAGCTTTACCAGCTTGACCCGGCGCAGCTGGAGGTGGAAGTCGCGGAAACCTCGCTGATGTACAACATTGATGCAGCTATCAAGCAGATACACCGCTTGCGTGAGCTGGGGGTACGGGTGGCCCTCGACGATTTTGGCGCAGGCGACTGCTCGTTGCGCATGCTGCGTGACTTGCCGATCGACACCTTGAAGCTCGACCGCCACCTGGTGGCGCGCTTGCCTGATTCGGCGGTGGATGCTGCCTTGGTCCGCAGTGTGATCGGCCTGTGCGCCGACTACGGCATCACGGTGATCGCCGAGGGTGTTGAAACCCTGGCCCAGGCGGCCTGGCTGAAGGCCAATGGTTGCGAGTATGTGCAGGGTTTTCTGGTGGCTCACCCGATGACCGCGGCGGATGCCAGCGGCTTTCCGGCAATTTTCTCCTGGCCTGGGCCATGATTGGCTAGAATCGGCATTCGTTACGCCGAATGCAGCGCCATGACCGTATTACGTTATCTGCAAGCCTACCCACCGCACCTGCAAGAGCAGGTGCGGCAGATGATCGACAGCGACCGCCTGGGTGACTACCTGCAGCGCCGCTACCCCGACCGCCATGATGTGCAAAGCGACAAGGCGCTGTATGGCTATGCCCAGGATCTGCGCCAGCAGTACCTGCGCAGTGCGCCGAACCTCGACAAGGTGCTGTTCGACAACCGTCTCGACCTGACCCATCGGGCCTTGGGCCTGAACACGGCAGTGTCGCGGGTGCAGGGCGGCAAGCTCAAGGCGAAGAAGGAAATCCGCATTGCCTCGCTATTCAAGGAGGCTGCGCCGCAGTTCTTGCGCATGATCGTGGTGCACGAACTGGCGCACCTGCGCGAGCGCGATCACAACAAGGCGTTCTACCAGCTCTGCCAGCACATGGAGCCGGACTACCACCAACTGGAATTCGACCTGCGCGTCTACCTGACCTATCGGGAGCTGCCGGGCAACTGCTAAGGACCACGCAGCATGGAAGTGAGCAAGACCAAGAGCAGCTTCTACCGTCGCCTGTACGTCGCCTGGCTGATTGACAGCCAGACCGCGACCAGCGTGCCCGCCCTGATGGAGGCTACCGGCATGCCACGGCGCACGGCCCAGGACACCATCGCCGCGCTGGCCGACCTGGACATCGTCTGCGAGTTCGAACAGCTGGAAGGTGCACGCAACCACGCCGGGCATTACCGCATTCATGACTGGGGGGCGATCGACAAGCAGTGGATCATCCGCCACTTGCGCCAGATCCGCGAAGTGCTGGGTTACCCCTGAGATTTCTGGCGTCTGTACTGGCCTCATCGCCGGCAAGCCAGCTCCCACAGATAAGGCGTGTCTCTGAAGCCTGCGCGGTACCTGTGGGAGCTGGCTTGCCGACGAAAGGGGTGCAAAGCACCCCTGGCAATGTCAGCCTTTGCGCATCCCGATGTGCGGGATGTCATCTTCAAGATGTTCCTCGCCCACCACCGCAAACCCATGGCTGGCATAAAACGCCTGCAAATGCGTCTGCGCCGACAGGTAGACCGGCACCCCCGGCCAGCAATGCTCCGCTGCCTCTAGCCCTTTGAGCAGCAGCTGTTCTTCAAGACCTGACTCGCGTGCCGCAGGTGAAGTCACCACTCGCCCGATCACCACATCCCCGCCTTGGGACTGCGGATCGAGCAGGCGCAGGTACGCCACCAGCTTGTCATCCTGCCAGGCCATGAGGTGCAGGGTATCGTCCGTAAGGTCCTGGCCATCGACTTCCTGATAGGCGCAGCGCTGCTCCACCACGAGCACTTCCGTGCGCAATTGGAGAATGGCGTACAGCTGGTCTTTGCCGAGGTCGGTGTGGTGCTTGCAGAGCCAGTCGACGGACATTGGCGCGAACTCCTTGAGTGGGCCTTCGATCATCGCATGGTCTATGCCCTTCGGCCAAAATAGAGGCTAAATGACACTATTGGCGGCTGCCCTCGGCGGCAGCTTTGTGTAATCTCGTCGGCAGTGTGTGCCCTCCATAACGAAAGGACGTGAGCATGCGGCCACTGCTTTGTGTTCTGGGGTTACTGGCAATGATGCTGGCAACCCCCGCACCGGGTCACGGCAAGCTGCGCCTGGTGGCTGATAGCTGGCCACCGTTTACTGATGCCAATATGCCGGGCGGCGGCCTGGCGACCAGCATCGTCACCACGGCGCTGGCCCGTGCCGGCTACACCAGCGGCTATGAAGAGGCGCCCTGGGCGCGGGCGCTGCTGGGGGTAGGCGAGGGGCGCTACGACGTACTGATCAATGCCTGGTACAACGACTCACGCGCCAACATCGGGCAGTTTTCCAACGCTTACCTGACTAACCGTATTCATCTGTTGCAACGCAAGGGTGAGACATTCCACTACAAGCGCCAGTCGGATTTGTACGCCTACAGCATCGCCGTGGTGCGTGATTACGCCTACTCGCCGGAATTTGACGGCGATACCCGCCTGCACAAGGTGCCGGTGCGCAACTTTTCATCGGCGGTGCGAATGCTGGCGGCAGGGCGGGTGAACCTGGCGGTGGAAGACGAGTATGTGGCCCGCTACAACCTGCAGCGTGAGCCGCAGGAAGTGCGTGATGGGGTGATGCTGGTCGAGCCGCCGCTAGGGGAGAACACCCTGCATATTCTGGTGAGCCTGAAGCACCCGGAACATAAGCGCATCGTCGAGCGCTTCGAGCAGGCGATTGCGGCGATGAAGGCCGATGGCAGCTATGCCCGGCTGATGCGCCAGCATGGCTTCTGATCTGAATCGCTGTGCTGGCCTCTTCGCGGGCTTGCCCGCTCCCACAGAGACCTCACAGAACCTGAGATATGTGCAGTACCTGTGGGAGCGGGCGAGCCCGCGAAGAGGCCAGCACAGGCAATAAAGCAATCAGGCCGGGGCACCTTCCTTGATCAGGTGTGCCGCCAAGGTCCGTAACGGCCCCAACTGTCGGCAAATCAACGCCAACTGTGTCTGCACCAACCGCTGATGTTCATCCAGCTCTTCCGGCATCTGCTCCAGTGCATTGGCCAGCGCCTCTTCGGCATCGCTGTGAATCGCCACCGGTAACCGCGCGGCCAGGCCGTTGGCAATCTCGTCCAGGCTGCTGGCCAGGCTTTGCCCGGCGCCTTCGATCAACTGCTCCTGCACCTCTGCCGGCAAGGCCGTGTCGCGGTGCGCGCCCAGCCCCGAGAGGTAGCTGAGCAAGGTGTGCGACAACACCAGGAAGCGGAAGCCAACGTCGGCCTCCTTTCGGAAATGCCCTGGCTCCATCAGCATGTTGGCCAGGGTAGTGGACAGCGCCGCGTCGGCGTTATGGGCATTGCGCCGGGCCAGGCGGTAGGCCAGGTCGTCCCGCTTGCCATGGGCATACTGCTGCATGATCTGGCGCAGGTACACGCTGGCGCAGGCCAGGGTATTGGCCAGTGCCTTGTTCAACCGTCGTCCTTGCCAGTCAGGCAGGAACAGGAACACCGCCAGAATGGCGATCAGGCTGCCCACCAGGGTATCGAACAAGCGTGGCAGGAACAGCCCATAGCCATCGCCGATCTGATTGAAGCAGAACAGCACCATCAAGGTGATCGCGGCCGTGGCCAAGGTGTAGCGGGTGGTGCGGTTGACGAAGAACACCACCCCGGCGACCACGGCGAACAAAGACTGGATGACCGGGTTGGGGAACAGGTCGAACAAGGCCCAGCCCACTGTCAGGCCGACGGCAGTGCCGAAAATTCGCTGCACCAGTTTGCGCCGGGTTGCCCCGTAGTTGGGCTGGCACACGAACAGCGTGGTCAGGATGATCCAGTAGCCCTGGGTCGGGTGAATCAGGTGCACCATGCCGTAGCCGATCGACAGCGCCAGCGGCAGGCGCAGGGCATGGCGGAACAACAGCGAGGTCGGCGTGAGCTGGGTGCGCAGGCGTGTCCATACGTCTTTCAGCGAGCGTGGCGAGCGGTCGAGCAGGCTGCTGTCGCTGGCATCGGCCAGGCTGTCCGGGTTGCTGGCGGCGCTCAGCAGGCGGTCCAGTGTTGCCAGGTTGGCGGCCAGTGCCCGCAGCGAGCGCAAAAGGCTGCGCCAGGCCGGGTTGTTCTGGAGGCGCAGGTGCTCCAGCGAAGCGTTGAGGTCTTCGAGGGCTTCTGGGTAACCACTGGCCAGCACAAACGGCTGGCGCAGGCGGATCGAGCGGGCCAGCTCCTGGCAGGACGAGCCTTGTTTACGCAGCAGGCGCTGGCAGCGGAACATCACGTCGCTGTGGAAAAACGCCTCGGTCAGGCCGTTGTAGGGGTAGTGCGAGGCACTGACCCGCTCGTGAATGTCCTGGGCCAGGAAGTACAGCTTCAGGTAGCGGCTGACCTTGGAGTTTGGCTGGCTGTTGCCCACCCGGTGCAGGATGATCTCCTTGGCTGCGTTGAGCGCTGCCACCACCTTGCCGTTCTGCTGGGCCAGCTCCAGGCGCCTGGCCTCGACGTCGAGGGTGCGGATGGGCTCGAACAGGCTGGCCTTGAGCTTGAGGTAACTGCCCAGTTCGAAGAACAGCTTGGCCAGGCTCTGCTGCACAGGCTGGTTGGAAAACAGTGCCTGCCACAGTACCGAAAGCAGCCCGTACCAGGCCGCCCCAGCCACCAGCAGCAGCGGTTCGTGCCAGAAGTCCGTGACTTGGCCGCCGCGCTGGTCCACCCCGATCATGGTGTAAACCGCCGTGATCAGTGTCGCCGAGGCAATCGCACCATAGCGCTCGCCCAAGGCGCCGAGCATGGTCAGGCCAAACGCCGCCAAGGCCAGGGCGACGGCAAAGATCCAGGGGTAGGGAAACAGCAACTCGACCGCCAGTGCAGCGATGGCGAAACACACCAATGTAACGGCCAGGGCGCTGAGGCGGCCCTGCCAGCTATCGTCGGTTTCGGCCAGGGCGCTGGCGATAATGCCGAGGAACAGCGGAATCAGCAGGGCCATCTCGTTCTGGTACCAGCACAGGGCCAGGCTGCCGGTGAGGGCGATGGTGACCCGGATGCTGTAGCTGAACTTGTCTTGGCCCCACAGGCGACGCAGTGACTGACGGAACGAGCTCGATGACATGATGGCCTGCTAGGCAGTGATCAGAAGAATACCTTTCAGGGCCGGTTATTGGGGCGCGCGGCGGCCCCAGTAACGGCTCCAAGCACGGGCCAGCAAGAAGCGTTCCGTGCTGCTGAATGGATTCTACTCTACACGAACTGCGCTGCGGCGTTGGCCGACGCCCACGCCCACTGGAAGTTGAAGCCACCCAGGTGGCCAGTGACATCCAGCACTTCCCCGATGAAATACAGCCCGGGGCTTTTCAGCGATTCCATGGTCTTGGACGACACCTCGCGGGTATCCACGCCGCCCAGGGTCACTTCGGCGGTGCGGTAGCCTTCGGTGCCGGCCGGCACCACTTGCCAGTTCGCCAGTTTTTCGGCGATCTGTGCCAGTTCCGCAGGGGTGTACTGCTTCATCGGCCTGGACTCGAACCATTGCTCGGCCAGCAGGTTGGCCAGCTTGCGGGTGAATACCTCGCCCAGCACGGTCTTCAGCTCGGCATTGGCACGTTCGGCCTGCATCTGTTGCAGCCAGGTCAGCGCATCGCGGTCCGGCAGCAGGTTGATCTCGACCGTGTCACCGGCTTCCCAGAACGACGAAATCTGCAAGATCGCCGGGCCGCTCAGCCCGCGGTGGGTGAACAGCAGGTTCTCGCGGAAGCTGGTGCCGTTGCAGCTGGCGGTGCAGTCCAGCGAGGTGCCGGACAACTCGGTGCACAGTGCCTTGAGTTGGGGCTCGGTGATGGTGAACGGCACCAGCCCGGCGCGGGTTGGCAGCAGGGTGTGGCCAAACTGGCGCGCCACCTGGTAGCCGAAGCCGGTGGCGCCCAGGGTCGGGATCGACAGGCCGCCGGTGGCGATCACCAGTGACTGGCAGGCGAACTGGCCGCCGCTGGTCTGCAGCAGGTAGCCGCTTTCGGTCTTCTCGATGTGTTCGATGCTGGTGTGCATGCGGATCTCGGCGCCGGCCTCGTCGCATTCGGCCAGCAGCATGTCGAGGATGTCGCTGGCCTTGTTGTCGCAGAACAGCTGGCCGAGTTTCTTCTCGTGATACGCAACGCCATGCTTGCACACCAGTTCGATGAAGTCCCACTGGGTGTAGCGGGCCAGGGCCGACTTGCAGAAGTGCGCGTTGTGCGACAGAAAGTTGGCTGGCTCGGTGTACATGTTGGTGAAATTGCAGCGGCCGCCGCCGGACATGAGAATTTTTTTGCCGGGCTTGTTGGCGTGGTCGAGCAGCAGCACCCGGCGGCCACGGCGGGCGCTGAGCTGGGCGCACATCAGGCCTGCGGCGCCGGCGCCGAGGATGATCACGTCGGTGGAGTGCACGGTATGAACCTTCAGATTTGAAATGCTGAACCCTGTGGAAGCGGGTTAATCGGAGCACCCACAGGGACCTTGCCGAATTTTAGAGAATACGGACTTTCAGGGCGCGGCCCTTGATCTTGCCGCTGTTCAGCCGCTGCATGGCCTGCTTGGCCAGGGCGCGCTCGACGGCAACAAACGCCTGGAAGTCGAAGATGGCAATCTTGCCCACCTGCTTGCCCGGGATGCCGGCATCACCGGTCAGCGCACCAAGAATATCCCCAGGGCGCAGTTTGTCCTTGCGGCCTGCGGCAATGCACAGCGTGGTCATCACGGGCAGCAGCGGTTCACCGCCCTTGTTCTTCAAGCTGTCCAGCGAGTCCCAGCGCAGCGGGCTTTTCTGCAGGTCTTCGATGGCCTGGGCACGGTGGCCTTCGGCTGGCGCCACCAGGCTGACCGCAACACCTTTCTCGCCGGCACGGCCTGTACGGCCCACGCGGTGCACGTGGATTTCTGCATCACGCGCCAGTTCCACGTTAATGACCATGTCCAGGCCATCGATGTCCAGGCCGCGTGCGGCCACGTCGGTGGCCACCAGCACCGAGCTGCTGCGGTTGGCGAACATGGCCAGTACCTGGTCACGGTCGCGCTGCTCCAGGTCACCGTGCAAGGCTTGGGCGACGATGCCCTTGGCCGTCAGGTGGGCAACCACGTCCTCGCACTGCTGCTTGGTGAAGCAGAACGCCACGCAGGATTGCGGGCGGTAGTGGCCGAGCACACGGGTGACGGCTTCAAGGCGGTGCTGTGGGTCGATCTCGATGAAGCTCTGTTCGATCTGGTTGTCGGTGTGCAGGCTCTCGACCTTGACCTGTTGCGGGTTGCGCATGAAGTCGGCGGCCAGCTGCTTGATGCCGGACGGGTAGGTGGCCGAGAACAGCAGGGTCTGGCGGCGCGATGGGGTCTTGCCGATGATGCTGGCGATGGCGTCGAAGAAACCCATGTCGAGCATGCGGTCGGCTTCGTCCAGCACCAGCGTGTTCAGGCCGTCGAGCACCAGGGTGCCTTTGTCCAGGTGCTGCTGGATGCGCCCCGGGGTGCCGACGATGATGTGCGCACCGTGCTCCAGCGAAGCGATCTGCGGGCCCAGCGAAACGCCACCGCACAGGGTCAGGATCTTGATGTTGTCCTCGGCGCGGGCCAGGCGGCGCAGCTCTTTGGCCACCTGGTCGGCGAGCTCGCGGGTAGGGCACAGCACCAGCGCCTGGCAGCCGAAGTAGCGCGGGTTGATCGGGTTGAGCAGGCCGATGCCGAAGGCGGCGGTCTTGCCGCTGCCGGTCTTGGCCTGGGCGATCAGGTCCTGACCCTTGAGGATGACGGGCAGGCTCTGGGCCTGGATCGGCGTCATCGAGGCATAGCCGAGGGCGTCCAGGTTCGCCAGCATGGCGGCGGACAACGGCAAAGTGGCAAAGGCGGTGGATTCGGTGGTCACGAGGCGGGCCTGCGTTGCGAAGCGAAAAAATGCCGCACAGTCTACCAGCCTCGTGGCCATTCGCCCTACGGTTCCATGTGTTGTTCCGGACGACGGGCACGCCTTCCGTCCGTCGGCGCCAGTTGCAGGAAGATCGCTGCCGCCAGCATCGCCATTATGCCAATGGTGACAAACGTCAGCTGGAAGGCGCCGAGGGTGGTCTCCACGCCTTCGGCACTGCCCGCTGCGGTAAAGCCGCCCAGCAGGGCGCCGGCACAGGCTACGCCCAAGCTCAGCGCCAACTGTGCGACTACTGACAGCAGGCTGTTGCCACTGCTGGCGCTGGCGTCGTCGAGGTCGATCAGGGTAACCGTGTTCATCGCGGTGAACTGCATGGAGTTCACCGCGCCCAGAAGGCCAAGTTGTACCAGCAGCAGCCAATAGGGCGTCTGCTCGTCCACCAGCCCCAGGCTTGCCAGCAGCACCCCCAGCAGCAACGTGTTGCCAGTGAGAATGATGCGATAACCGAACCGTTCGATCAGCGGCCGGGCAATCGACTTGGCCAGCATGGCCGCCGCTGCCAGCGGGATCATGCTCATGCCGGCCTGCGCCGGCGAGTAGCCCAGCGCCACCTGCAGCAGCAACGGCACGAGGAACGGCAGGGCGCCGCTACCCAGGCGAGCGAACAGGTTGCCGAGGATCCCGATGGCGAAGGTGCGCACGCGGAACAGGCTGGGCGAGAACAGCGGCTCGGGGTCGCGCCCGGCACGCAGCCAGTAGGCGGCCAGGCAGGCCATGCCGGCGAACAGCAACAACATCACCCGCAGGTGCGGCAGGTGCAATTCGCCCAGGCCTTCCATGGCGATGGTGATGAGTACCATGGCTGCGCCAAACAGCAGGAATCCAGGGCCGTCGAACGAGGTTCGCTCCGCGCCGCGCAGGTCCGGGATGAACTTCCACACGGCAATGCAGCCGATCAGCCCTACTGGCAGGTTGAGCAGGAAGATCCAGTGCCAGCTGAGGATTTCCACCAGCCAGCCGCCGACGGTTGGCCCTAGCAATGGCCCGAGCAGGCCTGGGATGGTGATGAAGCTCATGATCCGCACCAGCTCGCTGCGCGGGTAAGCGCGCAGCACCACCAGCCGCCCGACCGGCAGCATCAGCGCACCGCCCAGGCCCTGCACGACGCGGGCGAAGATCAGAAAACCGAGGCTGTTGGCGGCGGCGCACAGCAGCGAGCCGAAGCTGAACAGCAAGATGGCGCTGAAGAAGATGCGCTTGGTGCCAAAGCGGTCTGCAATCCAGCCCGAGGCGGGGATCAGCAGGGCCACCGTGAGCATGTAGGCGATGATCACACCCTGCATGCGCAGCGGGTCTTCAGCGAGTGAACGGGCCATGGCCGGCAGCGCAGTGTTGAGGATGGTGCCGTCCAGGGATTGCATGAAGAAAGCGATGGCTACCACCCAGGGGATCCAGCGGGCGGTGACGGGGTCCAGCGGGGTGCGCTCAGGCATGACGTCCTCTTTTGTCTGTGCCGGCCTCTTCGCGGGGGCAGCCCGCGCCCCC
>NZ_JBNRIK010000001.1:227228-260986 GCF_053557975.1 Pseudomonas sp. XP2
TCGACCCGGTGCTGCGCTGCCCATAGGTGCTGGTCGACAAGATCATCTCGCGCTCCCGGGTCAGGTCCTCCAGCTGGCTACCCAGCAGGCTGTACAGGCTGTCATCGAAGCGCATGGTGCTCACCGGCCCCTGGATCTGCCCGTTTTCCACCCAGAAGGTCGCGAAGCGGGTCAGCCCGGTCATCCGCGCTGCCGGCAGGTCAGAGTAGTTCAGGTACCACAGGTTGCTGATGTACAGCCCGGTGCCTAGCCGCTCAAGGATCTGTTCGCTGGCCAGGTTGCCAGGCGCCAGGCTGAGCGCGCAGGGCGACTCGTAGCTGTCGGCACCGTTGGCCTGCAGTTCGAACTCGGCCGCACTGCGCGCACTGACCAAGCGTTGCAGCGCTGCGCCTTGCTGGATCAACGGCACATCCAGGCGTGGCGCTCCTTCATCGGAAAACGCCGGGCTCAGCGAGCCGCTGACCTGTTCGGTGAAGCTCACCAGCGGGCTTAACCGTGCATCGCCGTTGTACAGGCGCTGCAAGGCGCTGTTGCCGGTGGCGAGGGCCTGCGCGGAAAACCCGCCCCAGCACAACATGCCGGCAATTTCGTCCATGGCCGCAGGCGCCAGGTAGGCGCGGTAGCTGCCGGGCTTGAGGGTGACCGCCGTGCGACCCAGGAACCCCAGTTGTTCACGTGCCTGGCGCAAGCGTGCGATGAAGTCGTCGGCGCTCCACAGCTGGCCGGCACAGTTGGCCTTCACCGCCTGGCCGTTTTCGTGGAACAGGCTCCAGTCAAAGTTGAAGCTGTTGGCCTGGTGCCAGCCGAAGGCCCCGAAGGAACTGGCAAAGCCCCGGCAGATCGGGCCGGCGGCGTAGATGCCGACCAGGTCCAGGTCGCCAGCTTCACGGTCGAGCAGGGCCAGTACTTCGTCCAGTGCGGGCAGGGGGTGTTCCTGCTGGCTGTGGCTGTGCCAGGCGCTTTCGTCCAGGCGCAGGTAAGGGTCGAGGGCCAGCAGCGGCAAGGTCTGGCGCAGCTGCTCAAGCGCATCGCTCAGGCGCTGGCGATCCAGTTGCACGTCGCCACTCAAGGTCACCTGCTGTTCCGCCTGGCGCCCATCGCGCACCAGCCGCAGCTGCGCGCTGGCCTGGCTCACTTCACCGGCCTGGCGAACCTTGGCGTGATTGAAGCGCACGAATTGCGACTGTTCTGCGCTGTAGCCGAGGGTGAACTGCTCGCCTGCTTGCAGGGCGGCGCGCACATCCGCAACCAGGGTTTCGAAAGCATGCTTCATCAGGCGTCTCCTCCGAATACATCGATCTGGCGGAACACACAGGCCGGCGATGCGTGGCCGACCCGCACCACCTGGTTGGGTTCGCCCTTGCCGCAGTTGGGCGTGCCCAGCACCTGGAAGGTACTGCGGTCGCCGACGGCCGACAGGTTGCGCCAGAACTGCGCGGAGATGCCACGGTAGTTGGGGTTTTTGACGATGCCTTTGAGCTCGCCGTTTTCAATCAACTGGCCCCATTCACAGCCAAACTGGAACTTGTTGCGCGCATCGTCGATGGACCAGGAGCGGTTGGTACGCATCAGGATGCCGTGCTCGATGCCCTGGATCAGCTGGTGCAGGCTCTGGTCACCCGGCTCGATGTTGAGGTTGGCCATACGGTCGATCGGCGCACGGTTCCAGCCACAGGCGCGGCTGTTGGCCACGCCGTCCAGGCCTGAGCGGAACTGCGACAGCGCGCCGCCCAGTGGGCGCAGCAGCAAGCCGTCGCGGATCAGGAACTGCTTGCTGGCCGGGGTGCCGTCATCATCAAAGCTGTAGCTGGCCAGTTCTTCGCCGATGGTCGGGTCGAAGGTCACGTTCAACAGACGGGAGCCGTACTGCAGGTGGCCGAAGTCGCTGGCTTTGACGAAGCTGGTGCCCGCGTAGTTGCGCTCGTCGCCAAGGATGCGGTCCATTTCCAGCGGGTGGCCGATGGACTCGTGGATCTGCAGCATCATCTGGTCGGGCATCAGCAGCAGGTCGCGCGGGCCGCTGGGGGTGTTGGGGGCCAGCAGCAGTTGCAGTGCCTCGTCGGCCACCCGCCGGGCGGCGCCGACCAGCCCGCAGCGCTCGATGATTTCGAAACCGCCCTGCTGGCCGAAGTTGTCGCGGCCCAGGCTGCGGCTCTGGCTGTCCTGGCCATCGCTGGCGGTTACGCCCAGCCCCGGGAACAGGAAACGCTGTGCGTGGCGCAGTTCGGCGCCCGCGGAGTTCAGGTAGGTTTGCTCCACCAGGCTCAGGCCCAGACTGGCCTGCCAGTCCACCAGACGGCTGTCTTTGGGCACGCTGGCCGATTCGGCGGCGAGCAGGCCAAGGCAGTCGGAGAGGGAGGGGCCGGGCTGGTCGAAGTTGGGCGAGATATGGTCGTGGCGTGCGCTGGTCACCGGCTGGTTGCGCAGGTCCAGCAGGCTGTGTCGGGCAATCTGCCGGGCCAGCGCCTCGGCTTGTTCCAATGCGCGTTGCAGGCCAGCCTGGGAGAGGTCGGCGGTGGCCGCATAGGCCTCCACGCCATTGACCCGCGCGGTGAGCATGGCGCCTTCGTCCTGGCTGAAGAGCGGCGGTTCGGCAACATTGCGGCGAACCGACAGCGCCTGGTGCGACTGTTTCACATGGCGCAGGGAAAACAACTCGGCCGTACTGCGCAGCGCGGCAAAGCGCTGGCGCAGCAGGGCGCTGGAATCGAACATGCAAAAGCCTCCGTGTACACGGTGGCTCCCCCTTAGAACCACTCGTCCTGCATGGTGAGGCAAGTGTTGTCGCGCGCCTCTAGCAATGCCAGCTCATTATGGCAGCCCGGTACTTCCCAGGTCAGGAAATAACGCGCGGCCTGCAGCTTGCCCTGATAGAAGTCGCGATCGGCAGGGTGACCTTTCTGCAGGCCAAGCTCGGCGTGAATGGCCTGTTCCAGCCAGCGCCAGCCGATCACGCAGTGACCGAAGGCTTTGAGGTACAGGGCCGAATTGGCCAAGGTGTCAGCGACTTTGCCTTTGGCCAGATCGCCGAGCAGTACCAAGGTTACGCTTTGCAGGCGGTTGACCAATTGCTCCAGCGGCTGGCGCAGGGGGTCAAGGTTTGGGTTGTGGCTGGCGCGCTCGCCAGTTGCTGCCATAAGCCGAATGAGTTGCTTGAGCCCGGCACCATTGTTCTGGGCCAGTTTGCGCCCAAGCAAGTCGAGAGACTGGATGCCCTCGGTACCCTCGTGAATCGGGTTCAGGCGGTTATCGCGGTAGTACTGCTCCACTGGGTATTCGCGGGTGTAGCCGTGGCCGCCGAGAATCTGGATAGCCAGTTCGTTGGCCTTGAGGCAGAACGTCGAGGGCCACGACTTGACGATCGGGGTCAGCAGGTCGAGCAGCGCCTGCGCTTGTGTGCGGGACGTTTCGTCATCGGCGGTGTGGGTATCGTCGAACAGGCGCGCGGCGTAAAGGCCCAGGTCGAAGGCGCCTTCCACGTACGCCTTCTGTGCCAGCAGCATACGTTTCACATCGGTGTGCGCGATGATCGGCACCGCCGGGCTGAGCGGGTCTTTGTTGTCCGGCAGCCGGCCTTGCGGCCGTTGGCGGGCATATTCCAGCGAATACAGGTAGCCGGCGTATCCGAGCATCACCGCGCCCATGCCAACGCCGATACGCGCCTCGTTCATCATCTGGAACATGCAGGCCAGGCCTTGGTGCGGCTGGCCGACCAGGTAGCCGACGCACTGGTCGTTGTCGCCGAAGTTCAGCGCGGTGGAGGTGGTACCGCGCCAGCCCATCTTGTGAAACAGCCCGGCCAGCAGCACGTCGTTGCGCGGGCCACGGCTGCCGTCGGGGTTGACGTTGTACTTGGGCACGATGAACAGCGAGATGCCTTTCACCCCGGGCGGTGCGTCCGGCAGCTTTGCCAGCACCATGTGCACGATGTTTTCCGACAGTTCGTGGTCGCCACCGGAGATGAAGATTTTGTTGCCCTTGAGCCGGTAGCTGCCGTCGCCCGCAGGTTCGGCACGGGTGCGGATGTCGGCCAGAGACGAGCCAGCGTGGGGCTCGGTCAGCGCCATGGTGCCGAAGTAGCGGCCCTCGATCATTGGCTGCAGGAACAGACGCTTCTGTTCCTCTGTGCCGAAACTTTCGATCAGGTTGGCTGCGCCCATGGTCAGGAACGGGTAGGCCGTGGTGCCGGCGTTGGCAGCCTGGAAGTGAGCGAAGCAGGCCTGCGAAACCAGGCTGGGCAGCTGCATGCCGCCGAACTCGAAGTCCCGGTTGGCGTTGAGGAAGCCGGCTTCGAGAAATGCGTCGACGGCAGGCTTGACCTCGGGGATCAGTTCAGCGCGGCCGTCCACGTAGCGCGGCTCGTTTTCGTCGGCCTTGCGGTTGTGCGGGGCGAAGTACTTTTCGGCGATGATGCGGGCGGTAGCCAGTGCCGCGTCGAAGGTTTCGCGGCTGTGCTCGGCAAAGCGCGGGCGCTGGGTGAGGGCTTGGGCGTCGAGCACTTCGTAGAGCTCAAAGGCCAGGTTGCGGGGGCTGAGCAGGGTCTCGGGCATGGGGGCGGTCCTGAGGCGGGATGCTGCGAGTGTAGGGAATCGGGTGGGGTGGGGGGAGGTTAATAGGTTTGGGTGATATGGGTTTAGAACGGGTGGGGCATACAGGTGCTTGCCTTGATTTTTTCTGCGCCTGCAAGACCGAGCGCCGCCCGCGCGGCGCATCGCGACGCAAGGCCGCTCCCACATTTGTTTCGGGCCAATCCATCCTGTAAGGCCACCGCTGTCCGCCTTGGTTGTTCCATGCGGTATTGAAGGGGGGGCAGTCGCTCTTTATCGATCTCCAGCCATGCACCCAGGGTGCGCGCGCCATAGGCACAGGAGAGACTGGCCCGAAACAGATGTGGGAGCGGCCTTGCGTCGCGATGCGCCGCGCGGGCGGCGCGCGATTTCACAGGCGCTGCAAAAGGTGAGCGAACACCTTCCAGCCTCACCGCATTCCGGCCAGTTTCGGCAGATCATTTTAGGTTTTCACCTATTCCATGTAGTCCATTTCCCAAACATACTCCCAACCCCCTTCAAGCCATTGCGGTGCTCTGGATCGGGCCCTAGTCTCGGGTGGTCGCTGCCAAATCAGTGACCGGCTTTGACAGGCCGCTTAGGTCAAACCGCATCGCTTTGCCTTTATGGCAGCTGTGCATGGGGCACTTCGTGTGCGCCGGGTTTTGGTTTGCCTACCGGTCTGTCAACCCATGTACAGCTGCCACCCTCTTGTTTGACAGCAGGTGTGTAGTGGCCTTTATCACTAGGTGAACCATGATGCTGAAGATAGTCCCCGATCCACCCCTTAACGCCCATTCCCTTGAAGACACCCTGATCCAGGCCACGGATCACGCGCTGTGTGCCGCAACCGTGGTGCACCACGCCATACAGCTGCAGCCCAGGTCGCCGGCTTCGATCCTGATGATGACCACGATGCATGAACTGGAGGCGCTGCGGGCTTTGCTTGAGTCTGCATTGGTTCAGGTGCAGATGCCCGCTGAGGCCAGGCCTGTGCATTGAGGCTGCGTAATGTGTTGCCTGGGCTGGCCTCTTCGCGGGTAAACCCGCGAAAGGGCCAGGCCAGGCAGTCGAGAATTATCAGGGGATTGAACAATGACAACAGAAGACCCCCAGTTCACCGTCGGCAAGACAACTTTCTACCAGGGCGAAAACGGCACGCATCCATTGTTCCGCATCGAGCCCGGTATCCCGTGCATGGATGCCCGCGAGCAGTCGTCGGAATTGATGGGCTATGTGCGCGAACTGACCATTACCGGGCTGATGGATGAGAAGCCAATGATGATATGGGCTGCCCATTACCTGAGTGCCATGGCAAAGGCACTGATGGATGATGCCGAGTTGGGCATGAAGCAGTGAGGGCTTGCCTTCCGGTTGCGTGAAGGCGGCCAGGTGTTAGTCACAACATTTTCTGCGCCTGCAAGACCGAGCGCCGCCCGCGCGGCGCATCGCGACGCAAGGCCGCTCCCACATTTGTTCCGGGCCAGTCCATTCTGTGAGGCCACCGCTGTCCGCCTTGTTTGTTCCATGCGGTATTGAAGTGGGCGCAGTCGCTCTTTATCGATCTCCAGCCATGCACCCAGGGTGCGCGCGCCATAGGCACAGGAGAGACTGGCCCGAAACAGATGTGGGAGCGGCCTTGCGTCGCGATGCGCCGCGCGGGCGGCGCTCGGTCTTGCAGGCGCAGATAATGTCGTGGCGAGCACCTGTCAGCCCACCCCAATCTCACGACAAACCCCCATAAAAAAGGGAGAGCCGAAGCTCTCCTTTTTTCAACAACCCTCAGCCTCAGCCAATGGTCATCAAGCTGGCATTACCGCCGGCAGCAGCAGTGTTCACACTCACCGCCCGCTCAATCACCAACCGCTCCAGCGCAATCTGGTGATCCCCGCTGGACAGCCCGTGCACACCGACGATGGCACCGGCACGCTTGGCCACCTGCTGGCAGACGCTGCGCAGCTGATCCGAGTCGCCATGGTGGATCACGGCGTCGAACGCCACTTCATCCTTGTTCCAGTCTGCCACCAGCTTCACCTTGGCCTGCAGCTCACGCGGCAGGCGGGCACGCAGGGCTTTGCCAGGCTCGCTGTCTGCCCACACCGCCGAGCTGCCGACGGCCAGTACGGCGGCCAACTGCGCCAGCAGGTCAGCCTCGTTGTCGGCCAGGCACAGCACGTGCTCACGCGGCAGGATGGTGTAGCTGTTGCGCTCGCCGGTCGGGCCTGGCAGCAGGCGGGCGATGCCGCTCTGCGACTGGCTGGCGAACTGGTCACAGAGCGCAGCCAGGTCGGCCAGTTGGTTGCTCTGGGCCCAGGCCTTCAGGCCGTGCAGCGGCTTGACCAGCTGTTCGTGCAGGGTGCGGTCTGGCTTGCCTTCGCCGTCCTGCTGCTGGAAGTGGCGGCCAATGGCATCGGCCGGGCGGGTCGACAACAGGCGGTACAGGTACAGTGGGCCGCCGGCTTTCGGGCCGGTGCCAGACAGGCCTTCACCACCGAACGGCTGCACGCCCACCACTGCACCCACAATGTTGCGGTTGACGTACATGTTGCCGGCGTTGGCGGTTTCCACCACCTTGGCGATGGTCTCGTCGATGCGGGTATGCACGCCGAGGGTCAGGCCGTAGCCGGAGTTGTTGATCTGCTCGATCAGTTGGTCCAGGTTGCGGCGGTTGTAACGCACCACGTGCAGCACCGGGCCGAAGATTTCACGCTTCAGTTCGTCGAAGCTTTCCAGCTCGATCAGGGTCGGCATCACGAAGGTGCCACGTTTGACCTCGGTCGCGTCGGCAATGGCCACCTGATAGACCGCGCGGCCTTTCTCGCGCATGCCCTGGATGTGCTTCTCGATGCCGGCCTTGGCTTCGGCGTCGATCACCGGGCCAATGTCCACGGCCAGGCGGTCAGGGCAGCCCAGACGGCTTTCGGCCATGGCGCCCTTGAGCATTTCGATTACGCGGTCGGCGGAGTCTTCCTGCAGGCACAGCACGCGCAGGGCCGAGCAACGCTGGCCGGCACTGTCGAAGGCCGAGGACACCACGTCGATCACCACCTGCTCGGTCAGCGCCGAGGAGTCGACGATCATCGCGTTCTGGCCGCCGGTTTCGGCAATCAGCGGGATCGGGCGGCCCTGGTTGTCCAGGCGGCCGGCGACGTTGCGCTGCAGCAGGCGGGCAACCTCGGTGGAACCGGTGAACATCACGCCTTTAACGCGCTCGTCACCCACCAGGCCGGCGCCGACGGTTTCGCCGCGGCCCGGCAGCAGTTGCAGCACGCCCTCGGGGATGCCGGCTTCCAGCAGCAGGCGCACGGCCTGGGCGGCGATCAGCGGGGTTTGCTCGGCGGGCTTCGCCAGCACCGGGTTGCCGGCAGCCAGGGCCGCAGCTACCTGGCCGGTAAAGATCGCCAGCGGGAAGTTCCATGGGCTGATGCACACCACTGGGCCCAGGGGGCGGTGGGCGTCGTTGCTGAAATCGTTGCGTGCCTGCACGGCGTAGTAGCGCAGGAAGTCCACGGCTTCACGCACTTCAGCGATGGCGTTGGCGAAGGTCTTGCCGGCTTCGCGGATGAGCAGACCCATCAGCGGCTGGATTTCGGCCTCCATCAGGTCGGCGGTGCGTTCCAGAATGGCAGCGCGCTCGGCGGGTGGGGTGGCCTGCCAGATCGGCGCGGCGTTCAAAGCGCACTGGATGGCGTTGTCCACGTCGGCAACGGTGGCTTCCTGTACATGGCCGACCACGTCGCGGTGATCCGCTGGGTTCAGTACCGGCGCGGCAGCGCTTTCACTGGCGGCGCAGGCCAGCATCGGGGCGGCCTTCCAGTCGTTGTGAGCGGTGGCCAGCATGGCGCAGGACAGTGACGCCAGGCGGTGCTCGTTGGCCATGTCGATGCCGGCCGAGTTGGCCCGCTCAGTGCCATACAGGTCGCGCGGCAACGGGATACGCGGGTGTGGCAGGCCGATGTTGCCTTCCTGGGTGCCCATGCGCTCGATGCTGGCGACCGGGTCGGCGACCAGTTCCTGAATGGAGATCGAGTGGTCGGCGATGCGGTTGACGAACGAGGTGTTGGCGCCGTTTTCCAGCAGGCGGCGTACCAGGTAGGCCAGCAGCGTCTCGTGGGTACCAACCGGCGCATAGACCCGGCAAGGGCGATTCAGCTTGCCATCGGCAATCTTGCCGACCACTTGCTCGTACAGCGGCTCGCCCATGCCGTGCAGGCATTGGAACTCGTATTGGCCCGGGTAGTAGTTCTGCCCGGCAATGTGGTAAATGGCCGACAGGGTGTGGGCGTTGTGGGTAGCGAACTGCGGGTAGATGGCTTCTGGTACGGCCAGTAGCTTGCGGGCGCAGGCGACGTAGGAAACATCGGTGTACACCTTGCGGGTATAGACCGGGTAGCCTTCCAGGCCTTCGACCTGGGCGCGCTTGATCTCGCTGTCCCAGTAGGCGCCTTTTACCAGGCGGATCATCAGGCGGTGGCGGCTGCGCTTGGCCAGGTCGATGACGTAGTCGATCACGTACGGGCAGCGCTTCTGGTAGGCCTGGATAACGAAACCGATACCGTTCCAGCCCGCCAACGACGGCTCGAAGCACAGGCGCTCGAGCAGGTCGAGCGACAGCTCCAGGCGGTCGGCTTCTTCGGCGTCGATGTTCAGGCCGATGTCGTACTGCTTGGCCAGCAGGGTCAGCGACAGCAGGCGCGGGTACAGCTCTTCCATCACGCGCTCGTACTGGGCGCGGCTGTAGCGCGGATGCAGCGCCGACAGCTTGATGGAGATGCCCGGGCCTTCATAGATGCCGCGGCCATGGGAGGCCTTGCCGATCGAGTGGATGGCTTGCTCGTAGGAGGCCAGGTACTTTTGCGCGTCGTGCTCGGTCAGTGCGGCTTCGCCGAGCATGTCGTAGGAATAGCGGAAACCCTTGGCCTCGAAGCGGCTGGCGTTGGCCAGGGCTTCGGCAATGGTCTCACCGGTGACGAACTGCTCGCCCATCAGGCGCATGGCCATGTCGACGCCCTTGCGGATCATCGGCTCGCCGCTCTTGCCGATGATGCGGGTGAGCGAGGAGGTGAGACCGGATTCGTTGTGGGTGCTGACCAGCTTGCCGGTCAGCAGCAGGCCCCAGGTGGCGGCGTTGACGAACAGCGACGGGCTGTTGCCCAGGTGCGGCTGCCAGTTGCCGGTGCTTATCTTGTCGCGGATCAGCGCATCGCGGGTGCCCTTGTCGGGGATGCGCAGCAGGGCTTCGGCCAGGCACATCAGCGCCACGCCCTCCTGGGACGACAGCGAGAACTCCTGCAGCAGGCCCTGGACGATGCCGGCGCGACCGCCAGCACTCTTCTGATTACGCAGTTTTTCGGCAATGCCGGCGGCCAGCTTGTTGGTGGCTTCGGCCAGTGGTGCGCTCAGGCGCGCCTGTTCCAGCAGCATCGGCACCACCTCTTGCTCGGGGCGGCGGTAGGCGGCGGTGATTGCCGCGCGAAGTACCGACTGCGGCAGGATGCTCTCGGCAAATTCGAGGAAGCACTGGTGGCTGTGGTCGGCCGGGATCTCACCGGCATCGTCGACAAGGTTGCCGACATGGCCGTTAAGTTCGGTCAGGGTGGCACCACCCTCAAGCTTCTCCAGATAATTGAAGATCGCTTGCTTGATCAACCAGTGCGGCGTGCGGTCAATGGACTGCGCAGCTGCTTTGAGTCGCTCACGGGTCGGGTCGTCGAGTTTGACCCCAAGGGTGGTAGTCGCCATTTCTTATCCTCGTTATTGCCACGGCTGTGGCCTAAGCTGGCGCCAAGAGTAGCTGTAGGACAATTCGGGTGCAACCAGGTGCAACCGCATTTTTTGGCGCTATAGGTGCAACTCGTCTGACAGACATTTCCATGCCCTTCAATAAGGGCTTTAAGGGTGAGTTTTCTTATGAAAAACCCCTGTGATGCTCCAAAAAGGAGCAAAAAAGTGCCTCCTACGGAATATTGACGAGCGGGTGCAACTTCCAAATGAAAAATGGTTGCACCTGCTTTGCGTTGTTGCATAGGATTCGCCGCCTGGGTGCAACCGTCACGACTATGGTTGTGCATGAGATAAAAACAAACGCCAGGGCACACGCATGGGCAATCCACTTACGATCACTTTCGTGGTCTACATCGCAGCAATGGTACTGATCGGCTTCGCCGCCTATCGCGCCACCAACAACCTTTCCGATTACATTCTGGGTGGTCGCAGCCTGGGTAGCGTTGTTACAGCGCTGTCTGCCGGGGCATCCGACATGAGCGGCTGGCTGCTGATGGGCCTGCCGGGCGCCATCTACTTTTCGGGCCTGTCCGAGGCCTGGATCGCCATCGGTTTGACCGTTGGTGCTTACCTGAACTGGCTGTTCGTCGCTGGCCGGTTGCGTGTCCAGACCGAGCACAACGGCGATGCGCTGACTCTGCCGGACTACTTCTCCAGCCGATTCGAAGACAATAGCGGCCTGCTGCGGATTATTTCGGCGATCGTCATCCTGGTGTTCTTCACCATCTACTGCGCTTCTGGCATCGTTGCCGGTGCCCGCCTGTTCGAAAGCACCTTTGGCATGTCTTACGAGACTGCCCTGTGGGCTGGCGCCGCAGCGACCATCGCCTACACCTTCGTCGGTGGTTTCCTGGCGGTGAGCTGGACCGATACGGTTCAGGCTTCGCTGATGATCTTCGCGCTCATCCTGACCCCGGTGATCGTGCTGATTTCCACGGGCGGTTTCGACACCACCTTTGCTGCCATCGAGGCGGTGAACCCAGCCAATTTCGACATGTTCAAAGGTGCTACCTTCATCGGCATCATCTCGCTGATGGGCTGGGGCCTGGGCTACTTTGGCCAGCCGCACATCCTGGCGCGCTTCATGGCCGCCGATTCGGTGAAATCGATCGCCAAGGCTCGCCGCATCTCCATGACCTGGATGATCCTGTGCCTGGCCGGTACCTGCGCCGTGGGCTTCTTCGGCATCGCCTACTTCTCGGCCAACCCTGACCTGGCGGGCCCGGTCACCGAGAACCATGAGCGTGTGTTCATAGAGCTGGCCAAGATCCTGTTCAACCCATGGGTCGCCGGCGTACTGCTGTCGGCCATTCTTGCGGCGGTAATGAGCACCCTGAGCTGCCAGTTGCTGGTGTGCTCCAGTGCATTGACCGAAGACTTCTACAAGGCCTTCCTGCGCAAGAACGCTTCGCAGCTCGAGCTGGTGTGGGTCGGTCGCCTGATGGTGCTGGCCGTGGCCCTGATTGCCATCGCCATGGCTGCCAACCCGGAAAACCGCGTGCTGGGCCTTGTGGCCTACGCCTGGGCTGGCTTCGGTGCCGCCTTCGGTCCGGTGGTGCTGATTTCGGTGCTGTGGAAAGGCATGACCCGAAACGGCGCGCTGGCCGGTATCGTGGTGGGTGCACTGACCGTTATCCTGTGGAAGCAGATCGATACCTGGGGCCTGTACGAAATTATCCCGGGCTTCCTGCTGGCGAGCATCGCCATCGTTCTGGTGAGCAAGCTGGGCAGCCCCTCCAGGGCAATGGTGCAGCGCTTCGAGACGGCAGACGCGGCGTATCACGCTGACAAGTGATGAGTGCTGGGTAGGCAACGAGTACGGCCCGAACAACAGTGTTGTTCGGGCCGTACTCGTTTGTAGCGGATGATTGCTTACAGGGTGAACTCGCACCGCGTTGGTTCGAACGCACCGGCCACACGTGGCACGATCAGGGCTTCATACTTGCCAGGGCCATGCCGGTCCAGGCCAACCTCCCATTCGTCGGATTTCGAGCTTGGCACTACCAGTGTCTCAGTAACGCCTTCAGGGTTCTTGAGTTTGAGCTGGGCGGTATAAGGCACATTGTCCAGGCCCAGTTTGCCGTGCAGGCGGTTTTGAGTTTTATCGTATTGGATGGAAGCTTTCATTTCATTTGCTCCTGGTTGGTGGAGACTCGATTCTTGGGATTTGCAGGGGCGCAGCGAATCAGGAATTCATTCCGAACGATGAGGGTTTTCATGGCTTCTCAACGGCGCGAGGGCGCTTGCGGTTGATTGCTGCACCTGACTCCGTCTGCAAGGCAAGGTAAACTTGCCACCCCCGCAGGAGTTGCCATGAACTATCGTCACGCCTTCCACGCCGGCAACCACGCCGACGTCCTCAAGCACATCGTGCTGACCCGCCTCATCGCCTTGATGTCGCGCAAGGAGCAGCCATTTGCCTACATCGATACCCACGCCGGGCTTGGTCTGTACGACCTGCAAGGCGACCAGGCAACCCGGACCGGCGAGTACCTGGAAGGCGTCGCCCGCTTGTGGGGCCGCGATGATGTGCCAGCCATGGCTGCCGACTACCTGCGCGTCATCAAGCGCCTGAACGCGGACGGCGAGCTGCGTTACTACCCCGGTTCGCCCGAGCTGGCTCGCCGCCTGATGCGCCAGCAAGACCGCGCCCTGCTCAACGAAAAGCATCCTGAAGACGGGCCGCTGCTCAAAGAGAACATGAAAAAAGACCCGCGTGTGGTCGTGCACCTGGGCGAAGGCTGGCATGTGCCCAGGGCCCTGCTACCTGTGCAGGAAAAGCGCGCGATCATGCTGATCGACCCGCCGTTCGAGCAGGCCGATGAGCTCAAGCGCTGCACCCATTCCATGAAAGAGGCCATCAGCCGCATGCGCCAGACCGTCGCGGCTATCTGGTACCCCATCAAGGACCAGCGCTCGCTGACGCGTTACTACCAGGACCTGACCAGCACTGGCGCGCCAAAATTGCTGCGGGTCGAGCTGTATGTGCACCACCAGGACAGCCCGCAGGGCCTTAATGGCTCGGGCCTGGCCATCGCCAACCCGCCATGGGGCCTGGAAGAAGAGCTCAAGGAGCTGCTGCCGTGGCTGGCCAAGGAGCTGGCGCAGACGGACGGTAGCTATCGCATGGACTGGCTCATCGCCGAATAGTATTGCCTGCCTGTACTGGCCTCATCGCCGGCAAGCCAGCTCCTGCAAGTACTGCATCTCCCTTGAGGGCAGCGGTGTTCCTGTGGGAGCTGGCTTGCCGGCGATGAGGCCAGTACGGGTTGCCGCGTTGCGCGCATGTTTGCGTTATAATCCCGCCCTTTAGCCGCCACCCGCCCATGAGGCCGCTGGCGCATTTTTACCGAATGAAGAGGCTAATCCCTTGGCATTGACGATTCTTGGCCTGTCCGGCGCCCTTAGCCATGACCCTTCCGCGGCCCTGTACATTGACGGCAAGCTGATTGCCGCCGCCGAAGAAGAGCGCTTCGTGCGTGACAAGCATGCGAAGAACCGCATGCCCTACGAGTCGGCGAAGTTCTGCCTGGAGCAGGCAGGCATCAAACCGTCCGACGTCGACGTGGTAGCCATCCCGTTCGCCCCGATCAGCCTGTTCGGCAAGGCGCGCTGGCACTATGCCAAGCGCTATTGGTACGCCCCGGATCGCGCCCTCGATGCGATCCTGATGGGCAACCGTCGCTACAAGCGCTATCGCAAGAAAATCGTCTGGTGCCTGGAGCAGCTGGGCTTCGACCCGAAAAAGGTCAAGATCGAGCCGGTCGAGCATCACCTGGCCCACGCCTCCAGTGCCTACCACTGCTCTGGCTTCAAGGAAAAAACCGCGATCCTCGGCATTGATGGTAAAGGCGAATACGCCACCACCTTCTTTGGCTACGGCGAAAACGGCAAGATCCACAAGATCAAGGAATTCTTCGACCCGGACTCCCTGGGTGGCCTGTACGGTGCGATCACCGAGTTCCTCGGCTTCGAAATGCTCGACGGCGAGTTCAAGGTCATGGGCATGGCGCCGTACGGCGACGCCAGCAAGTACGACTTCTCGCGGTTGGCCAGCTTCGAAAACGGCGAACTGGTGATCAACACCGATTACGCCAACGTCATTGGCCTGCGCCGCTATAAAGAGAAGGGCAAGGGTTTCTACTTCTCGCCGAAGCTGATCGAATGGCTGGGCCCCAAGCGCGAAGGCGACATCGCAGACGAGCCGTACATCCATTACGCCGCCAGCATGCAGGCGCTGTTCGAGAAGCTGGCGCTGCAGATGATCGACCACTACCTGGGCGACACCCTGCGTGAAACCGGCAAGCTGGCCTTCGCCGGCGGCTGCGCGCTGAACGTCAAGCTCAACCAGAAGATCATCGCCCGCCCGGACGTGAAAGAGCTGTTCGTCCAGCCGGCCTCCGGCGACGCCGGTACTGCTGTCGGCGCCGCAGCCTATGTTTCCCACGCCCGCGGCGTACCGGTGGAGAAGATGGAGCATGTGTATCTCGGCCCTTCGTACTCCAACGAAGACGTGATCGCCGCCTGCGCCCGTCACCCGAACCAGCCCAAGTGGCGCAAGCTCGACAACATGCCGCAGCAAATCGCCCAGATCATGGTCGACGGCAACCCGGTGGCCTGGTTCCAGGGCCGCATGGAGTTCGGCCCGCGCGCCCTGGGTGGCCGTTCGATCATCGGCTGCCCGAGCGTCGAAGGCGTGGCTGACCGCATCAACCACCAGATCAAGTTCCGCGAGCGCTGGAGACCTTTCTGCCCGTCGATGCTCGACACCGTCGCCCCGCAGATGATCAAGGTCGACCACCCGGCACCGTTCATGACCTTCACCTTCGAAGTGGCTGAAGAGTGGAAGACCCGCGTACCGGAAGTGGTGCACGAGGACGGTACTTCGCGTGCCCAGGTGCTCAAGCGCGAGTACAACCCGCGCTACTACGACATGATGAAGGCGCTGGAAGACCTGACCGGCAATGGCGTGTCGCTGAACACCTCGCTCAACCGTCGCGGTGAACCTATGATCTGCTCGCCGACCGATGCCCTGAACATGTTCTTCGGCTCGGACCTGCAGTACCTGATCATGGAAGACATCCTGGTGGTGAAGGACGGCGCGGCCGCCTATGACCAGCCGCTCTGAACCGCGCATCCTGCAGTTCTGCCATGGCTATGACGGGCCGTTCCTCGACTGTGCCCGTCAGTACGCCAGCCTGTTCCAGGGGCGTGGCTACCAGGTCACCACGGTGTTCCTCACCGGTGCCGCCGACCCGCAGGTGGCGGCCGGTTGCGCGTCTGACGAGGTGCTGTTCCTTGAGTTCAGCTCCAAGGCCGTGCGTGGCCTCAAGCTCGGTGCCATCCGTGCCTTGCGGCGCATTGCGGCCGAGCGCAACTTCGCCTTCTGCATTGCCCACCGCTTCAAGCCCATCTACGTGGCCCTGCTGGGCACCGGCCTGCCGGTGATCGGCGTGCACCATGCCTTTGGCGACTATGAGCGCAAAGGCCGCCGGCTGTTCGCCAACCTGTTCAGCAAGCGCCTGAGCCTGCTGGGCGTGTCAGACGCGGTGCGTGACGACATGCGCCGCTGCCTGCCACAGTGGCCAGCCGAACGCATCCAGACTTTGTATAACCGCATCGACATCGACGCCCTGCAAACGGCCCTGGTGCCGCGCGCCGAGGCTCGCCGGGCTCTGGGCCTGGACACGCAGGCGTGGGTCGTCGGCAATGTCGGTCGCCTGCACCCGGACAAGGACCAGGCCACTTTGTTGCGTGGTTTTGCCCAGGCGCTGCCCAAGCTGCCGGCCGGCGCGCGCCTGGCGATCCTCGGCAAGGGCCGGCTAGAGGCCGAGCTCAAGGCCTTGGCCGCCGAGCTGGGGATTGCCGGCCAGGTGAGCTTCCTGGGCCAGGTGCCGGATGCACGCCGCTACTTCGAGGCATTCGATGTGTTCGCCCTGAGCTCCGACCACGAGCCGTTCGGCATGGTCCTGCTCGAAGCCATGGTCGCTGGCGTACCGGTGCTGGCCACGGCTTGCGGCGGGGCTCGTGAAGTGGTCGAGGGTGTGGGTGTGCTGTTCCCGTTGGGCGATGCTGCCCAGTTGGCTCAGGGCCTGGAGCATATGGCCACGCTGAGCGCCGAACAGCGCCAGGCCTGTGCTGAGCACATGCTGCAACGCCTGCGTGAACGCTTCTCCGACCAGGCGGTACGCGAGACCTTCTGGCAGTTGCCGCAGGTACGTGCACTGGTGGGGCAGGCTTGATGCTCAATCGTATCCAGGCCTTCCGCGAGCGCGGGTGGCAAACGATCGACGCCAAGGCCTACGCCGAGGCATGGGCGCGTTTTGGTGGCAGTGTCGCCACCCATCCGCTGGTGGTCGAGCAACTGGCTGACCTGGCGCAGATCCCGGTACGTTACCTGGGCTGGTATCAGGCCGGCGAGCTGAAAGCCGCCATCCCGACCTGGGGGCGCCACTTGGCGCTGGCCAAGGACGTGCTCAAGCGTGCCGGCAAAAAAGCCCTGTTCGACTTGGGCAATGCCGAAATCATCCTGCCAGCTGCGGCCGATGCCGCTGCACCGTTGCGCCATACCGCACGCTACCTGTCCGAACTGAGCCAGGGCCGTTTCACGGGCCTCAAGGAACAGAAGGAACAGCTGGCGATGGCGCGGGCGCACGAAGACCTGTCGAAGAAATTCCGCTACAACCAGCGCCGCGAACTGCGCCTGCTGGAAGAGGCGGGTGGCGTGGTGCGCCCGATCAGCGACTTCAGTGCCCAGCAAATCGCCAGCATGTACTGCGACCTGTTCCAGCGCCGCTGGGGCTTCCCTGCCACCGGTGCCGAGCGCATGGCCGAGGTGCTGGAGCGTCTGCGCGAGCTGCTGATCGGCTCTGTGCTGATGCTGGACGGCAAGCCGATTGCCATTCAGCTGGTGTACCGCGTCGAAGCGCCGGACTGGGTCAGCGTCGAGTACATCAATGGCGGTGTAGACCCTGAAACCAAGGCCTTCAGCCCAGGCAGCGTGCTGAGTTTCCTCAATACCCAGGCCGCCTGGGAAGACGCCCGGGCGCGCAACAAACCATTGCGGTTCTCGTTCGGCCGTGCCGACCGCGAATACAAGGACCGTTGGTGCAACCCTGTGCCGGTGTATCAGGCGTGAGCCGTAAGCAGCAGTTGCTCAAGCGCCACCGGCGCAACAAGCGTCTGGGCTTGCTGGCAGGCCTGGTTGCGCTGGTCGCCCTCGGTGTACTGGCCTGGTGGTGGCTGCCGCTGTTGCTGTTGCCGCTGCTCTGGGCCGCCCACGAGGCCTGGTTTGCCGACCACCTGTTCTACGCACCCGGCGAGGACTACGCCTACGACTTCGGTGACCAGGCGCGGCAAGTACCTGCCAGCCTGCACGCGGGCCTGCTCAAGGCCGACTGCGTGCTACAGGGCGATGAAACCCTTGTGCTTGAGCTGCGGGTAAAAGGCAGCTGGCTCGGTCGGTTCCTGGACCCGCAGGTCGCGCTGCTGGCGGGTGAGCAGGCCGATCGGCAAACCTTCGAGCGTGGCGTCGATGGCGTGCGCTTCCTCAACCTGACCGGCCTGGCTGCGCCGCTCCAGGCCGGCGCATTGCGCCTGCGTGGTCGCCATTGCCGGCTGCTGGGCGAGCCGCGTCTGTGGATAACGCCGGCGGTCGAACTGCAACGGCGCCGGGTGATGGTGATTGCGCCGCATGCCGACGACGCCGAGCTTGCTGCGTATGGCCTTTACAGCCAGGCAGATGAAACCTGGGTAGTGACGCTGACCGCCGGTGAAATCGAGGCCGAGCACTATCAGCAGATGGGCCTGGGCAAGGCCGAGGCCGCGCGCCTGAAGGGCCGCCTGCGCGCCTGGGACAGCATCGCCGTGCCGCGTTGGGCCGGTGTGCCGGAGTCGCGTTGCGTACAGCTGGGCTACTTCTGCCTGCAGTTGCCTGCCATGCAGGCCGCGCCAGAGCAGCCTGTTGCGTCACGCGAGGCCGAGCTGGCCGATATCCGCGTATTTCGCCAGTTCAACCCGTTCCCGCTGCCGGCCGACAGCGATGGTGCGCCAACCTGGAACAACCTGCTGGCCGACCTGCGTACCTTGCTGGAAATGGCCAGGCCGCAAGTCCTGGTAATGCCGCACCCGCAACTCGACCCGCACCCCGATCACATCTGCGCTCAGGCAGCGGTGCTGGAGGCCTTGCAAGGCCTGGCCTGGCAGCCACAAACCCTGTTGTGCTACGCCAACCACCTGCATGACAACGACCGCTGGCCCATGGGCGACAGCGGCGATGGTGTGGCCTTGCCTCCGCAGTTGAGTGCTGTGCAGGCCTGGGCACCTTGCAGCCTGGTCCTGGACGTGGCTACCCAGCACGACAAGGCCATGGCCCTGGGCATGATGCACGACCTGCAGCCGGCCCCGCCATTCAAGCGCCGCCTGCGCCGCTTGCTGCAACGCTGGCTGGCCGGACGGCGGCCGTCGCCTTATGGGGAGAACGAGTTCTTCCGCAAGGCCGTGCGCCGACACGAACTGTTCTGGCGGCGCGAGCTGTAAGTACGCCCCATGGTTGACCGCGATGGCGCAGAGCGCCCAAGGAAAGCAATGAAAGTCCTATTTCTGGTGCAGAAGGAACAGCGGGCGATTCTCGACCGCCTGTACGATGGCGTCGCGGCCAACTGCGAGTGCGACCTGCGTTGGCTGACCAGCGAAGACCAGCGCAACCTGCGTCGCTACTTCAAGCGTGAAGTGCAGGTCGAGCGTTATGACCGCATCGTGTTCTTTCTGCGCTTCAAGCAGGAAATCCGTCAGGTGGCCTTCATCCGTACCGTACCGAACCTGGTCATCCTCGAGCACGACGCCTACCAGAACTACATCCCGTGCAAGTACACCGGCAAGTTCAGCGCCCATTACCGCCAGTTGCCATGGGCGCGGGTGATCAGCTCTGGCTACATGGTCAGCGAGCGCCTGCGCCAGGAAGGTTTCGATGCGGTGTTCGTGCCCAAGGGCTATGACGAGCAGTTGCTGGCCGACCAAGGGCGTGAGCGCGACATCGAACTGGCCTTCGTCGGCAGTGTCAACAGCGTGGCCTACAGCGGTCGCAAGGCGCTGCTGGATGAGTTGGGGCAGGTCGAGAACCTGCTGGTCACCCGCACCAAGTCGGGTGAAGACTACTGCAACACGCTCAACCGTATTCGTTTCTTCGTCAGTGCCGACGTCGGCATGGGCGAATACATGATCAAGAACTTCGAAGCCATGGCCTGCGGCTGTGTACTGCTGGCGTACGACCAGGGCGAGGAAGAAAACCGCGCGCTGGGCCTGGAAGACATGCACAACGTGGTGTTCTATGACAACATCCCGACCCTTCAGGAAAAGCTCCGCCGTTTGCGTGCAGACCCAGAACTTGCCCGGCAGATTGCTGAAAATGGCCGCCATCTGGCGGTTTCCCGTTTCAGTTTCGCCGCCGTTGGACGTAGCATCGTCGACCACATGCGCCCGGCGCTCAGGCCCCACCCGCCGTTGTCTGCGTGGCAGCGGCTACGCCTGACGCTGGGCATCTAAACAAGAGCTTTCGCGCCCAGGAGCGGGTGTTGAAAGCCGATAGTCGCAATGCGGAGGGAGTCCGGTGCGCTTTTCAGAAGAAAGTGATGTCACGCTCGTCGTGACCAGTTGTGAGCGGTTCGATCTGCTCAAAGACACCCTTGAGAGTTTCGATCGCTACAACACAGCGCCCATTCGCGAAGTGTTCATCACCGAAGATTCCGGTGACGATGCCGTGCATGCTGCGGTGCCTGAGCACTGGAGACCGTACTGCAAGGTGTTCGTCAACCGGCCCAAACTCGGCCAGTTGCCCTCGATCGACCTGGCCTACAGTCACGTCACGACGCCTTACATCTTCCACTGCGAAGACGACTGGCACTTCTACCGCCAGAGCTTTGTCGAAGACTCGCGGGCTATCCTGGATGCCAGGCCTGACCTGCTGCAAGTGTGGCTGCGCAGCCATGCCCATGACTTGGCTATCCACAGCCCTTACATTCACCTGGGCGATCGCCAGGTCATTGCCGGCGTGCCGTGTTATCCGCTGCTGTCCGACAAGGCCGAATGGCAAGCGTTTTCGCTCAATCCCGGCCTGCGTCGATTGAGTGATTATCAGCGCTGTGCGCCATTCGCCGCCTATGCTGGAGAGAAGGCGCTTTCCCGACGCTACGCTGAGTTTAATTTGACAGCGGTCACCTTGGAAGGTGATGCAGTGTTGCACACTGGCTTTGGCAATCACGTGACCTTGCCCATCGAAGTGGCGCGCAAGGCCAAACGTCGTCAACGTGATCGTATCAAGCTGGCATTGACGCTGGTGACAGGTGCTTTGATCGGCATGGGTATCACCCTTTTTGTTCAATGAAGTCGCTGTCCCACCTGACATGAGCGGGAGAGGGCCCATGAACATCGTCAATATGATGTGGGCGGGTGGAACGCCGTACATGTCCATCCACAAGGTGCATCGGCAAGTGCTGTCGCACGCCGGCACCGATGCCCGGATCAGTAACTGGTTGCTGCTGGGTAGCGGGCTGTGCTGTGGGCTCGGTTCAACACGGGAGTGGCACATGCCACCACGAGCTCTGAAAGGGCGGCACCTGTGGCGCCTGCTGCGGCCGTGGTTGCGCATGCGCTTGCGCAAGGGGCTGACAGAGGCCAAGGCAGAAATCGTACTGCTCGATGGTATTGGGGTTGCGCGGCTGGTATTGCCGCTACTGCGGAACATTCCCCATGTTCGGGCCAAGGTGCTGTTCCATGGCAAAACGCGCCTGAACAACAGTGACATTCGCCTGTTGCGCATGTTTCCGGGCGAGCGGCTGAGCATCGCGGCCGTGTCGCATACGCTGGCCAAATCGCTGGAACATGACCTGGGCAGGCCAGTGCAGACCCTGCGCATGGCGCTCGACCCGCTGGCGTTCGTCGAACCGTTGCTGAGCCGGAACCAGGCCAGGCAGGCGTTGCAGTTGCCTCAGGCCGACGGGGTGATGCTGGGCGCGGTAGGGCGGTTGGTAGAGAGCAAAGGATTTGAAATGCTGATCGAGGCCTTCGCCAAGGCCAGTGCGCGGCAACCAGGCCTGCAGCTGGCGATTATCGGCGAGGGGCCACAGCATGCCTTGCTGCAGCAGCGTATCAATGCGCTGGGCCTGGCTGGGCGCGTGCATCTGCGCGGTCACCGCGAAGACCTGCAGCTGCTGTATCGAGCGTTCGACTGGCTGTTGGTGCCCTCGCGTTCCGAGGGCTTGGGGCTGGTGGTGCAAGAGGCTGTGATGGCCGATGTACCGGTCGTGTGCAGTGACCTGCAGGTGTTCCGCGAACAGTTGTGCGACACCGGGGTCTACCTGCCCATCGCCGACGAAAGCGCCTGGGCTGATGCGATCGAGCGTTGCACAGCCCTCAGCGCCCCGGCGGTTGCCGCGCGGCAGCGTCAGGCACTGGCGCCGGAGCAGGCCTGGCAGGCGTTCTGTACCGGCTCACAGAGCCTGTTGCGCAACTGACGCTCAGCGCGCCAGCAGGGCTGCCTCGAAGGCGGCGAGGGGGAACTGGTCGCCCAGGTTCTCCCGCTCGATATAACGCACCATGTGCTGCACATTGCGACGAATCATGCGTGCCGAGAGCGGCGGGCGCAGGAAGCGCATGTCGGCCACATCGATCAGGCCCAGGTGCTGGTCGGGGGTAACCACCACATTGCCCAAGTGCAACGAACGGAAGTACACGCCACTGCGGTGCAGCTGGCGAACCAGCTGGATCAGTTGCGGCAGGTAAGTATCCCAGCTGAAGCCGTCATCACGCGACATTTGCAGCAAGGTGCGGCCGGGTAACGGGCGGTACAGCACGGCAGTGCGGCCTGGCACGTCGAGCTTGTGCTGGCTGATCACTTCGAGCGTGGGGATACCCAGTTCCGCCAGCCGCGCGGCGTTATCGACGAATCGCTGGGAGTATGGGCGCAGCAGTGCAGATGAAATCAGCCGCTTCCTACGAAAAACCTTTAGGAAATTACCATCCGCGAGCAGGTAGACTTTGGCGCCATGGCTGTCTGCCTCAAGCACCTGTGCGCCTTGTGTCAGCTGATCGAAGTCGACCTGGGTGAGCCGGGAGCATTGCATGAATAGAGCCTTGTCGTCTGGCGAGCAAAATGACCGGCAATAATGCCGAAAATAATGTTCTAGCACCATGGATGGTGTTTTTGATTCATCGGGGGAAATGGATGCTGTATCAAAAAAACTGGGCGCAGGCCTGGCTGGGATTGGGTCTGGTCTGGTTTCTGGCAGCGATTGCCCTGGCGCCGAGCAACAAGATTTATCAGCAAGGCCTGGTGCTGTTCCTGTGGCTACCGACATTGGTGCTGGCATGGTCCGCCCGCGAGGTGCTGGTGCAAGGCTGGAAGCGTCAGCCGGCGCTATGGATGAGTGTGATGGTGCTGTTGGCCTGGAGTGGCTTGAGCCTGGCCTGGTCGCCCGCAGAGGACACGGGGCGTGAAATCAAGCGGCTGCTCTACATTCTGGTGTTCCTGCTCGCGTTCCCCTTGTTGGCTCAGCTTGGCCTTGCGAGGATTCGCCAGCTGTTGCTGCTAGGGAGCGGCCTGCTGGCCCTCGCTGCGCTGGTGTCGATCATCAATTTCTACGGGCTGCAGGGTGAGCCGTTGCTGGTCCGCCTGGCCGGGATTGGCGAGATATCACACCCCATTCTGGGCGCTTATGTCGTTGGCTCGGCCGTTCTTTTCCTGCTGTATGAGCCGCCGCAGCAGCGTGGCCCGCAGCTGTTGTGGGTGCTCGCACTGGCTTGTCTTGGCGCGTTTGCCGTGCTCAGTCAAAGCCGTGGCGCGCTGTTGGCCCTGGTGCTCACCGTCATGATCGCACCGCTGTGGTTCCGTGACCGCCACAGCCGGGTGTTCGCCATCCTGGCAGTCATTGCAACCGGCTTTGCCTTGTATGCGGCGTATGACCTGATCGCCGAGCGCGGTTCATCCTACCGGCCAGAAATTTTCCATGCCGTGGTCAACATGATTGCCGCGCACCCCTGGACAGGCCTGGGCCTGGGGGCTGACTACGATGTCAGTGCGGTGGGCAGGCACTTCGACCACACCCACAACATGTTCACCCACGTTGCCGTGGAGATGGGCCTGCCTGGCATGCTGCTCTGGGTCATGGTGTGGTTGTTCACCCTGGGTGAAATCATCCGCGCGCGCGGTACCCTGTTCGGCAAGCTCCTGCTGGGCTTATGGGTGTACTCGACACTGGCCATGCAGTTCGATGCCGCCAGCCTTACCGGTACGCCACGTGCAGAATGGTTCATCAGCTGGCTGCCTGTTGGCCTTGCCATGATGCTGCCATGGGGGCGTGCCGAAAATGACGCCTGTGGTAAAATTTCCGGTTCAACCTGAACAGCGAGCTCGATAATGGCCGAAACACCGCGACCGGCGGAGCACACCTCCAGCCTGAAGATCTATTTCCGGCTGTTGGGCTATGTGAAACCCTATGTCGGCATTTTCCTGCTGAGCATTGTCGGTTTCGTGATCTTTGCCTCGACCCAGCCGATGCTGGCCGGCATTCTCAAGTACTTTGTCGATGGGCTGAGCAACCCTGAAGCGGTGTTGTTCCCCAACGTCCCCTACCTGCGCGACCTGCAATTGCTGCAGGCGGTGCCGTTGCTGATCATCCTGATCGCTGCGTGGCAGGGCCTGGGGTCTTTCCTTGGCAACTATTTCCTGGCCAAGGTTTCCCTGTGCCTGGTGCACGACCTGCGCGTGGAGTTGTTCAACAAGCTGCTGGTACTGCCCAACCGCTACTTCGACAACCACAACTCCGGGCACCTGATTTCGCGTATCACCTTCAACGTGACCATGGTCACCGGTGCTGCCACCGATGCAATCAAGGTGGTCATCCGTGAAGGCCTGACCGTGGTGTTCCTGTTCGCCTACCTGTTGTGGATGAACTGGCACCTCACCTTGGTCATGGTCGCCATCCTGCCGGTGATCGCGGTAATGGTCAGCATCGCCAGCAAGAAATTCCGCAAGCAGAGCAAGAAGATCCAGGTGGCGATGGGTGACGTCACCCACGTCGCGTCGGAAACCATCCAGGGTTATCGCGTTGTCCGTAGCTTCGGCGGCGAGGCTTACGAAGAGCAGCGGTTCAGCAAGGCCAGCCAGAGCAACACCGACAAGCAGCTGCGCATGACCAAGACCGGCTCCCTGTACACGCCAATGCTGCAGCTGGTGATCTACAGCGCCATGGCGGCGCTGATGTTCCTGGTGCTGTTCCTGCGTGGTGAGTCCACCGCCGGTGACCTGGTGGCCTATATCACTGCTGCCGGCCTGCTGCCCAAGCCGATTCGTCAGTTGTCGGAAGTCAGCTCGACCATCCAGAAGGGCCTGGCAGGTGCAGAAAGCATCTTCGAGCAACTGGACGAAGAGCCTGAACTGGACACCGGTACGGTCGAGAAGGACCGTGTGGAAGGCCGCCTGGAAGTGCGCAACCTGAGCTTCACCTACCCAGGTACCGAGCGTGAAGTGCTGAGCGACATCAGCTTTGTCGCCGAGCCAGGGCAGATGATCGCCCTGGTTGGCCGCTCTGGCAGCGGCAAATCGACCCTTGCGGCGCTGATCCCGCGCTTCTATCACCATGACCAGGGGCAGATCCTGCTCGATGGTGTGGAGATCGAGAACTACCGCCTGCGCAATCTGCGCCGCCACGTTTCGCAGGTGACCCAGCACGTTACCCTGTTCAACGACACCGTGGCCAACAACATCGCCTATGGCGATCTGGCAGGTGCCCCACGCGCAGACATCGAAGCCGCTGCGGCCGATGCCTACGCCAAGGAGTTCGTCGACCGCTTGCCGAAGGGCTTCGATACCGACGTGGGTGAAAACGGCGTGCTGCTCTCCGGCGGCCAGCGCCAGCGCCTGGCCATTGCCAGGGCACTGCTGAAGAACGCGCCGCTGCTGATTCTGGATGAGGCCACCTCGGCCCTGGATACCGAATCCGAGCGGCACATCCAGGCTGCCCTGGACCATGTGATGCAAGGCCGTACCACGCTGGTGATCGCCCACCGTCTGTCGACCATCGAGAAGGCCGACCAGATCCTGGTCATGGACCAGGGCCGTCTGGTAGAGCGCGGCACCCATGCCGAACTGCTCGCGGCTAATGGCCATTATGCCCGCCTGCACGCCATGGGCCTGGATGAGCCGGTCAAGGCCGATATCACCTGAGTCCTCCCTCATCGGGGCCGTAACGGCCCCGATTGTCACGGGAATTTTCCGGGGGCGATCTGGCCATAAAGCCGTCGACTACCCTGTGCTAATATCCTGCCCCTGTTCATTATTTCCATATGGGTTGCCCATGAAGTTGTCCATGCCGCGTTTCGATCAAGCCCCGGTTCTGGTGGTCGGCGATGTCATGCTCGACCGCTACTGGCATGGCGGTACTTCGCGTATCTCGCCTGAAGCGCCAGTGCCGGTGGTCAAGGTCGATCAGATCGAGGATCGCCCCGGCGGCGCGGCCAACGTTGCCTTGAACATCGCTGCGCTGGGCGCACCGGCGTCGCTGATCGGCGTTACCGGCCAGGACGAGGCCGCCGACAGCCTGGCCAACAGCCTGCAGGCTGCGGGGGTGCGGTCTGTGTTCCAGCGCATCGCGCACCAGCCGACCATCGTCAAGCTGCGGGTCATGAGCCGTCACCAGCAACTGCTGCGTATCGATTTCGAAGAGCCGTTTGCCACCGACCCGCTATCGCTGGGTGCCGAAGTCGACAGCCTGCTCGAAGGTGTCAAAGTGCTGGTCTTGTCGGACTACGGCAAGGGTGCTCTGAAGAACCACCAAAGCCTGATCCAGGCGGCACGGGCCAAGGGCATTCCGGTGCTGGCCGATCCCAAGGGCAAGGACTTTTCCATCTACCGTGGCGCTAGCCTGATTACCCCGAACCTCAGCGAGTTCGAAACCATCGTCGGCCGTTGCGCCGATGAGGCCGAACTGGTTGCCAAAGGCTTGCAGCTGCTGCAGGACCTGGACCTGGGGGCCGTGCTGGTAACCCGTGGCGAGCACGGCATGACCCTGCTACGCGTTGGCCAGCCTGCGCTGCACCTGCCGGCGCGGGCGCGCGAGGTGTTCGATGTGACCGGTGCCGGCGATACCGTCATCTCCACCCTCGCCGCAGCCATTGCCGCGGGTGAGGACCTGCCCCATGCGGTGGCCCTGGCCAATCTGGCGGCAGGCATTGTGGTCGGCAAGCTGGGTACCGCTGCGATCAGCGCCCCCGAGCTGCGCCGCGCAATCCAGCGTGAGGAAGGCTCCGAGCGCGGCGTGCTGGGCCTGGAGCAATTGTTGTTGGCCATCGATGATGCGCGGGCGCACAACGAGAAGATCGTCTTCACCAATGGCTGCTTCGATATCCTGCATGCCGGGCATGTCACCTATCTGGAGCAGGCGCGCGCCCAGGGCGATCGCCTGATCGTCGCGGTCAACGACGACGCCTCGGTCAGCCGCTTGAAAGGGCCGGGCCGGCCGATCAACAGCGTCGACCGGCGTATGGCCGTACTGGCCGGGCTGGGCGCGGTGGACTGGGTAATCAGCTTCCCGGAAGGCACCCCGGAAAACCTGCTGAGCCAGGTCAAGCCGGATGTGCTGGTCAAGGGGGGCGATTATGGCATCGACCAAGTGGTAGGCGCTGATATCGTCAAGGCCTATGGCGGCACCGTGAAGGTGCTGGGCCTGGTCGAGAACAGCTCGACTACCGCGATTGTCGAGAAGATTCGCAAGAACTGATACAGCCAGGGCCTCTTTGCGGCCCAATCGCCGCCAAGCCAGCTCCCACACGCACAGCGCAGGCCTTGAGTCCTGCACAGGCCTTGTGGGAGCTGGCGTGCCGGCGATTGGCTGCGCAGCAGCCCCAGGGACTCACTTGTGAAGTGAGGTGCGGGCGCGCTCCAGCAGCGCCCGGGCCTTGTCGCCAAACCGCTGCAGGTGCGACGCCCGCGCCGGCTTGCTCTCCACCAACCCCTGCTGTTTGACCCAGTCCTTCCAACGCACCCGCTCCTCCGTCACCACCCAGCCTTCCTGCCGGGCAAAACTCTCGGCCAGATACAGCCCGCGTGTGCTCGCCGGCACCAGCTCATCTTTTTTCAGCGTATACAGCTCCGCCACTGGCTGGCCGTCCTTCAACGGCATCAGATACAGGTCTGGCCGCTTGCGGTTGAGGCGGGCTTCCAGTTGGTCACCCTCCAGTCGCTCGTCGACATGGAACAAGCTGAGCTTTTTGGCTTCCCGAGGCACCTGCAGACGCATGTCGTAGATCAGCTGGAGCGACGCGGTGGGCAAGTGCACGTAGGCCCGTGGCCGCTCCATTAGCATCAGCTTGCTGCAGTGCACGGGGCGGGCGGCACCGGACTGTGGGGTAAGCACGAAATGTGGCGTTTCGCGGTAGTGCAGGGCGGCGGCGTAGGGCACGGGCAGCCAGGTGTCGTTGAAACGCCCGCCCAGCCAGCCTTCCGGGGTTTCCAGCAGGCATTCCTCGGCCACTTCCTGAACCGCCGTGTGCAGCGGGAGGTTCAGTTCCTGCGCCGGCACATAGCCAGAAATCAGTTTCAACACCACATCACCCCGGTCTTGCCGACGCTGACGTACCAACACCCAGTAATCACGGTTTTGCCAATGCAGGGTAAGCCGCACCGACACACCCAGATTGGCGAGTTCGACCACGAAGCGCTGTGTGTCGGGCAGCTGAATGGCCTTGCGCCGCTGCTGGGTCTGGGCAAAGTTCAGCGGCATGCCGATGCTCTGATAGGTCAGGCCTTCGGGCGTTGCCTCGACATGCAGTGGTAGTGTCTTGAAGTTGCTCGGGTTTTTGCGGATCAACGTTCGCGCCACGAGGCTCCTCCTTGCGTCGGGTCGTACCTCTGGCCCTTGGGCCAGAGGTAACTCAGTGCTGGCCCAGGATACGGGCGACGGTGGCCACGTTGTGGGCCAGGTGCAGCGGATTGATGGTGCCGACGATAGCACTGCTGACACCCGGGTGGGCGAACAGCAGCTCGAAGCTTGCCTGCACCGGGTCAACGCCCGGGGCCAGGCAGATATGCCCGCTGGCCAGGGCCTTCTTTACCAGGATGGCCTTGCCGTGTTCGGCAGCGTAGTCCAGCACCGGGCGTTCTGCCTGTTCGTTGAGGTTATAGGTGACCATGGCACAGTCGCCTTGCTCCAGCGCTTTCAGGCCGCCTGCCACGGTCTTGCCGGACAGGCCAAAGCCGAGGATCTTGCCCTCTTGCTTGAGCTCCGCCAGGGTCTGGTAGACCTCCTGCTGTTCGAGGATGGCCAGGTCGTTGCCGTCGGAATGCACCAGCACCAGTTCGATGCGGTCGGTTTCCAGGCGGCGCAGGCTGCGCTCCACCGAACGGCGGGTGTGGGCCGCACTGAAGTCGAAGTGCGACAGGCCGTTGTCGAATTCTTCGCCGACTTTGCTGACGATTACCCATTCATCGCGCTGGCCGCGCAGCAGCGGGCCCAGGCGTTCTTCGCTGCGGCCATAGGCGGGGGCGGTGTCGATCAGGTTGATGCCCAATTCGCGGGCCTGTGCCAGCAGCATGCGGGCTTCGTCATCGCCGGGGATGGTGAAGCCGGTGGGGTATTTCACGCCCTGATCTCGGCCAAGCTTGACTGTGCCCAGGCCTAAGGGGGACACCTTGAAGCCGGTGCTGCCCAGGGGGCGGTGGAAATCGTGCAACGTAGGCAGGGTCATGGCAGCAGTTGCTCCCAGGCGGGTACACCCAGCGGTGGACGTGGCAGGCCGGCCAGGTCGGCTTGTGCCTGTGGGCGGATGCCGTCGCGCTCCAGGTTGGCGATTACCCGGTCGCTGAAGTCGGGTGCTAGAGCCAGCTTGGTCGGCCAGCCCACCATCAAGCGTTGCTGGTCGGCGAGGAATGCGTTGTCCGGGCGTACCAGGCCCGATTGTGCGGGTTCTGCACGGTCGACTCGCAGGGTGACCCAGCGCACCTGGCTCTGGTCGACCCAGGGCAGCAGGTTGGCGATTTCCTTCTGCGCCGCAGCAATCTGAGCGGCAGGTTCGCGCGCCACGCCTTCGGCTTCGGCCAGGTCACCACCGAGGTACCACACCCACTGGCCATCTGCCGCCGGGTGGGTGGTCACCGTCACGCGCGGCTTGGGCCCGCCACCGAGGCAGTGGGCGTACAAGGGTTTGAGGTTCGGTCCCTTGGCCATGACCATGTGCAGCGGGCGGGTTTGCATGGCTGGTTGGTCCAGGCCCAGCGCCTGCAGCAAACCTTCGGTGCCGGCACCGGCGCTTGATACGATGCGCTGGGCACGGATTTCCCGGTCGTCCACGCGCAGGCCGACCAGCGCATCACCTTCACGCAACGGTTCGATGTGTTCACCTGCCAGCAGGGAGTCGCCGGCCAGCTCGGCCAGGTTGGCCAGCAGGCTCGGGACATCGATTACCAGTTCCGCCAGGCGATAGACCTTGCCTTTGAACGCGCGGTCCTGCAATGCGGGCGGCAGATGCTCACCTTTAACCTGGTCGACCCGGCCGCGCACGGCCTTGCTGGCGAAGAAGCTGGTGAGGTTCCCGGCCAAGGTCCCCGGCGACCACAGGTAGTGGGCATCGGATAGCAGACGGGTACGCCCCAGGTCGAGTTCGCCGTCGCCAGCCAGGGCCTCGCGCCAGCGCCGTGGCATGTCGGCGATGGCTTCCGAAGCGCCGGTCAGGGCGCCGTGCAGGGCGTACTTGGTGCCGCCGTGAATAATGCCCTGAGACTTGATGGTCTGCTCGCCGCCGAGGCTGGCGCGTTCCACCAGCACGGTCGAGTAGCCCAGGCGGCGCAGCCGGGCATTGAGCCACAAGCCAGCGACCCCGGCGCCGACGATCAGCACGTCAGTGGAAATGGCGGTTGGCATGGATTACCTCCAAGGTTGGACAGCTGGGCAGTATACAAGCTACGCGCATTCCCTGTGCACCGCAGCAGCAACTCGCTATCTCACTAAAGGTTTGGACGTAATTTAAAAAGCGGCGTTGTCTTGGTGTGGCCAGTCGGGCTGCCTGAAGTTTACCGACCTGTTGGGTTTTATACGCAAGGGCAACTGTTATTTTTGCCAGTTTCGACTTGGCGGCGCTGTCGATACGCTGGTCTCTCTTGTGGGTGCCATCACGGTGGCACAGAGAGGCGGTCAACAATGCAAGGGGTATGGCTATGAGCAAAATTGTACATTACACGGATTTCGCGCTTCTGCCGGGTGAACAGAAAGAGCGTGAACGCTTGAATGGCTGGCGTCTTTATAACCAGCACGCGGGCGTGAGCTTCCGAAAGCATCCGAAGGAAGAAAATAAATGTGTACTTTACAATAACAGCAACTCGGGGGCGGACCTGCGCCCAGGCATCATTATGTATAAGGTCATTTCAGGTTATGCGCCTGGCACCAAGGTGAAGTTCTTGATGGTGGCAAGTTACGCCAGTAACAACAATCCCCCACGGTTGTCCGTACGTTACGGAACGAAAATTGTTGTGCCCGAACGTCAGTTAACAGCCGACTTTGTCGAATACGGTGGGGAGTTTGTTGTTGAGGATGAGGGGGTAATCCTTGCTATCGAAAACGCAGTCGCTGAAAGTGCGGGAAACGATTTTTATATGTCACAACTGAATATCTCGGTCAATGAAAAGGGAATCAACGGCTAGGTAAACAAGTCACAACCCAACATGCTCAGTGGTTTCTTCCTGTTGCCGATAGGCGTTAGTGCACTGTCGGCACCAGGATGACTCATGTTCAATGTCCCGTCGTTTTGGAAAACAGCTGGATCACCACCACACCGCCCACGATCATTGCCATTCCCAGCATCGCCGGGAAATCCAGCTTCTGCCCGTATATCACCAGCGCTGCCACGCTGATCAGCACAATCCCCAGCCCCGACCAGATCGCATAGGCGATGCCCACCGGAATGCTGCGTACCACCAGCGTCAGCATCCAGAACGCGATGCCGTAACCCACCACCATCAAAAGCAAAGGCACCGGCGTGCTCAGGCCTTTGACCGCTTTCATGGAGGCAGTGGCGACGACTTCGGCGCAGATGGCGATAGCGAGATAGGTATAGGCGTTCATGATGCGTTTCTCCGGTGACTGGTCGAGCATTCTAGACGCGCCCTGGATGCGGTAAAGTCATTACCTATCAGAAATGGAGATAGGTTAATGGCAGAGCGCTGGGACCTGGAACAACTGCGCCTGTTTGCACGGGTTGCCGAGCTGCGTTCGTTCTCCGCCGTTGCGCGCGAGCAGCGCAAGGCGCAATCGGCCGTAAGCAATGCCATCGCGCTGCTGGAAACCGACCTTGGCGTCACCTTGTTCGAGCGCAGCAGCGGCCGCCAGCCCAGGCTGACCGAAAACGGTACGGCCTTGCTGGAAGATGCCCGTGAACTGTTGCGTCAGTGCGAACGCCTGGATGGCCGGGCGCTCGCGCTGATGCGTGGCCAGGAAGCCCTGCTGCGGGTTGCCCAGGACGAAGCCATGCCGTATCAGCCGGTGATCGACAGCCTCGACGAACTGGCCAGCCGCTACCCGTTTCTGGAGGTGCAACTGGCCAGCGGTGCCCAGGGCGATGTAGCGCGTAAGCTGGTGGAGCGGCGCGCCGATCTGGGCCTGTTCTTCCTCCACGAGAGCATCCCGGCATCGCTGGAGCGGCGGGCGCTGGGCAGTGTGGAGATGGTCACGGTATGCGCGGTCGGCCACCCGCTGGCGGGCGAAGGCCGGGTCACCCGGCAACAACTCGCACGCCACCGGCAGTTACTGATCACCCCACAGCAAAGCGGTTATCCCGGCGGCGAGGCGATCAGCCCTCAGGTATGGCGCGCCGACAGCTTCTACGCCATGGCCGAACTCCTGATGCGCGGCCTGGGCTGGGCATGGTTACCACGGCATGTGGTGCAGTATCCGACCTACCAAGCGCATATGGTTGAACTGGACAGCGATTGGCGGCCTCCGGCCTTGGTGGCCGAGCTGGCCTGGCGCCGCGATGAACCCTTGGGCCCGGCCGCGCAGTGGCTGGCAGAGCGCTTTGCAGTGCACCTGCGCGCGATCGGGTAAACTTCGCCGCCATGAACAGAACACTCTATACCTTGCTGTTTCACCTGGGCCTGCCGCTGGTTGCGCTGCGCCTGTACCTGCGCGCGCGCAAGGCGCCAGCCTATGGGCAGCGTATCGGCGAGCGTTTTGCGCTCAACCTGCCCCTTATGCACCAGGGCGGGATCTGGGTGCACGCGGTGTCGGTAGGCGAGAGCATTGCTGCAGCGCCCATGGTTCGCGCCTTGCTCAAGGCTTATCCCGAACTACCGATCACGCTGACCTGCATGACGCCGACCGGTTCCGAGCGTATTCGCGCCATGTTCGCCGACGAACCGCGCGTGCAGCATTGCTACCTGCCCTACGACCTGCCGTGGGCTGCGGGGCGTTTTCTCGACCATGTCCAGCCGAAGCTGGGCATCATCATGGAAACCGAACTGTGGCCCAACCACATTCACCAGTGTGCCAAACGCGGGATTCCGGTGGCGCTGGCCAATGCACGATTGTCCGAGCGCTCGGCACGCGGCTACGGGCGCTTTGCCAGGCTGACCCGGCCGATGCTGGCCGAGATGAGTCTGATTGCCGTGCAGACTGAAACCGAGGCTCAGCGCTTCCGTGATCTGGGCGCACGCCCTGAATGCGTAAAAGTCACCGGCTCGATCAAGTTCGACCTGAAGATCGATGAGCAACTGCTACCGCGTGCCAAGGCATTGCGTGAGCAGTGGGGGGCCGAGCAGCGCCCGGTGTGGATTGCCGCCAGTACCCATGACGGTGAAGATGCGCTGATTCTGCAGGCTCATCGGCAGTTGTTGCAGGTGCATGGCGATGCCTTGCTGATCCTCGTGCCGCGTCACCCTGAGCGGTTTGCTGCGGTGCATGCGCTGTGCAGCGAGCAATTCGCCACCGTGCGCCGTTCTTCTGCAGCGCCGGTCGATGCCCAGACCCGCGTGTTGCTGGGCGATACCATGGGGGAGTTGCTGTTCCTCTATGCGTTGGCCGATATCGCCTTTGTCGGCGGTAGCCTGGTGCCGACGGGAGGGCACAACCCGCTGGAGCCTGCGGCGCTGGCCTTGCCGGTGCTCATGGGACCACATGTGTTCAACTTCCTCGAAATCAGCGCGATGTTGCGTGAAGCGGGGGCGTTGCAGCAGGTGGACGATGCCGACGGGCTGGCCGGTGCGGTGCGGCGGCTGGTCGAGTTGCCGCAGGATGCGCAGCGCATGGGCGAGGCGGGCAGGGCGGTGATGCGGGCCAATCAGGGCGCGTTGCAGCGCTTGCTCGATGGCCTGGATGCGCTTGTCCGCTGACTTTTGCTTTGGTTGTCCTGGCCTCATCGCCGGCAAGCCAGCCCCCACAGGTACTGCAC
>NZ_JBNRIK010000001.1:261078-264933 GCF_053557975.1 Pseudomonas sp. XP2
TCTGTGAGAAATACGCCCCTATTTCAAGGGCGACGCTCAAAGTTCTTGGCCGCTGCCGCAGCCAGGTCTGGCGGCAGGAAGTCCTTGTCCGGGTTGTAGTCCGGTTTCAGGTAGCGCTTGAGGTCTTGCAGGTCTTGCGGGCTCAGGGTGCCGGCCGCCTGCTTCAGGCTCAGGTTGTCGAGGATGTAGTCATAGCGGCTGTTGTTGTAATCCCTCACCGAGGTGTACAGCTGGCGTTGGGCATCGAGCACATCGACGATGTTGCGGGTACCTACCTGGTAGCCGATTTCAGTGGCTTCCAGCGCGCTCTGGTTGGAGATGATCGACTGCTTGCGCGCCTGTACCTGTTCTACATCGGTGTTCACCGCGCGGTGCAGGTTGCGGGTGTTTTCTACCACCTGGCGGCGCAGGCTTTCACGCTGCTGTTCGCTCTGGCTCAGGCGTTGGTATGCCTCGCGTACCTGCGAGCTGGTCAGGCCTCCGCTGTAGATCGGGATGTTCAGTTGCAGGCCAACGCTGGTCTGTTCGACATCGCCGCTGTAGCGCACGCCCAGTTGCGAAGGGTTGGTAAAGCCGAGGCTGTCGTTGTCACCTTTCTGGTACTTGGCCACGGCATCCAGGGTCGGCGCATGGCCGGCCTTGCGCTGGCGCAGGGTCTCTTCAGCAGCAGAAACCGCATAGTTGGTGGCCAGCAGGTTGAGGTTCTGGCGGCCGGCGGTTTCGACCCAAGCCTTGGCGTCGTTTGGCGTGGGGACCTGCACGGGCAGGGTATGCACCACGCCTTGAATCGAGGTGTATTCACGGTTGGTCAGAGTGACCAGCGCTTCAAAGGCATCCTGCACCTGGCGCTCGGCGATGATCCGGTTGGCCCGCGCCGTGTCGTAGCTGGCCTGGGATTGCAGCACGTCGGTCTTGTCCGACAGGCCCACATCGAAGCGTTCGTTGGACTGGTCCAGCTGGCGCTTGAACGCGGCTTCCTCAGCCTTGGTCGCGGCCAGGTTGTCCTGCGCGCGCAGCACGGCGAAGTAGTTTTGCGCGGTTTGCAGGATCAGGTTCTGTTCAGTGGCCGACAGCTCCAGCGCTGCCTGTTCGTTGACCGCTTCGGCGGCCTGCAGCTGGAACCAGCGATCAGCGCGGAAGATTGGCTGGGCCAGGGTTGCGCTCCATGAATTGCCGCTGCGGTTGGAGGTGATGGAGGGCTCGTCCAGCTTGGTGCGGGTGTTCATCATTTCGGCATCGGCCGACAGGTTCGGCAGCAACCCGGCGCGGGCCTGCGGTACTACTTCGCGGCGGGCGCCATAATCGGCGCGTGCTGCTGCCAGGTCGGCGTTGTTGTCTACCGCTTCCTGATAAACGCTGACCAGGTCGGTTTTAACTGTCGGGAGCATATCCGCTGCCCAGACCATTCCGTTGGACGCACAAGACACGGCTATCGCCAGTGAGAGTTTGCGCAGCATAGAGGCAATCCTTGTACGAAATTTAATTACTGAACTGTTGAGTATCGAGCGATGGGCCAGTGTAGTGCCATGCGCACCCGGCAACAATCGCTCGGTGTGCCTTTCATCATCCGCGCATTTACCCGCTTGGCTTTGCCGACCACTCCAGTCTAGACTGCGCATGTTCTTGTCGGGGTGCCTTGAAGCAAAGGCTGAGATCGCAGAGGTGCGGATCCCGTTGAACCTGATCAGGTTAGCGCCTGCGTAGGGAACAAGATTGCTCGCCTTCCCGGGGAGCCTCTTGTGCCAGGTCCGGGAATGTCGCAGCTGCATGCAGCTTCAGGCACCCCCTATCCGGCACTGCACGCCTTCATGGGTGCGTCCGCGTTTTTCAGGTTCTCCCCGACATTCCACTGCTAGGAAGCCGTCTGGAGAGCCTGTGATGACCAAACAAGAAAAAGCGATCAACCTCAGCGAATCGGCACAAGTCGATCAGCAGTCCGTGCAACCGTTCCCGCGCTCGCGCAAAATCTATGTCGAAGGCTCGCGGCCGGACATTCGCGTGCCCATGCGTGAAATCAGCCTGGACGATACCCCGACCGATTTCGGTGGCGAGACCAACGCGCCGGTACTGGTCTACGACACGTCGGGCCCGTACACCGACCCCAACGTCATCATCGACGTGCGCAAGGGCCTGGCCGACGTGCGTTCGGCGTGGATCGAGGCCCGCGGCGACACCGAGCGCCTGGGCGGGCTCAGCTCCGACTTTGGCCAGCAGCGCCTGAACGACGCCGAACTGGCCAAGCTGCGTTTCGCCCACGTGCGCAACCCGCGCCGTGCCAAGGCCGGCGCCAACGTCTCGCAGATGCACTATGCCCGCCAGGGCATCATCACCGCCGAGATGGAATATGTAGCCATCCGCGAAAACATGAAGCTGCAAGAAGCCCGCGCCGCTGGCCTGCTGAACGAGCAGCACGCCGGCCACAGCTTCGGTGCCAACATCCCGAAAGAAATCACCCCCGAATTCGTCCGCCAGGAAATCGCCCGCGGGCGCGCGATCATCCCGGCCAACATCAACCACCCGGAGGTGGAGCCGATGATCATCGGCCGCAACTTCCTGGTGAAGATCAACGGCAACATCGGCAACAGTGCCCTCGGGTCCTCGATCGAGGAAGAAGTGGCCAAGCTGACCTGGGGCATTCGCTGGGGTTCGGACACGGTCATGGACCTGTCCACCGGCAAGCACATTCACGAAACCCGTGAGTGGATCATTCGCAACTCGCCGGTGCCAATCGGTACCGTGCCGATCTACCAAGCCCTGGAGAAGGTCAATGGCGTGGCCGAGGACCTGACTTGGGAACTGTTCCGCGACACCCTGATCGAGCAGGCCGAGCAGGGCGTGGACTACTTCACCATCCACGCGGGTGTGCTGCTGCGCTATGTGCCGCTGACCGCCAAGCGCGTCACCGGTATCGTCAGCCGCGGTGGCTCGATCATGGCCAAGTGGTGCCTGGCGCACCACAAGGAAAACTTCCTCTACACGCACTTCGACGAAATCTGCGAAATCATGAAGGCCTACGACGTCAGCTTCTCGCTGGGTGATGGCCTGCGCCCTGGCTCGATCGCCGACGCCAACGACGCCGCGCAGTTCGGTGAACTGGAAACCCTCGGCGAGCTGACCAAAATCGCCTGGAAGCACGACGTGCAGTGCATGATCGAAGGCCCTGGCCACGTACCGATGCAGCTGATCAAGGAGAACATGGACAAGCAGCTGGAGTGCTGCGACGAGGCGCCGTTCTACACCCTCGGCCCACTGACCACCGACATTGCACCGGGCTACGACCACATCACCTCGGGCATCGGTGCGGCGATGATCGGCTGGTTCGGTTGCGCCATGCTCTGCTACGTCACGCCCAAGGAACACCTGGGCCTGCCGAACAAGGATGACGTCAAGACCGGCATCATCACCTACAAGATCGCCGCGCACGCCGCCGACCTTGCCAAGGGCCACCCCGGGGCGCAGATTCGCGACAACGCCCTGTCCAAGGCGCGTTTCGAGTTCCGTTGGGAGGACCAGTTCAACCTGGGTCTGGACCCGGACACTGCCCGTGCCTTCCACGACGAGACCCTGCCGAAGGAATCGGCCAAGGTGGCGCACTTTTGCTCGATGTGCGGGCCAAAGTTCTGCTCGATGAAAATTACCCAGGAAGTGCGTGAATACGCCGCCAAGATCGAGGCCGTGGATGTAACGGTCGAGCAAGGTATGCGCGAGCAGGCCGAGCGTTTCCGCCAGGAAGGCAGCCAGCTGTACCACAAAGTGTAAGAACGTCATTTCCCTTTGTGGGAGCGGGCTTGCCCCGCGAATGCGTCAGCTGCGCCAACGCGTTCGGCAGGCCAGACGCCTTCGCGGGGCAAGCCC
>NZ_JBNRIK010000001.1:265002-313801 GCF_053557975.1 Pseudomonas sp. XP2
ATGGCTCGGCGAAGCCCCATCCATTCCTCTGGCGAACATGACAATGACCACCCCCAGCCAATTCTCCCCCGACCACCCGGTCCCCACCCACCAGCGCATCTTCGGCGCCCGCGACCTGTTCTCGCTGTGGTTCTCCCTCGGCATCGGCCTGATGGTGCTGCAAGTCGGCGCCATGCTCGCCCCAGGCCTTGGCCTTGCCAGCGCGGTGCTGGCCATCGCCCTGGGCACCGGCGTGGGTGTGCTGTTGCTGGGCGCCGCCGGTGTCATCGGCAGCGACACCGGCCTTTCTGCCATGGGCACCCTGAAACTCAGCCTGGGCAGCCATGGTGCGCGCTTGCCGGCTGTGCTCAACCTGCTGCAACTGGTAGGTTGGGGCGCATTTGAGATCATTGTCATGCGCGATGCCGCCAGCCTGCTGGGCGCGCGGGCGTTCGGCGAAGGCAGTGCCTGGAACAGCCCGATGCTCTGGACCCTGTGTTTCGGCGCTCTGGCCACCCTGCTGGCCGTCAGCGGGCCGCTGGCCTTCGTGCGCAAGGTGCTGCGTGCCTGGGGTATCTGGGTGTTGCTGGGCGCCTGCCTGTGGCTGACCTGGAACCTGTTCGCCAAGGCCGACCTGGCTGAACTGTGGGGCCGCGCCGGTGACGGTTCGATGTCGTTGGCCGTGGGCTTTGACATCGTCATCGCCATGCCGCTGTCCTGGTTGCCGCTGATCGCCGACTACTCGCGCTTCGCCCGCAACGGCAAGCACGTGTTCGGCGGCACGGTACTTGGCTATTTCATCGGCAACACCTGGCTGATGAGCCTGGGCGTGGCCTACACCCTGGCCTTTGCCGCCAGTGGCGAAGTCAATGCCTTGCTGCTGGCCCTGGCGGGCGCAGGCATGGGTATTCCGCTGCTGCTCATTCTGCTGGACGAGTCGGAAAAGGCCTTTGCCGACATCCACTCGGCGGCTGTTTCCACCGGCGTGCTCGTACCTGTGAAGGTTGAGCACCTGGCGCTGGGCATTGGCGTACTGTGCACCCTGATCGCCCTGCTGGCCCCGCTGGCGCAGTACGAAAACTTCCTGCTGCTGATTGGTTCGGTGTTCGCGCCGCTGTTTGGCGTGGTGCTGATGGACCACTACGTGATCCGTCGTCGTCGCCTGCCGGCGCAGGTGGGTGGCTTGCACTGGCAGGCACTGGTGGCCTGGTTTGCGGGGGTGGCGGCCTATCACCTGATTGCCGCCAACGCTCCAGAGCTGGGGGCTACCCTGCCAGCACTGTTACTGGCAGGTGTGCTGCACGGGCTGCTGAGCTTCAGCCGCGGCCGGGAAACAGTTCAGGCTTGAGTACGCCATTCAGGCGCGGGTAGGGGATCTTCAGTTCCACGTGGCCCATGGAATAGGGCGCGATGGCGTAGACCTCGTACTTGACCACTACCGCGCCGTACGTCAGGGCGATGTGCGGCGACTTCTTGAACGGCCAGGTCTTGACGAACTCGGCGTCCTTGTCCATGCCCACGCTCATCAGCCAGGCCCGGTGCGACTCCTCGACGGTTTTCCAGAAGGTCTCCTCCTGGCCTGGCACCAGCATGTCCTGCAGGGTCAGCACCTTGTCCAGCTTGCGCGAGTAGTTGATGAAGCCGCGCCCGGGCATGCCATGCGCGCCACCACTGTCCAGGTAGCTGGACAATTCGATGATCACCAGCCCGTCATGCTGCTCGCGTACCTTGGCTTGCAAATAACTGCTGTTACGTTTGTCGGCACTGGCCAGGTATTGCTGTTCGTAGGCCTGCAAGGTGCTGGGCGCGGTGCCATGCTGATTGTCTTCGGTCAGTTGCAGCAGGCGCTTTTCGACGATGCCGTCGAGCGCGGGCAGGGCGGGGAAGTGGACCGTGTCGATGTTCACCAGCGGGCAGTCGCTTTCGCTGCAGCCGGGTTTGACATGCTCCCAGGCGTCGCGCTTGACCTCGAGCGGGGCCCGGTAGTTGGGCGTGAACAGGCTCTGGCAGGCGCCCAGAGCCAGTGCCAGCACAGCCACGGAAGTCAGTTTGACAAGTGTCATGGTGATCCTTGCAGAACAGGGAAAGTCGGCCTTTGACCGTCTGCGCGGCCTTCAGTTCGCCACTAAGCTAACAGAGTGAAGACGCGCTGTCCCGAGTGTGCGAACGGTTGCCGGAAAGGGGTGAAACGGGCAAGCGTGCAGAGTAGGATGGCGCGATGCGGTAATTGAGGTAACGAGGATTTCCATGTCAGACACGTTGAATTCGGTGCCCAAGGCGGTCGAGATCGTCAAGCGGGACAATTGCTTCCAGGGCTTCTACAAGCTCGACAAGGTGCACCTGCGCCACGAGCTGTTTGCCGGTGGCATGGGCCGCGAGATCAGCCGCGAACTGTTTGTGCGCCACGATGCAGTGTGTGTGCTGCCTTACGACCCGTTGCGTGATGAAGTGGTGCTGATCGAGCAGTTCCGCGTCGGCGCACTGGACAAGGTCGGTAACCCCTGGCTGATCGAGATGGTTGCCGGGCTGATCGACAAGGATGAAGAACCCGAGGAAGTCGCCCATCGCGAAGCCGAGGAAGAGGCTGGCCTGACGTTCAGTGCCTTGTGGCCGATGACCCGCTACTTCCCGTCGCCCGGCGGCAGTGACGAATACGTTCACCTGTTCCTTGGCCGTTGCAGCAGCGAAGGCGCGGGAGGGCTGCATGGTCTGGAAGAAGAGGGCGAAGACATCCGCGTGCGCGTGTGGTCGTTCGAGGATGCCTTGCAGGCGGTACGCGATGGGCGCATCTGCAACGCGGCGACTATTATCGGCTTGCAATGGCTGGCGCTGAACCGTGACGAAGTACGAGGTATGTGGAAGTGAACCTGCTGCGCGAGCGCTATCGAGTCGACCTGGTCGGGCTGCAGGCCGCCTGCGAGGCCAACTACGCCCGGCTGATGCGCCTGTTGCCCGACATGCGCACCACCCAGAGCTCGCGCCGCATCGGCATGACCCAGGGCGACCAGATGCTCGGCGTGCTGGTGCTGGACGTGGTGCTGGCCTGCCCGTACACCACCACCTTGCATGTGCGTCAGGAGCACAGCCTGCCGTGGCTGCCGGTGCCGCACCTGGAAGTGCAGGTGTACCACGATGCACGCATGGCCGAAGTGGTCAGCGCCGAACACACCCGGCGCCTGCGCAGTATCTACCCGTATCCGAACGAGGCCATGCACCAGCCGGACGAAAAGGCCCAGCTCAACCTGTTCCTGGGTGAATGGCTGAGCCACTGCCTGGCCTGCGGCCACGAACTGGCAAGCGTTCGCTGACATGCATCCAGACCAGACGCGCCCTGTACATGTGCTGCAACTGACCGACGCCCATCTTTTCGCCGATCCGGCCGGCAGCATGCTGGGGCTCAATACCCGTGACAGCCTGCGCCATGTGGTGGCCCAGGTGCGGCGCGAGCAACCGCTTATCGACCTGCTGTTGTGTACAGGTGATCTGTCCCAGGACGCTAGCGTTGCCTCTTATGAGGCGTTCCGGGAGCTGACGGCGCCGTTAGCCGTGCCCACCCGCTGGTTGCCGGGTAACCACGACGAGGCCCGGATAATGGCAGAAGTGGCCCCGGAGCTGGTGCAAGCGGTAACTGATGTTGGGGCCTGGCGTATTGTCATGCTCAACACTGCGGTGCAGGGGGCGACACACGGTCTGCTGGAGAGCGACCAGCTGGCGGTGCTGGAGGCCGCCTTGAACGAGGCGGGCGAGCGGCATTGCCTGGTGTGCTTCCACCATCAGCCGGTAGACATCGGCTGCGCCTGGATCGCGCCGATCGGCTTGCGCAATGCCCAGGCTCTGTTCGATATCGTCGAGGCTTATCCACAGGTGCGGGCGTTGCTGTGGGGGCATGTGCATCAGGAATGGGATGAGGTGCGCGACGGGCGGCGCCTGCTGGCCACGCCTTCAACCTGTATTCAGTTCGCGGCGCGCAGCGAAGACTTCAAGGTGAGCGAGGAGCAGCCCGGGTACCGCTGGTTGCGCCTGCACGCCGACGGGCGGCTGGAAACCGGGGTGGAGCGGGCCACGGATTTTGCGGTGAAACTCGACTTTGATAGCCCGGGGTATTGAGGATCTTGGGGCTGCTGCGCAGCCCATTCGCGGCACAAGGCCGCTCCCACAGGAGATCGGCAATCCCTGTGGGAGCGGCCTTGTGCCGCGAATGGGCGCAGAGCGCCCCCGGTACTTTCAAGTCTGTTGAAGAATTTGTTGCTAAAACCACGGTGCGGCGCCAAAACCCGGCGAACGCGCTACACTGCGCGTCCCTGCGCCCACATCATCAGGCGCGAAGCCACAGATTTCGGGGGCAGCATGTCGGGTTCCATCCTCTATATCCATGGCTTCAACAGCTCGCCGCTGTCGACCAAGGCGCGCCAGCTCGACGCCGTGATGCAGCAACTGGGCCTGTCGGCCCAGCTACGTGTGCCCGCCTTGCATCACCACCCGCGGCAGGCCATCGCCCAGCTTGAAGCGGCCATCGCCGAACTGGGTGCGCCACTGCTGGTGGGCAGTTCGCTCGGCGGCTACTATGCCACCCATCTGGCCGAGCGCCATGGCCTCAAGGCCCTGCTGGTCAACCCTGCGGTAACGCCGCACAAGCATTTCGACGGGTACCTGGGCACTCAGCGCAATCACTACAGCGGTGAAACCTGGGAGCTGACCCACGATCACGTACAGGCCCTGGCCGAGCTGGAAGTGCCGGCCCCGGTGGATGCCGGCCGCTATCAAGTGTGGCTGCAGACCGCCGATGAGACCCTGGACTATCGCCATGCCGAGCGTTATTACCGTGCATGCGCCCTGCGTATCCAGGCCGGTGGCGATCACAGCTTCCAGGGCTTTGCCGAGCGCCTGCCGGCTCTGCTGGCGTTTGCCGGCATTGCTCGCGGGCACTACGCGGCGCTCGATTTTTCTGTATTTTGACCTTTTTGCATTCACCAGACTGACGACGAGACCCTATGGCCAATCCCAGCGCTAGCGCCTATAACGCAGACGCCATCGAAGTCCTCTCGGGCCTTGACCCGGTCCGCAAGCGGCCGGGCATGTACACCGATACCAGCCGCCCCAACCACCTGGCCCAGGAAGTCATCGACAACAGTGTTGACGAAGCCCTGGCTGGCCACGCCCGTTCTGTGCAGGTCATCCTGCATGCCGACCATTCGCTGGAGGTCAGCGACGATGGCCGCGGCATGCCGGTGGACATCCACCCGGAAGAGGGCGTGTCCGGTGTCGAGCTGATCCTTACCAAGCTGCATGCCGGCGGCAAGTTCTCCAACAAGAACTACCAGTTCTCCGGGGGTTTGCACGGTGTGGGTATCTCGGTGGTCAACGCCCTGTCGACCCAGGTACGTGTGCGCGTCAAGCGCGACGGCAACGAATACCAGATGACCTTCGCCGATGGCTTCAAGGCCAGCGAGCTGGAAGTGGTCGGCTCGGTCGGCAAGCGCAACACCGGTACCAGCGTCTACTTCAGTCCAGACCCGAAGTACTTCGACTCACCCAAGTTCTCCATCAGCCGCCTCAAGCATGTGCTCAAGGCCAAGGCCGTGCTGTGCCCGGGGCTGCTGGTAAGCTTTGAAGACAAAGCCAGCGGCGAGAAGGTCGAGTGGCACTATGAAGACGGCCTGCGTTCTTACCTGGTCGATGCGGTCAGCGAGTTCCAGCGCCTGCCTGACGAGCCGTTCTGCGGCAGCCTGGCGGGCAACAAGGAAGCCGCAGACTGGGCGTTGCTGTGGTTGCCAGAAGGCGGCGACAGCGTCCAGGAAAGCTACGTCAACCTGATCCCCACTGCGCAGGGCGGCACCCATGTCAACGGCCTGCGTCAGGGCCTGCTGGATGCCATGCGCGAGTTCTGCGAGTTCCGCAATCTGCTGCCGCGTGGGGTGAAGCTGGCGCCGGAGGACGTGTGGGAGCGCATCTCTTTCGTGCTCTCGATGAAAATGCAGGAGCCGCAGTTCTCCGGGCAGACCAAAGAGCGCCTGTCGTCGCGCGAGGCGGCTGCCTTTGTCTCCGGCGTGGTCAAGGACGCCTTCAGCCTGTGGCTCAACGCCCACCCCGAGCTGGGCATGCAACTGGCAGAACTGGCCATCAGCAACGCCGGGCGCCGCCTGAAGGCCAGCAAGAAGGTCGAGCGCAAGCGCATCACCCAGGGCCCGGCTTTGCCGGGCAAGCTGGCCGATTGCGCCGGCCAGGACCCGATGCGTGCCGAACTGTTCCTGGTCGAGGGTGACTCGGCGGGTGGCTCGGCCAAGCAGGCACGGGACAAGGAATACCAGGCGATCCTGCCGCTGCGCGGCAAGATCCTCAACACCTGGGAAGTGGACGGTGGCGAAGTTCTGGCCAGCCAGGAAGTGCACAACATCGCCGTGGCCATCGGTGTTGACCCGGGTGCCACAGACCTGGCGCAACTGCGTTACGGCAAAGTCTGCATCCTCGCCGACGCCGACTCTGACGGCCTGCACATCGCCACGCTGCTGTGTGCGCTGTTCGTCCAGCACTTCCGTGCGCTGGTGGAGGCGGGGCATGTGTACGTGGCCATGCCACCGCTGTATCGCATCGACCTGGGCAAGGAAATCTACTACGCCCTCGACGAAGCCGAGCGTGACGGCATCTTCGACCGCCTGGTGGCCGAGAAGAAGCGCGGTAAACCGCAGGTTACCCGCTTCAAGGGCCTGGGTGAGATGAACCCGCCGCAACTGCGTGAAACCACCATGGACCCGAACACCCGGCGCCTGGTGCAGCTGACCCTGGATGACGTCGAGGCCACCTGCGAGCTGATGGACAAGCTGCTGGCCAAGAAGCGCGCAGGTGACCGCAAGAGCTGGCTGGAAACCAAAGGCAACCTGGCCGAGGTCATGGTTTGATTCGGCACGTTCTTGCCGTTTGCGTTGCGTTGGTTGCCCTGCCTGCCCTGGCGGGTAACTGGCCCGAGCTGAAGCTCACTGCCGAGCACCCGATTGACGGCATGCGCGGTGGCAACTTGTCCGGCCTGGCGCAATGCCGGGGCGGGCTGTGGGGCGTGTCCGACCGCGACGACGACCGCATCTACCGCTTCGACCAGCAGAACCCGACGTGGCGCGCGCAACCGCTAACCTTTACCCCGCCATCGCCTCCGGAAAGCGGCCTGCCATGGGGCCTGAAATCGCGTAATTGGGCGGCCTCGTACATTCGCGGGGGCGAGCTGGATTTCGAAGGTATCACCTGTGACCAGGCGGGTAACCTGTACCTGGCCAGTGAAGCCCATGCCGCCGTATTGCAGTTACCGGTACAAGGCGAGCCGGACTGGTTGAAGATCGACCCGGCCATGGTGCGCCAGGCCCGCGCCAGCGGCATGCTGCTGAACTTCAATGCCTTGTTCGAAGGCCTGGCGATCAACCCGGCGGGCGACCGCCTGTGGCTGGCCGCCGAACGCGAGCGCCGTGGCCTGGTGGCCATCGAGCGCCAGCAATCGGTGTGGACCTGCGGACGCAGCTGTGTGCTGCTGAGCGAGGCCGGAGTCGAGATGCAGCCTGCACAAATGCCCAATGCCAGGGCGCTGTCGCGCGATTTTGCCGACCTGGCCTGGTTCGAGGGCAAGCTCTTCACCCTCGAACGCAATGCTTACCGGGTCTGCCGGCGTGATACCGACAGCGGTCAGGTCGAGCGCTGCTGGTCGTTTGCGGCCGACGCCCTGGCCGAGGCGCGCCGATACCCGCAACCATTCGGCCTGGCCGAAGCCCTTGTGATTGATGCCAAGGGCGCATGGATCGGCCTGGACAACAACAACGGCGCCCGGGCCGATGGCGAGACGCGCCCGATTGTCTGGCGCTTCGCTGCACCGGAAGGTGGCTGGAGCGCCAAACCATGAGCCAGGCGCCGGGCAAGCGGGCGGGCAGGGTACTGATGATCGTCGCCTGGGCGGCGGCACTGTTCCTCGCCACGCGTTTTTTCGGCCAGTGGGAAGACAGCCAGCGCAACCCTAATGCCCAGGTGCAGTCCGAGCACGGCGAAGGCTTTGTCGAAGTGCGCCTGCTGGGCAACGGCCAGGGCCACTTCATGGTGGATGGCGCGATCAACGGCCAGGCGGTGCATTTCATGCTCGACACCGGTGCCACCGATGTGGCGATCCCCGAGGCGCTGGCCCGTGACCTGAACCTTGAGCGCGGCAGCCCGGTGTTGCTCAGCACCGCCAATGGCCGCACCGAAGGCTACCGCACACGCCTGGTCAGCCTGCAACTGGGCGATATCCGCCTGCAGGATGTGCGCGCCATCGTGGTGCCGGGGCTGGACGGGCAAACCGTACTGCTGGGCATGAGTGCCCTGAAACAACTTGAATTTACCCAGCGCGGCGGCACCATGCTGCTACGCCAGAACCTGAAATGACGAGGCCCGCATGAGCGACTCACTGGAACTCAGCCTGGACGGTGTCGAACGCCGCTCGCTGGCTGACTTCACCGAACAGGCCTACCTCAACTATTCCATGTACGTGATCATGGACCGCGCCTTGCCGCACATCGGCGATGGCCTGAAGCCGGTGCAGCGACGCATCGTCTATGCCATGAGCGAGTTGGGGCTCGATGCCGATGCCAAGCACAAGAAGTCGGCGCGCACCGTCGGTGACGTGCTCGGCAAGTTCCACCCCCACGGCGACTCGGCCTGCTACGAGGCCATGGTGCTGATGGCGCAACCGTTCAGCTACCGCTACACCCTGGTCGACGGCCAGGGTAACTGGGGTGCGCCGGACGATCCAAAGTCGTTCGCCGCCATGCGTTATACCGAGGCGCGGTTGTCACGCTACGCCGAAGTGCTGCTCAGCGAAGTTGGCCAAGGCACCGTGGATTGGGTACCGAACTTTGACGGCACCCTGCAGGAGCCGGCCGTGCTGCCGGCGCGCCTGCCCAACATCCTGCTCAACGGTACCACCGGTATCGCCGTGGGCATGGCCACCGACGTGCCGCCGCACAACCTGCGTGAGGTGGCCAGCGCCTGCGTGCGCCTGCTCGACGAGCCCAAGGCCACCATCGAGCAGCTGTGCGAGCACATTCAGGGGCCGGACTACCCCACCGAGGCGGAAATCATCACGCCGCGGGCAGAAATCCTCAAGATGTACGAAAGCGGCCGCGGCTCGATCCGCATGCGTGCCGTTTACCGCGTCGAGGATGGCGATATCGTTGTGACTGCACTGCCACACCAGGTCTCCGGGGCCAAGGTGCTGGAGCAGATCGCCGCACAGATGCAGGCCAAGAAACTGCCGATGGTGGCGGACCTGCGTGACGAATCCGACCACGAGAACCCGTGCCGCATCGTCATCATCCCGCGCTCCAACCGTGTGGATGCCGACGAACTGATGCAGCACCTGTTCGCCACCACCGACCTGGAGAGCAGCTACCGGGTCAACGTCAATATCATTGGCCTGGACGGCCGCCCGCAGTTGAAGAACCTGCGTGCAATATTGGTGGAATGGCTGGAGTTCCGCACCAACACTGTTCGCCGGCGGCTGCAGCATCGCCTGGACAAGGTGGAAAGGCGCCTGCACCTGTTGGACGGTTTGCTCACCGCATTCCTCAACCTGGATGAAGTGATTCACATCATTCGTACCGAGGAGCACCCCAAGCAGGCGCTGATTGCCCGATTCGAGCTGAGCGAAATCCAGGCTGAGTACATCCTCGAGACCCGCCTGCGTCAGCTGGCGCGCCTGGAAGAGATGAAAATCCGCGGCGAGCAGGACGAACTGCTCAAGGAACAGGCCAAGCTGCAGGCGCTGCTGGGCAGCGAGGCCAAGCTGCGCAAGCTGGTGCGCAGCGAACTGATCAAGGATGCCGAAACCTACGGCGATGCGCGCCGTTCGCCCATCGTCGAGCGCGTCGAAGCCAAGGCCCTTTCGGAAAACGAACTGATGCCGACCGAGCCGGTCACCGTGGTGCTGTCGGAGAAGGGCTGGGTGCGTTGCGCCAAAGGCCACGACATCGACGCCACCGGCTTGTCGTACAAGGCCGGCGATGGCTTCAAGGCCGCTGCGGCCGGGCGTTCCAACCAGTTTGCCGTGCTCATCGACTCTACGGGCCGCAGCTACTCTGTGGCTGCTCACAGCTTGCCGTCGGCACGTGGTCAGGGCGAGCCGCTGACCGGCCGCCTGACGCCACCGCCAGGGGCCACCTTCGAGTGCGTGCTGTTGCCGGACGACGACGCGCTGTACGTGGTGGCCTCGGATGCGGGCTACGGCTTTGTGGTCAAGGGTGAAGACTTGCAGGCCAAGAACAAGGCCGGCAAGGGTTTGCTCAGCTTGCCCAACGGTGCCAAGGTCATGACCCCGCGCCCGGTGGCCAATCGCGAGCAGGACTGGCTGGCAGCCGTGACCACCGAAGGTCGCTTGCTGGTGTTCAAGGTCAGCGACTTGCCGCAGCTGGGCAAGGGCAAGGGCAACAAGATCATTGGCGTGCCGGGCGACCGGGTGGCCAGTCGTGAAGAATATGTCACCGATCTGGCCGTTATTGCCGAAGGTGCGACCCTTGTATTGCAAGCCGGCAAGCGTACCCTTTCTCTGAAAGCGGACGACCTGGAGCATTACAAGGGCGAGCGCGGACGGCGAGGCAGCAAGCTGCCACGCGGCTTCCAGCGCGTCGATGGGTTGCAGGTGGAAGTGCCGGCGTAACGTGCAGAAATGTCTGGAACGGCAATTTCAGCGCCGTTCCGGGCAGAAATGCTGGAGTCGGACGGTTATTTCGCGGATGATATGGCCCTTGCGGTGCCGACGTAGTCGTGTGCCCGTTTGAATCTATATGTATCACTGCGGTGGCCTATAGGCGACCGCCTGGATGGGATGATGAAACTTCTGCGCCTTCCATTTGCGCTGTTGATGACTGGCCTGCTGGGCCTTGGCGGGTGCACCATGCATCAGCCGGTTGCCTTGTACCAGCTCGACAGTGGTGATCCTGGCCAGCCTTCGCAGAGTGCAGGCATGGCCGTGGTGCTCGGCCCGGTATCGGTAGCCGATTACCTGCAGCGTGAGACGTTCCTGCAGCGTCAAGCCGATGGCAGCCTGAGCGCGGCGACTGACGGCCGTTGGGCGGGTAGCCTTTCGTCGGATATCGACCAGTTGCTGGTGCGTCAACTGGCCTGGCGCCTGGACAGCCAGCGCGTTGTGCTGGCGCCGGCGACCGCTGGCTTCAGCCCGGACGTGCAGGTACTGTTGTCGATCACGCGCCTGGACTCGGGCAAAAACCAGCCGGCCATCCTGGATGCCCAGTGGCGTCTGCTGGACCGCCGGGGCCATGTGCGTGACAACCGTATCGTTCACCTCGAGCAGCAGCATGAGGGTAGCGAGTCGTCGCAGGTACAGGCTCAGGGCCAACTGCTGCAGAAGCTGGCTGAACAGCTGAGCACCGCAGTCAAGCCGCTGGCCAACCAGCCGGCGATTGCCGAAGAAGCCCCGAAAAAGCCCGCTGCACCGGTGCAGGTGAAGAAAGGACCGGAGAAGTCCAAGATTCCGATGGCCTCGCCGATTCGCACCGACATGGAAGTTTATCGGTTCTGATTCAACAGCCATCCACAAAAAAGCCCGCATAGGTTGCGGGCTTTTTTGTATCTAAAGGATAGATGCGGACTTTGTGGGAGCGGGCGTGCCCGCTCCCACAGGGGGAAACTGTCAGGCGCGGCGTTCGTGCATGCGGGCCAGCTGGCGCTCCAGCATCGACGGGTAAGGCTCCATCAAGCGCTCCACACAGCAGGCGCCTTCAGGGCTGGCAATCGGGCGAATGCGGGCGCGCTGGCGAATCAGCGCGTCATCGCTGATCTGCCGCTCCACCAGCAACAGGTTGCGGCTGTGCTGCGACAGCGCCAGGGCATCCTGGGCCTTTTCGGTCATCAGCAGGTCCACCAGCTCCAGCCCTTGCAGGTCGTTGCCCAGGACCAGGCCCAGCTGCAGCTGAAGGGTGATGCCGCTGTCAGCCACTTCGATCTGCAGGGCATGACCCAAGGCGCGCAACAGCTCACCGCAGCAGATGGCGTTGGTCAGGTAGTCCTCGCCACAGTCGCGGCTGTGGAACAGCACCAAGGTGCTGCCGTCGTTGAGCGTGTGGGTTTCACCGTCATAGAGCGAGGCTGCATGCTCCAGGCAATCGCGGTAGCGTTCGGTCAGCTCGGTCAGGCGTGTACGGGGCAAACGGCGCAGTTGTTCCTGCGAGCCCAGTTGCACGGCAAGTACGGCGCTGTACTGCGGCTCGTCAGACTCGACCGGGGCGGCTTTGGGCGCACTGTCGTCGTCCAGCAGGCCGGCAAAGGCGTCGTCATCCTCCTCAGCCAATGCGGCAACCCTGGGACGCGACGCAGCCGTGGAGGCCGGTGCAGTGTCGTGGACGTCGTCGAAATGCTCGTCGTCCTCCTCCTCAAGCTCTGGCTCCGGCGGTGGCGGCGGGGCCAGGCGCGCATGCAGCTGGCGCGCGATGTCGCCGATCTCGTCCTGGCGGTCTGTGGCCGGGGTATAGGGTTGCGGGTCACGCAGCCACACCCGCAACTGCAGCAGCGGCAGGGTGATGAAACGGCCCTGTCGCAGGCTCAGGCTGAGGGCCAGGGCCAGCAGAATGGCCGCCATGATCCCCATGCTCTGCAGGCTGATCAGCATCGGTTGCTGGAACTGGCTCATGTCCAGGCTGATGCGCAGTTGCCCGGCTGTCACGTCCTGGAAGGTGATCTTGGTCTGGTACAGGCCCTCGGCCTCGCCCAGCAGGCTATTGCGCGGGCGCTGGCCGGCTTCGGCGAGGATACGGTTGTCCACGCTATAGATAGCCGCGTGGGCCACCAGCGGGTTTTTCACCAGGTTGCCCAGCAGCACATTGAGACTGAGGATGTCGTTGGACACCAGCAGCTCGGTCGCCGAGGTGGCGGTCTGGGTGGTCAGGCTCTGGCCAAGGGCATCGGCCTGCTCGTGCATGGCCTGCTTGAACTGCAGGCCCATCACGCAGGCATAGATCACCAACGCCAGCGCGACCAGGAAGATGTTGGTGCAGGCGATGCGCAATGCCAGCGGCACGCGGCGTTGACTCAGGGCACGATAGATCATCAGGAAGAAATTGTCTGGTTTGACGGGCGTGGGCCGGTTCACTGAGCTCGGCTCTTAATGGCAGAAAGTGTGGGGCAGTATAGCGACCCCGGTTTTGTCGGCAAAGTATCGTTGGCGCCCGATGGTCACGGAAAATCGGTAGAATGCGCATTTTTCATCGAAGTCGGAGCCAGGTTGTGCGCGAAATCGTCCTGATCAACATCACCGGTGAGGACCGTCCCGGTCTCACTGCGGCAATCACCGGCGTCCTGCTGCAGGGCGGTGTGAGCATCCTCGACATAGGCCTGGCAGTCATGCACGGCACTTTGTCGTTCGGTATCCTGGTCGACATCCCCGACAACGAAGTGGCTACCGCCCTGCTGCAAAGCGTACAGGCCAAGGCCCACGAACTGAACCTGCAGGCCCGCTACACGCCTATTTCCGAGGCCGACTACCAGCACTGGGCTGACGGCCAAGGCGAAGCGCGCCACATCGTCACCCTGCTCAGCCGCAAGATCACCCCCGAGCAACTGCAGCGGGTGAGTGCGGTGATCAGCCAGTACGGGCTCACCATCGAGCGCATCGAGCGTTTGTCTGCGCGCGTGGCGCTGGATGCCAATACCGAAAAAGGCAAGGCGGCCATCGAGATCTCCGTGCGTGGCGCACCGAGCGATGCCCAGGCCCTGCGTGCCGACTTCTTTGCCCTGGCCGAAGCGCTGAGCGTCGATATCGCCTTCCAGAAGGACGACCTGTTCCGCCGTAACCGCCGCCTGGCGGTGTTCGACATGGACTCGACGCTGATCGAAGCCGAAGTCATCGACGAACTGGCCAAGGCGGCCGGCGTGGGTGAGCAGGTGGCGGCCATCACTGAGCGGGCCATGCGCGGTGAGCTGGACTTCCGCGCCAGCTTCAAGGAGCGCATGGCGCTGCTCAAGGGCCTGGATGTGGGTGTGCTGGACGAAATCGGTGCCTCGCTGCGCCTGACCGAGGGTGCCGAAAACCTGTTCGCCGAGCTCAAGCGCCTGGGTTACAAGACCGCGATCCTGTCCGGTGGCTTTACCTACTTCGCTCGCCAGGTGCAGGCGCGCCTGGGCATCGACTATGTGTTTGCCAACGAGCTGGAAGTGGTCGACGGTAAAGTGACCGGCGTAGCTGTCGAGCCGATCGTCGATGCCCAGCGCAAGGCCGAGCTGCTGCAAAAGCTGGCCCACGAAGAAGGCTTGCAGCTGGAGCAGACCATTGCCGTGGGCGATGGCGCCAATGACCTGCCGATGCTGTCGCTGGCCGGCCTGGGCGTAGCGTTCCGCGCCAAGCCGCTGGTGCGCCAGTCTGCCAAGCAGGCGATTTCCACCCTGGGGCTGGATGGCGTGCTGTACCTGCTGGGCCTGCGCGACCGCGACGCCCGCGGCTAGTTTGCCGTTTAATCTTCAGCGCCTGTGAGATCGAGCGCCGCCCGCGCGGCGCTCGATCTCACAGGCGCTGGAGAAACCGCGCCAATCACCTCGAAGCAGAAACCACGGTCAAGCCTGTGCAGGCGCCGCCAACAGCTGCCCCATGCGCACTGCAGAACCAGCGCCCAGGTTCTCAGCCCACTTCACCTGCTCCGGCCCGAACAGCACAATGGCGGTCGAGCCCAGCTTGAAGCGGCCCAGCTCGGCACCTTTCTCCAGGTGGATCGGCGCACGGCTGGCTTCGTCGTAACGGAAGGTCTTCAGCTCACGCTTGGGCGGCGTCACCAATCCAGCCCACACGGTTTCGATCGAGGCGACGATCATCGCACCCACCAGCACCACGGCCATCGGCCCGCGCTCGGTGTCGAACAGGCAGACCACGCGTTCGTTGCGGGCAAACAGCTCGGGAACGTTCTCTGCGGTGGTCTGGTTGACCGAGAACAGACGGCCCGGCACATAGACCATTTCGCGCAGGGTGCCGGCCAGCGGCATGTGCACGCGGTGGTAGTCCTTGGGCGAGAGGTAGATCGTGGCAAACTCGCCGCCCATGAACGGCGCTGCCATGGCCGGGTCGCCGCCCAGCAGCTCTTGCGCGCTGAAACCGTGGCCCTTGGCCTGGAAGATGCGACCGTGCTCGATCGGGCCGAGCTGGCTGACGGCACCGTCGGCCGGGCACAGGATGGCGCCTGGGGTTTCGTCCAGCGGGCGGGCGCCCGGCTTCAGGGCGCGGGTGAAGAACGCATTGAAGTGCTCATAAGCGCTCAAGTCCTCGACCAGGGCTTCAGACATGTTGACCTGATAGCGCTTGGCGAACCAGGCGGTAAAGGCATTCTTGAACCAGCGCACGCGGCACTCGGCAATGCAGCCGGCCAGCCGCGACAGCAGGTGGTGCGGCAGCAGGTACTGGCTGATGATGAACAAACGGGATTTCATGCAGGTTCCTTAAACTTCTACAGGCGTGTCCGGGTGGTTGCCCCATTCGCTCCACGAGCCGGCGTAGGCCTTGACGCGTGGGTAGCCCAGGGCCTTGGCCACCAGATAAGTGAAGCCGGAGCGGCGGTGGGTCTGGCAGTGGGTGATCACTTCCTTGTCAGGAGTGATGCCCAGTTGCGCGAGGACTTGTTTGATGTCCTGGCGAATGCGCAGGTTGTCGTTGAGGTCCATGCCGGCTGTCCACTCGAAGTTGATAGCGCCGGGGATGTGACCGCCCTTGGCTGCCAGTACCTTCTCGCCGTTGAATTCCTGCGGGCCGCGAGCGTCCCAGATGACCAGGTCATCGGCGCCCAGGCGGCTTTGCAGGTACTCGCGGGTGGCGGTGGGCGCGTTGTCGATACGCAGGTGCACCGGGCTGTTGCTGCTGGCGGGCACTTCGGTGGACAGCGTGTCTGCCGGCCAGGCCTGGATACCGCCATTGAGGTAGTGATACGCCTTGTGGCCAATCACGTCGAGCAGCCAGATGAAGCGCCCGGCCCAGCCACCGCCTTCATCGTCGTACACCACATAGACGGCGTCGTCGCGGTGGCCGAGTTCGCTGAACAGTTTTTCCAGCTCGCCCTGCGGCGGCAGCAGGCCGGGGGCAGGAGGCTGGCCAAGCTGGGTACGCTTGCCTTCGACAAAGCGTGCGCCGGGGATGTGCCCGCTGACATAGCGGTTGGCACTGCTCAGGTCGACCAGGATCAGCTGTGGCGAACCCAGGCGTGGCAGCAGGTCAGCCGCTTCGATCACCAGGGGCAGGCCGGAAAAGTCAGTCATCCACGGTCTCCAGTGTGGAAAGAGGGGCGATTGTAGCGCAAGGCTCAGCCCTTGCGGTTGGCAAACACCGACAGTGCCCGCTCGGTGCATTGTGCGGTCTTGCCGAAGGCCTGCACGCTGATGTCGGCCAAAGGCCGGCAGCCTTGGTCGGCCACCATCAGCATAAGAACCTGGTCATTCACCGCCAGCGAGCGCAGCAGCACGTGCTCGCTGCGGAACAGGGCACGTAGCGGGGCTGGCAGCAAGGCCGAGAACTGGCTGTGGTTTTCCGGAGTGATGCGCAGTTGCCCGGCCTGGGCCATCAGCTTTTGCAGCAGTTTGTTTTGTGACACCGGCAAGGCCAAGGCACCTGCCTCGTTGGGTAGACCCGCAATCTGCTGCACGCGCAGGCTGTCGCTGGCCTTGTCCAGGCTCAGCAGCATGATGCGTTGCATGCCGCAGGCCAGCAGGGCTTCGCGGGCCTGGGTAGCCAGGTGCACGGTGTTGGTGAACGGGCTGGGCTGTGCCAACAAGTCCTGGCACAGCTTGCGCCAGCGCGCCAGGTCGTCGCTGCTGGGCGGTGGCGGCGCCAGCATGTCCGGGTGCGGGCGGCGCTGGTGCCAGGGCCAGATCAGGGCCTCGGCCGGGTGGAACAGGGCATGCCTGGCGTGGCGGCGGGCGCTGGCGGCAGCCTGCTGGTGTACTTGCTGCTGCACATCTTCCAGCGAAGTTTGCAGGTACAGCGCAGTCAGCAGCTGCCAGCGCAGCAGGTGCGGGTTGTCCCAGCCCACTTGCGCCGCCAGCGCAAGGTTGTTGGCCAGCAGCACGGTGTTGGCCGGCTGGTTGAACCAGCGGCGCAGGCCAGGCTCGGCGTCCAGGCGGTGTTGCTGGCTGAGCAGGTCTTCGTCGCGGGCGATGTTGAGCACCAGGGCCAGTTGATCGCGTTCTTCCAGCAGCAGGCGGTAACCTTGTGTCACCCACTGCGGCAGGCGCCAGTACTCCGCCATGGTCTGGCACAGCGCCATGATGCGCACGCCAAACAGCTCATCCTCTACCAGGGCGGCGTCCTCGCCCTTGTGGATAACCCGAAGCTCCCAGGTGTCAAGCAGCTTGGGGTAGGCCAGTGCCAGCGGCCACAGTGGAGACAGGAAAAGCAGGCTTCCCCAGTGAATTTCCTGCCACAGGCGTGCCAGGCGGCTGGCAAACAGGCCGCTGGCCTGCTGCGAAGCGTGTTGGCTGATCAGCTGGAACTGGCTCAGTACGGGCGGTATTTCTTCGACGGGCAGCGCGGGCAGGCGCTTGAGCAGTTGCTCGCTGCGCTCCAGCCCCAGGCGATTCAGGGCCACCTCCAGGCTTTCGGCGGGCTCGGCCTGGCTGGCGTTGGTGGGATGGTTTGCTTCGCGCATCACCGAAAGCACCAGCGCCGGGCTATCTTGCATCAGTTCGGCAATATCGCGCAGCGAGCGGCGGCTGTCGTGAATGGCAGCCATGACCCGGTCGTAGCTGTGCTTCGGCACGGGGATGCGAACACTCTCTAGCAGCTTTACCCAGGCCTCTAGCGTACGCGGGGCCTGAGCGGGCACCTTGGTTTCGATTGGCATTTTGACATCAGTCCGAACTGGCTTTTCGCATTGAGTGGCTATAGTCTGGCGCAGTTCTGCCGATAAGTAGAAGAAGAGTTTTAAAGCTCCCGTCTCTTCCCCTGACCACGACAGCAAGTGCTTTGAACCTATGGCTAAAATTATCGGCATCATCGTCGTATTCGCGAGCGTGCTCGGCGGCTACGTGCTCTCCCACGGCAAGATCGCGGCGCTGATCCAGCCGTTCGAAGTTCTGATCATCGGCGGTGCCGCCTTTGGTGCATTCCTGCAGGCCAACCCTGGCCACATGACCATGCACGTCATCAAGAAGTCGATGAAGATGTTCGGCTCGCGCTTCACCCACGCCTACTACCTGGAGGTACTGGGCCTGGTGTACGAGATCCTCAACAAGAGCCGTCGCGAAGGCATGATGGCCATCGAGGCCGACATCGAGGACGCCGCCGCCAGCCCGATCTTCGCCAAGTACCCGACAGTACTGGCCGATGAGCGCATGACCGCGTTTGTCTGCGACTACCTGCGCATCATGTCCACCGGCAACATGGCCCCGCACGAACTCGAGGGCCTGTTCGACATGGAGCTGCTGAGCATGAAGGAAGAGCTGGAGCACCCGTCCCATGCGGTGACCGGCATCGCTGACGGCATGCCCGGTTTCGGTATTGTCGCGGCGGTACTGGGTATCGTGGTGACCATGGCCTCGCTGGGCGAGGGCGACCAGGCGGCCATCGGCATGCACGTGGGTGCGGCGCTGGTCGGTACCTTCTTCGGTATCCTGGCTGCCTATGGCTTCTTCGGCCCGTTGGCCAAGTGCCTGGAGCACGATGCCAAGGAGGAGCTGAACCTCTACGAATCGATCAAGGCTTCGCTGGTCGCCTCGGCCTCGGGCATGCCGCCTTCGCTGGCCGTCGAGTTCGGGCGCAAGGTGCTGTACCCCATGCACCGCCCAAGTTTCGCCGAGCTGGAACAAGCGGTTCGCGGTCGCTGAGTCATGGAAAACAACCAGCCCATCATCGTCAAGCGCGTCAAACGCTTTGGCGGCGGCCACCACGGCGGCGCCTGGAAAATCGCCTTTGCCGACTTTGCTACGGCAATGATGGCGTTCTTCCTGGTGCTGTGGTTGATGTCCACAGCCACCCCGGAGCAGAAAATCGCCATTGCCGGCTACTTCAAGGACCCGATCGGCTTCTCGGAAAGCGGCACGCCCTATGTCATCGACCTGGGTGGCTCACCTGAACTGGCACCGGAAAAAACCATCAACCCGGAAGTCAAATCCGAGCCGATGCCCGAGTCCACGACCCAGCTGAGCAAGGACCAGGTCGAGACCATGGCCGAGCAGGTCGAGCGCGAGCGCCTGGAGTTGCTGCTGCAGGAGCTGCAGAACAAGGTAGAAGAGAACCCGCAGCTGCAGAAGTTCAAGGACCAGATCCTGTTCGAGATCACCCAGGACGGCCTGCGCATCCAGATCATGGATGCCGAGAACCGGCCGATGTTCGACATCGGTAGCGCCCGCTTGCAGCCGTACTTTGAAGACATCCTGCTGGCCATGGCCGACACCATCAAGGCGGTGCCGAACAAGATCAGCATCAGCGGCCACACCGATGCCAAGCCGTATGCCGGCAGTGGCGAGTTCGGCAACTGGGAGTTGTCGGCCAACCGTGCCAACGCTGCGCGCCGTGCACTGGTAGCCGGTGGTTACCCGGATGGTCAGGTGGCGCGGGTGGTGGGTTATGCCTCGTCGTCGCTGTTTGACCGCAAGGACCCGTTCAACCCGGTCAACCGCCGTATCGATATCATCGTGCTGACCAAGAAGGCCCAGCGCAATATCGAGGGTGAGCAGGGTGCGCCCGAAGCGCCGGCCGCCGACCCTGCTGCACCGCCAGCCACTGGCGCTGCGCCAGGGGCTGGCGTGCCGGATGCCCCAGGGGCAGCGGAACAAGCGCCGATGCAGCCGCGTGAGCTGCGCCAGAAGCTGAACATCTTTGAAGATGGCACGCTGAAGATGGATGAGGCCAAGGAGCAGTAAACGGCTTTTTTTGTGCGGGCGACTGTTCTACACAAAACCTGAACGCTGGCGCGATCAGTGTGGGAGCGGGTTTACCCGCGAAGCATCCAGCGCGGTGGATGGCACCGGCGTTGCCGGTGTTCGCGGCTAAAGCCGCTCCCACAGGGGATCGCGGCAACTTTCATTTCAAGCGTTTCAGTAGCTGTCTTCTGTCAGGCTGGCGATGATCGAGCGGTAGCTGTTCATGCGTTGCGGCGTGATGCGCCCCTCGTCCAGTGCCTTGAGCAGCGCGCAGCCCGGTTCGCGGTCATGCTTGCAGTCGCGGAAGCGGCAGGTGCCGAACAGGTCGCGGAACTCGATGAAGCCATCTTCCACGTCGTCGCGGCTGACATGGCCAAGGCCAAACTCACGGATGCCCGGCGAGTCGATCAGGTCGCCGCCATTAGGGAAGTGGTACAGCCGTGCCGTGGTGGTGGTGTGGGTGCCCTGGCCAGACCATTCCGACAGGTCGCCGACACGGGTGCCCGCGTCCGGCAGCAGGCTGTTGACCAGCGACGACTTGCCCACCCCGGACTGGCCGACGAACACACTGATGTGGCCGTCAAGTAGTTGCTGCAGGCGCTGCATGCCGTCGCCCTGGTGTGCCGATACTTCCAGCAGCGGGTAGCCCAGTTCGCGGTAAACCTCCAGCAGCGCATGCAGGCCGGGGCCGTTCTCGTCGTTGATCAGGTCGGCCTTGTTCAGCAGCAGCAGCGGCCGCAGGCCGGCGTGCTCGGCCGCTACCAGGTAGCGGTCGATCAGGTTCGGGTGCGGCTCCGGTGCCGGGGCGAACACGATCACGATCAGGTCGACGTTGGCTGCCACCGGCTTGAGTTGCCCGTGGTTGTTCGGCCGGCACAGCTCGGTACTGCGTGGCATCTGCGCCACGATCACGCCAATGCCCTGGTTGCCCGCACGCCACACGACACGGTCGCCGGTGACCAGCGCCGGCAGGTTGGCCCGCAAATGGCAGCGGAACACCTGGCCTGCGGTTTCGCCATCCTGGGCTTCAACTTCTACCTGCACGCCGAAGTGCGCGATCACCAGGCCCAGTTGCTCGGGCCCCAGGTCGCCGCCCTCCAGTTCCTGCAGCGCATGCTGCTCGCGTTTGGCGGCGCGAGCGGCGCGCTCGCCCTGGATTTTTTCGATCCGCCAGTTTTGGCGGCGATTGAGCTGGCGTTTGGCCATGAAGGTACCGTGAGAAAGGCCCGGGTAGGGCATTGAAAACGGCTGGCAGTTTAGCACGCCAGGCGCTGGACCATTCCGCTTACCTTTGATGCAGTGAATGGGTTTGCTTTGACCACTAGGCTAATATGACGGCCTATATGAGGAGCCCCTGCATGCAAAACCCACAGAACCTGATCTGGATCGACCTGGAAATGACCGGCCTGGATCCGGACAGTGATGTCATCATCGAGATGGCCACCATCGTTACCGACAGCGAGCTGAACACCCTGGCTGAAGGGCCGGTGATCGCCATCCATCACAGTGACGAAGTGCTGGCGCGCATGGACGAATGGAACACCCGTACCCACGGTGCTTCGGGCCTGACCCAGCGCGTGCGCGAGAGCAAGCTCAGCATGGCAGAAGCCGAAGCGCAGACCATCGCCTTCCTCGAGCAGTGGGTGCCCAAAGGCAAGTCGCCGATCTGCGGCAACAGCATCTGCCAGGACCGCCGCTTCCTCTATCGCCACATGCGCAACCTGGAAAACTACTTCCACTACCGCAACCTGGATGTCTCCACCCTGAAGGAACTGGCCGCGCGCTGGGCGCCGGGCGTGCGTGACAGCTTCAAGAAGGGCAACACCCATTTGGCGCTGGACGATATCCGCGAATCGATCGCCGAACTGCGTCACTACCGCGAGCACTTCATCAAACTGTGAGCCCACAAGGCGCGGATATTGTATCTGCGCCCCCTTTTGGTGCCTTGGGCAACTGGTTAGACTGCGCGCCTTTCCTGCACGGACCCGCGCCATGTTGTTGATGCTCTACCTCATCGCTATCACCGCCGAAGCCATGACCGGCGCGTTGTCTGCCGGGCGCCGCGGCATGGACTGGTTCGGCGTGGTGCTGATCGCCTGCGTCACCGCCCTGGGTGGCGGCTCGGTGCGCGACGTGCTGCTCGGGCATTACCCGCTGACCTGGGTGAAGCACCCGGAATACCTGGTGCTGACCAGCTTTGCGGCGTTGCTGACCATCTTCATTGCGCCGATGATGCGCCGTCTGCGCTCGCTGTTTCTGGTGCTCGATGCCCTGGGGTTGGTGGCTTTTACCTTGATTGGCTGCATGACTGCACTCGAGATGGGGCAGGGCATGCTGGTGGCGTCGATCAGCGGGGTGATCACCGGGGTGTTTGGTGGGATCTTGCGCGATATCTTCTGCAACGACATTCCACTGGTGTTCCGCCGTGAGCTGTATGCCAGCGTGTCGTTTGCGGCGGCCTGGTTCTACCTGGGGTGCGTGTATTTCAAGGTGCCGGCAGAGCAGGCGATGCTGCTGACCTTGTTTGGCGGGTTTCTGGTGCGGTTGCTGGCTATCCGCTTCCACTGGGAAATGCCCAAGTTCCACTACAACGACCAGCAGTAGGTCATTTTCAGCCCTGATGCAGTCTTTGTGGGGCGGGTGGTTACTGGATGTTGTGCCGGGCCAAAGCCCACTCCACATGCTCGCGCACCAGTTCTGATTCATCCTCGCGGCGGGCCTTCAGGGCCTCGATCACAGGAATGGTGGAAGGCGCATTGCCCAACCCCACCGCCAGGTTGCGCAAGAACCGCTCATACCCCGCCCGCCGCAACGGCCCGCCCTCGGTCTTGCGCAGGAAGGTACGTTCATCCCACAGGAACATCTGCGCCAACTCGGCATTCTCCAGCCCATGCCGTGGCTGGAAGTCCTGTTCCTGGCTGTGCTTGGCAAAACGGTTCCAGGGGCAGACGATCTGGCAGTCATCGCAACCGAACACCCGGTTGCCCATCATTGCCCGCAACTCGACAGGGATCGCGCCCTTCAGTTCGATGGTGAGGTATGAGATGCAACGCCGGGCGTCCAGCACATAAGGCCCGACAAATGCCTGGGTCGGGCAAATGTCCAGGCAGGCCTGGCAGCGCCCGCAATGCTCGCTGGTGGTCGCTTCGTCCACCGGCAACGGCAGGTCCACAAACAGCTCGGCAAGAAAGAAGTAACTGCCCGCCTTGCGGTTGAGCAGCAAGGTGTTCTTGCCGATCCAGCCCAGCCCGGCCTGTTCGGCCAGGGCCTTCTCCAGCACCGGGGCGCTATCGACGAATGCGCGGTAACCGAACGGGCCGATAGCCTCCTGAATGCGGTCGGCCAGGAACTGTACGCGCTTGCGCACCAGCTTGTGGTAGTCCCGGCCCAGCGCATAGCGCGATATGTAGGCCTTTTCCGGCTGCGCCAGGCGCTGCGCCATCTGTGTGTCGCCGGGCAGGTAGTCCATGCGCAGCGAGACCACCCGCACCGTGCCGGGAATCAGTTGGTCGGGGTGCGAGCGCTTGCTGCCGTGCGCGCCCAGGTACTCCATTTCGCCCTGGTAGCCGGCATCGAGCCAGCGCTGCAGGTGGTGTTCGTGTTCGCCAAGGTCGACCCCGGCGATGCCGACATGGGCAAAACCGAGTTCCTGGCCCCAAATCTTGATCGATTGGGCCAGTTGGGCGAGGTCAGGTGTGCAGCTGGACATGGATGGGTAAGGCAATACGGGCTCAGGTGCGTATAATTCTGCCAGACAATGGAGCCTTTGACCCCATGCCGCAGACCAAACACCCCAGCCATGTCCCGCAACTGCTCAGCAGCGTGACCGTCGCGCACCTGCCGACACGGCATGCGCATGCCCATAAAGGCGACTTCGGTCATGTACTGGTGGTGGGTGGCGACCTTGGCACAGGCGGCGCTGTGCTGTTAAGCGCTGAAGCCGCCCTGCGCTGTGGCGCCGGGCTGGTCAGCGTGGCGACGCGCCCTGAGCATGTCGGCGCGAGCCTGGCCCGTCTGCCCGAAACCATGTGCCTGGGTGTCAGCTCGGCCAACCAGCTGATGGGCGTGCTGGAGCGCGCCTCGGTACTGGTGGTTGGCCCGGGGCTGGGGCAAGCGGCGTGGGGGCGTAGCCTGCTGTCGGCAGTGGCCAACGCCGAGCAGCCGCAGGTATGGGACGCCGATGCCCTGAATTTGCTGGCGCGTACCCCCCTGGCCCTGCCCAGTGGCAGTATCCTCACCCCGCACCCGGGGGAGGCGGCGCGGCTGCTGGGCATTTCCACCGAGGCGGTGCAGGCCGACCGCCAGGGCGCTGCGCGCAAGCTGGCGCGCCGTTACAACAGCGTCTGCGTGCTCAAGGGGGCCGGTACCCTGGTCGCCGACCCCGCCGGGCAACTGATGCTGTGCGAGCGAGGCCACCCGGCGATGGCCGGGGCCGGCTTTGGCGATGTGCTGACCGGTGTGCTGGCGGCCTTGCTGGCCCAAGGGCTGGACGCCTGGCAGGCCGCTGGGCTGGGTGTGTGGCTGCATGCCTGTGCGGGGGAGCGGTTGGGTGTACAAGGTAGAGGCCTGGCGGCCAGTGATCTGGCGCCGGTCATTCGTGAGTTTCTGGAGGAGCATTCTGCGTGTCTGGCATAACCCTGTTTCTGGCCGATGAAGACGCCACGGTCAAGTTTGGCGCAGCCCTGGCTGAGGTGACCGGCGGTCGCGGCGTGATCTTTCTTGAAGGCGACCTGGGTGCGGGCAAGACTACGCTTTCACGAGGGCTGATCCGTGGCCTGGGCCATACGGGTGCAGTGAAAAGCCCGACCTTCACCGTGGTCGAACCCTACGAAATCGGTGAGGTGCGGGCCTTCCACTTCGACCTGTATCGCCTGGTCGATCCGGAGGAACTGGAGTTCATGGGAATCCGTGACTATTTCGAAGGCGACCCGCTGTGCCTGTTCGAGTGGCCACAAAAGGGTGCGGGCGTTTTGCCAAAGCCTGACCTGACCATTACCATGACCCCCCAAGCGGGCGGACGCTCGCTGATCCTTTCGCCGCAGGGGGCTCGCGGCGAGGCCTGGTGCGTGGCACTGGCCAAACACTATAAACAGTAAGTGGGGTAGGTATGCGCATACGCGCACTGGTTGCCATCGTTGGGCTGCTGCTGACAACGGTGACCGTTGACGCTCTGGCCGTCACTCAAGTCAAGAGCGTGCGCCTGTGGCGCGCGCCAGACAACACGCGGCTGGTCTTCGACCTGTCTGGCCCCGTGCAGCACAGCGTCTTCACCTTGAGCGCGCCTGATCGTCTGGTTATCGACATCAATGGCGCCACGCTGGCCGCGCCATTGAACGTGGCCACCTCCAACACGCCGATCAGTAGCGTGCGTTCAGCCCAGCGCACCCCCACCGATCTACGGGTGGTGGTAGACCTGAAAAAGTCGGTCACCCCGAAAAGCTTTACGCTGGCGCCGAATGCCCAATACGGCAATCGCCTGGTGGTCGACCTGTACGATCAGGAAGCCGACGCCATTGCGGCCAGCGCGCCACCTCCGGCGCCCGTGCCGGTGCAGACGCCGGCGACCACGCCAGCGGTGCCGGTATCCCCGGCCCAGCCCGCCATCAAGTTGCCGCCGGTGCCTAGCGGCAAGCGTGAAATCGTGGTTGCCATCGACGCCGGCCACGGTGGCGAAGACCCGGGTGCGTCCGGTTCGCGTGGCCAGCATGAAAAAGACATCGTGCTGCAGATTGCCAAAGAGCTCCAGCGCCAGATCAACAGCGAAAGAGGCTTTCGTGCCGAGCTGACCCGTACGGGCGATTACTTCATTCCGCTGCGCAAACGCACGGAAATCGCCCGCAAGAAGGGGGCCGACCTGTTCATCTCGATTCACGCCGACGCCGCGCCGTCGCGTGCTGCATTTGGTGCCTCGGTGTTCGCCCTGTCTGACCGCGGCGCCACCTCCGAGACCGCGCGCTGGCTGGCCGACACGGAAAACCGTTCTGACCTGATCGGCGGTGCTGGCAACGTCAGCCTCGATGACAAGGACCGGATGCTGGCCGGCGTGCTGCTGGACCTGTCGATGACTGCCACGCTCAGCTCCAGCCTCAATGTGGGGCAGAAGGTGCTGGGCAACATGGGCCGTGTCACCTCGCTGCACAAGCAGCGTGTGGAACAGGCCGGCTTCATGGTGCTGAAGTCGCCAGATATTCCGTCGATCCTCGTTGAAACCGGATTCATCTCGAACAACAACGAAGCCGCCAAGCTGGCCACCGCCAGCCATCAGCAGGCCTTGGCCCGTTCGATCCATACCGGTGTGCGCCAGTACTTCCAGCAGAACCCACCGCCGGGTACCTATATTGCCTGGCTGCGTGATACCGGCAAGCTTGCCGCCGGCCCACGTGAGCACACAGTGCGCCCTGGCGAGACCCTGGCGATGCTCGCCGTGCGTTACCAGGTCAGCGTGGCCAGCCTGCGCAACACCAACAGCCTCAAGACGGATGAGCTGAAGGTCGGCCAGCGCCTCGACATCCCTGCTACCACATTGGCCGCGCAATGAGTGGCGGTTCGCGCATCCAGCTGCTCAGCCCGCGGCTGGCCAACCAGATCGCCGCCGGCGAGGTAGTCGAGCGGCCGGCCTCGGTTGCCAAGGAGCTGTTGGAAAACAGCCTGGACTCCGGTGCCCGACGTATCGACGTGGACGTGGAGCAGGGCGGCGTCAAGTTGCTCAAGGTGCGGGACGATGGCAGTGGTATTTCTGCTGACGACCTGCCGCTGGCCCTGGCCCGTCACGCCACCAGCAAGATTCGCGAGCTGGAAGACCTTGAAGGGGTATTGAGCCTGGGTTTCCGTGGTGAGGCCCTGGCGTCGATCAGTTCGGTGGCACGCCTGACCCTGACTTCGCGTACCGCCAATGCCAGCGAGGCCTGGCAGGTCGAAACCGAAGGCCGTGACATGACCCCGCGCGTGCAGCCGGCGGCGCACCCGGTGGGTACCTCGGTAGAAGTTCGCGATCTGTTCTTCAATACCCCGGCGCGGCGCAAATTCCTGAAGGCCGAGAAAACCGAGTTCGATCACCTGCAGGAAGTGATCCGCCGGCTGGCGCTGGCGCGTTTCGACGTCGGCTTTCATCTGCGCCACAACGGCAAGAGCATCCTCAGCCTGCACGAGGCCCATGACGAAACGGCCCGGGCGCGGCGGGTAGGCGCCATTTGCGGCCCCGGTTTCATGGAGCAGGCGCTGCCGATCGACGTCGAGCGCAACGGCCTGCGCCTGTGGGGCTGGGTTGGCCTGCCGACCTTCTCGCGCAGCCAGGCAGACCTGCAGTACTTCTTCGTCAATGGCCGTGCGGTGCGCGACAAGCTGGTTGCCCACGCTGTGCGCCAGGCCTACCGTGACGTGCTGTTCAATGGTCGGCACCCCACATTCGTGCTGTTCCTGGAGCTGGAACCCAACGGCGTCGACGTCAATGTGCACCCGACCAAGCACGAAGTGCGCTTCCGCGAGGGGCGCTCGGTGCACGACTTCCTGTATGGCACCCTGCACCGCGCATTGGCCGATGTGCGTCCGGAAGACCAGTTGGCCGCGCCTGCCGCCGTACCTGAGCTGATCCGCCCCACCGGTCAGCAGGCCGGTGAGTTCGGCCCACAGGGCGAAATGCGCCTGGCTTCGCCAGTGCTTGAACGGCCTCAGGCGCCGCAGCATGCGATCTCCAACGGCGGCAGTGGCGCCGGTTACCAGTATCAATACACCCCACGCCCTTCGCAGCCGCTGCCGGCCGCCGAGGCACAGGCGGTGTATCGCGAGTTCTACAAACCGCTGGAAGGCGGTGCGGCACCGGTCACGACGTTGCCCGAAAGCCAGGGTGATATTCCCCCGCTGGGCTACGCACTGGCGCAGCTCAAGGGCATCTATATCCTGGCCGAGAACGCGGTTGGCCTGGTGCTGGTGGACATGCACGCTGCTCACGAGCGCATCATGTACGAGCGCCTCAAGGTGGCCATGGCCAGCGAAGGCCTTAGCGGCCAGCCGCTGCTGGTGCCCGAAACCCTGGCCCTGAGCCAGCGTGAAGCTGATTGCGCCGAAGAGCATGCGCAGTGGTTCCAGCGCCTGGGCTTCGAGCTGCAGCGCCTGGGCCCCGAGACGTTGGCGATACGCCAGATTCCGGCCTTGCTCAAGCAGGCCGAGGCCAACCGCCTGGTTCAGGATGTGCTCGCCGACCTGATGGAGTACGGCACCAGCGACCGTATTCAGGCGCACCTCAATGAATTGCTTGGCACCATGGCCTGCCACGGCGCCGTGCGCGCCAATCGGCGCCTGGCCATTCCTGAAATGAATGCCCTGCTGCGCGACATGGAAAATACCGAGCGCAGTGGCCAGTGCAATCATGGCCGTCCCACCTGGACCCAGATGGGCCTGGACGATCTGGACAAACTCTTCCTGCGCGGTCGATGAAATGAGCGGCAAGCCCCCTGCAATATTCCTGATGGGCCCGACGGCGGCCGGCAAGACCGACCTGGCTATCGAACTGACCAAAGTGCTGCCGTGCGAGCTGATCAGCGTCGACTCGGCGCTGGTCTATCGCGGCATGGACATCGGTTCGGCCAAGCCGTCCAAAGAAATCCTGGCTGCCCACCCGCACCGGCTGATCGACATCCGCGACCCGGCCGAGAGCTATTCGGCCGCGCAATTTCGCGCCGATGCCCTGGAGGCCATGGCCGACATCACCGCGCGTGGCAAGATCCCGCTGCTGGTAGGCGGCACCATGCTCTATTACAAGGCGTTGATCGACGGCCTGGCCGACATGCCGGCAGCTGACGCTGCGGTGCGGGCCGACCTGGAAGCCCAAGCCGAGGCGCTGGGGCTGGCCGAACTGCACCGCCAATTGGCCGAGGTCGACCCGGAATCGGCGGCGCGCATCCACCCCAACGACCCGCAGCGGCTAATCCGCGCGCTGGAAGTGTATCGGGTGAGCGGTGAGAGCATGACAGCCCATCGCCAGCGTCAATTCGCGGAAAGTCGCGCCGCAGACGCAGGCGCTGGCGGACATTTGCCCTATACTGTCGCGAGTTTGGCGATTGCTCCTACAGATCGTCACATTTTGCATCAGCGAATTGCGTTACGATTTTCGCAGATGTTGGAACAGGGCTTCGTTGACGAGGTCCGATCGCTGCGAGCCAGAAGTGACTTGCACGCCGGGCTGCCGTCTATACGGGCTGTGGGGTATCGGCAGGTCTGGGATTACCTGGACGGCACGCTGACTGAGAATGAGATGCGAGAACGCGGTATCATTGCTACCCGGCAGCTGGCCAAGCGGCAGTTCACCTGGTTGCGTGGCTGGCCTGATGTGCACTGGCTTGACAGCATGGCCTGCGACAATCTGTCCCGCACCTTGAAATACCTTGGGGCCATCTCCATATTGAGCTGAGTCCCTGCTGATTGCCGTCTATTCTTGCGAAGGGGCGGCCTAATTTATCGATTTTCTTGATTTTCTATTATTTATCCTTACAGGAGTGCGGCATATGTCAAAAGGGCATTCGCTACAAGACCCTTACTTGAACACCTTGAGAAAAGAAAAGGTTCCGGTATCCATCTACCTGGTCAACGGCATCAAATTGCAGGGCTCGATCGAATCGTTCGACCAGTTCGTGGTACTGCTGAAGAACACCGTCAGCCAAATGGTCTACAAACACGCCATTTCGACTGTAGTGCCTGCCCGTCCGGTTCGCCTGCCAAGCCCGTCCGATTCCGACCTCGGCGACAGCGAGCCAGGCAACGCCTGATAGGAGCCTGCATTGTTCTTTGAGCGCCACGGTGGTGGTGAGCGGGCGTTGCTCGTTCACTTGGAAGGTCAGAACCCTGAGGCGCGCGAAGATCCGCAGGAGTTTCGGGAGCTGGCATTGTCGGCCGGGGCGGACATCGTCTCGCTGGTGACAGTGACAAGGCATCAGCCCACGGCCAAATACCTGATTGGCAGCGGCAAGGTCGAGGAATTGCACGACCTGGTCCATGCCGAACAGGTAGACCTGGTGATTTTCAATCACACCCTTACGCCCAGTCAGGAGCGCAACCTTGAACGTGTGTTCGAGTGCCGTGTGCTCGATCGTACCGGGCTGATCCTCGATATTTTCGCCCAACGGGCGCGTACCCATGAAGGCAAGCTGCAGGTCGAACTGGCCCAGCTTGATCACATGAGCACGCGGCTGGTGCGTGGCTGGACCCACCTTGAGCGACAAAAAGGTGGTATTGGCCTGCGTGGCCCGGGTGAAACCCAGCTGGAAACCGACCGCCGCCTGTTGCGGGTGCGCATTCGCCAGATCAAGTCACGCCTGGAGAAGGTACGCAGCCAGCGTGAGCAGGCGCGTCGCGGGCGCAAGCGCGCGGATATCCCTTCAGTATCGCTGGTGGGTTACACCAACGCCGGCAAGTCCACGCTGTTCAACGCCCTGACCGAATCCGAGGTGTACGCCGCGGACCAGCTGTTCGCCACCCTCGACCCGACCCTGCGCCGGCTCGAGCTCGACGACCTGGGGCCGATCGTCCTTGCCGACACCGTGGGCTTCATTCGCCACCTGCCGCACAAGCTGGTCGAGGCTTTTCGGGCTACGCTCGAAGAGTCGAGCAACTCCGACCTGCTGCTGCACGTGATCGACGCCCATGAGCCAGAGCGCATGGAGCAGATCGAGCAGGTGCTGGCCGTGTTGGGTGAGATTGGCGCTGAAGGCTTGCCGATCCTTGAGGTGTATAACAAACTCGACCTGCTCGAAGATGTCGAGCCACAGATCCAGCGCAATGCCGACGGCAAGCCGGAACGGGTCTGGGTATCGGCACGTGATGGGCGTGGTCTGGAGCTGGTTGGCCAGGCGATTGCCGAGTTGCTGGGGGATGATCTGTTTGTCGGTACCCTGTGCCTGGAGCAGCGTTTTGCCCGCTTGCGCGCGCAATTCTTTGCTCTGGGTGCCGTGCAGAGTGAAGAGCATGATGAAGAAGGGCGCAGCCTGCTGAGCGTGCGACTGCCCAGGGTCGAATTGAATCGCCTGGTCAGCCGCGAAGGCATGGAGCCGCAAGTGTTTGTCGAGCAACACACTTTGCAATAAATGCTCGTCGAGGTCGCCGGGCAGCAGTGACAGGCATTCTGTAGCATTGGACGGCGCGCCGTGGGCGCGTCTTTGCTTTATCAGATGGAGAGCGCTATGGCTTGGAACGAGCCGGGTGGCAACTCGAACAATCAGGATCCCTGGGGCGGCCGCCGTGGTGGCGGTGGCGGTGGTGGTGACAAGAAAGGTCCGCCGGATCTGGACGAGGCCTTCCGCAAACTGCAGGACAGCCTGAATGGCATGTTCGGCGGTAACAAGAAACGTGGCGGCGGTGACCGCAATGTCGGCAAGGGCGGTGGCCTGGGCCTGCTGGGCATAGGCCTGGCGGTGCTGGCTGCCATCTGGCTGTACAGTGCCGTGTACGTGGTCGACGAGCAGGAGCAGGCCGTGGTGCTGCGCTTCGGCAAGTACCACGAGACGGTCGGTCCCGGCCTGAACATCTACTTCCCGCCGATTGATCGCAAGTACATGGAAAACGTCACGCGTGAGCGTGCCTATACCAAGCAGGGCCAGATGCTGACCGAAGACGAGAACATCGTCGAGGTACCGCTGACCGTCCAGTACAAGATCAGCAACCTGCAGGACTTCGTGCTTAACGTCGACCAGCCTGAGGTGAGCCTGCAGCACGCGACCGACAGTGCCCTGCGCCACGTGGTGGGTTCCACCTCGATGGACCAGGTGCTCACCGAAGGCCGTGAACAGATGGCCGTGGATATCCGCGAACGTCTGCAGCGCTTCCTCGACAACTACCGTACCGGTATCACCGTTACCCAGGTCAACGTACAGAGCGCGGCAGCCCCGCGTGAAGTGCAGGAAGCCTTCGACGACGTGATCCGTGCCCGCGAAGACGAGCAGCGTGCCCGCAACCAGGCCGAGTCCTACGCCAATGGCGTGGTGCCGGAAGCCCGTGGTCAGGCCCAGCGCATCATCGAGGACGCCAACGGTTACCGCGACGAAGTCATCGCCCGGGCCAAGGGTGAGGCCGACCGCTTCACCAAGCTGGTTACCGAGTACCACAAGGCACCTGACGTGACCCGTCAGCGTCTGTACCTGGAGACCATGCAAGAGGTCTACAGCAATTCGAGCAAGGTCATGGTGGCGACCAAGGACGGGCAGAACAACCTGCTTTACCTGCCACTGGACAAGATGGTCGAAGGCAGCCGCAACCCGTCCACGCCAACCACCAGCGTGTCGCCATCGGCCAACGATGCGGCCGCCCGTGCGGCGCAGGACCTGCAACAGCAACAGCAGCCGCTGCGTACTAGGGAGAGCCGCTGATGAGCAATAGATCGCTGATCGCCCTGATCGCCGCCGTCGTTCTGGCCATTGTGGCCTGGAACAGCTTCTACATCGTGTCCCAGACAGAACGTGCGGTACTGCTGCGCTTCGGTAAGGTGGTCCAGGCAGATGTTCAGCCCGGCCTGCACGTGAAGATTCCGTACGTGAACCAGGTGCGCAAGTTCGACGCCCGCCTCATGACCCTCGACGCCCCGACCCAGCGGTTCCTGACCCTGGAGAAAAAAGCGGTGATGGTCGACGCCTACGCCAAGTGGCGCGTCAAGGATGCCGAGCGCTTCTACACCGCCACGTCCGGCATGAAGCAGATCGCCGACGAGCGTCTGTCGCGTCGTCTGGAAAGCGGCCTGCGCGACCAGTTCGGTAAACGTACCCTGCACGAGGTGGTTTCCGGTGAGCGTGACGCACTGATGGCCGACATCACTGCATCGCTGAACCGCATGGCCAACAAAGAGCTGGGCATCGAGGTGGTCGACGTGCGCGTCAAGGCCATCGACCTGCCGAAGGAAGTCAACCGCAGCGTGTTCGACCGTATGAGCACCGAGCGTGAGCGTGAAGCTCGCGAGCACCGTGCCAAGGGTAACGAGCTGGCTGAAGGTATTCGTGCCGATGCCGACCGCCAGCGCCGTGTGCTGCTGGCCGAGGCCTATCGCGAAGCAGAAGAAACCCGTGGTGACGGCGACGCCCAGGCGGCTGCCATCTATGCCAAGGCCTACAGCCAGGACGCTGATTTCTATGCGTTCCACCGTAGCCTGCAGGCATACCGCGAGAGCTTCTCGAGCAAGAGCGACGTGCTGGTCCTGGACCCGAAGAACGAGTTCTTCCGTTACCTGGACAAGAGCAAGCCGTGATGCTCAGGCCCTGATTTTCATGCAGCGGCGCCCCGCCTGGCAGCTAAAACACCAGGCGGGGTGCATCCTGAATGAAAAGGGGTGTATGATGAGGCAGCCGGGAAATTTCCCGGCTTTTTTGCGTCTGAAAGGTTGATTGGCACAGCGCCAGTTGACGGTTTGGTCAGCTCGCAAGGCAATTCGAGGGTATCGGGTACGGTGGCTGCGCTGGGATCAGTGCTGCCCGCTGCTGTGCGCGATACCGGCTTTACTGACGGCTCGCCAGCTGGCAAGCCGCCCGGACCAGAGGGGAAAAGGCGTAATGGCAACGGTAGACCGCTGGCTGCTGCCAGATGGCATCGAGGAAGTACTGCCACCTGAAGCCGCGCGCATCGAGATCGCGCGCCGCCAGGTGTTGGACCTGTTCCAGAGTTGGGGCTACGAGCTGGTCGTCACCCCGCATATCGAGTACCTGGAGTCGCTGCTCACCGGCGCCGGCCAGGACCTGGATCAGCGCACCTTCAAGGTAGTGGACCCGCAGTCCGGTCGCCTGATGGGCTTCCGCGCCGACTTCACCCCGCAGGTGGCGCGCATCGACGCGCACACCCTGCGCCGTGAAGGCCCGAGCCGCCTGTGCTACGCCGGCAGCGTGCTGCACGCCCAGCCGCGTGCACTGTCCACCTCGCGCAGCCCGATCCAGCTAGGCGCCGAGCTGTATGGCGATGCCAGCCCGACCAGCGACGTGGAAGTCATCAGCCTGATGCTGGCCACGCTGCAACTGGCCGATGTGCCGGACGTACACATGGACCTGGGCCACGTCGGTATCTACCGCGGCCTGGCCCGTGCTGCCGGCTTGTCCGGTGCGGTCGAGCAGCAGCTGTTCGACGCCCTGCAGCGCAAGGCCGTCGATGAAGTGCAGGCATTGACCGCCGACCTGCCGAAGGACCTGGGCAACATGCTGCGTGCATTGGTCGAGCTGTGCGGTGGCCGTGAAGTGCTGGCCGAAGCCCGCGTGCGCCTGGGCCGTGCCCCGGCCAGCGTGCTGGCGGCGCTGGACGACCTGCTGGCGATCGCCGATCGCCTGACGTCGCGCTATCCGGACCTGCCGTTGTACTTCGACCTCGGCGAGCTGCGCGGCTACAACTATCACACCGGCGTGGTGTTTGCCGTGTTCGTGCCGGGCGAGGGTCAATCGATCGCCCAGGGCGGGCGCTACGACGACATCGGCGCCGACTTTGGCCGGGCCCGCCCGGCCACCGGTTTTTCCACGGATTTGAAGACCCTGGTCACACTGGGGCGAGCGGAGGTCGTATTGCCAACTGGCGGCATCTGGATGCCGGACAGTGGCGACGCGGCCCTCTGGCAGCAAGTCTGCCAGTTGCGCAACGAGGGCCAGCGTGTGGTCCAGGCCCTGCCTGGCCAGCCGTTGAGTGCTGCTCTCGAGGCGGATTGTGATCGGCAATTGATTCAGCAAGACGGGCGCTGGCAGGTTCTGCCGCTGGCCCAGTGAGTTTCTGCGTCGGCAACAGGCCGGCAACCAAGTTTGCGTGAATGAGGACCAATGTAATGGGTAAGAATGTCGTCGTCCTGGGCACCCAGTGGGGTGATGAGGGCAAAGGCAAGATCGTCGATCTGCTGACCGAACATGCTGCCGCCGTAGTGCGCTACCAGGGGGGCCACAACGCGGGTCACACCTTGGTGATCAACGGTGAAAAGACCGTTCTGCACCTGATTCCGTCCGGCATCCTGCGTGAAGGCGTACAGTGCCTGATCGGCAACGGCGTGGTCGTTGCCCCGGACGCCCTGATGCGCGAAATCACCAAGCTGGAAGAAAAAGGCGTACCGGTGCGCGAGCGCCTGCGCATCTCCCCGGCTGCGCCGCTGATCCTGTCGTACCACGTGGCCCTGGACCAGGCCCGCGAAAAAGCCCGTGGCGAAGCCAAGATCGGCACCACCGGCCGTGGTATCGGCCCAGCCTACGAAGACAAGGTCGCGCGCCGCGGCCTGCGCGTGGGTGACCTGTTCCACCGCGAGCGTTTCGCTGCCAAGCTGGGTGAGTTGCTGGACTACCACAACTTCCAGCTGGTGAACTACTACAAAGAGCCGGCCATCGATTTCCAGCAAACCCTGGACGAGTGCATGGCCTACGCTGAACAGCTCAAGCCGATGATGCTCGACGTCACCGCCGAGCTGCACAACCTGCGTCGCGCCGGCAAGGACATCATGTTCGAAGGTGCCCAAGGCTCGCTGCTGGACATCGACCACGGTACCTACCCGTACGTCACCAGCTCCAACACCACCGCTGGCGGTATTTCCACCGGTTCCGGCGTTGGCCCGATGTACCTGGACTACATCCTGGGTATCACCAAGGCGTACACCACTCGCGTAGGCTCCGGTCCGTTCCCGACCGAACTGTTCGACGAGACCGGCGCTACCCTGGCCAAGCGTGGCCACGAGTTCGGTTCCACCACCGGCCGCGCTCGCCGTTGCGGTTGGTTCGACGCTGTGATCCTGCGTCGCGCCATCGACGTCAACAGCATCTCGGGCATCTGCCTGACCAAGCTGGACGTGCTGGACGGCCTGGAAACCATCAACATCTGCGTTGGCTACAAGAACGAGAACGGTGCTGTCATCGACGCGCCTTCCGATGCCGACAGCTACATCGGCCTGGAGCCGGTGTACGAAGAGATGCCAGGCTGGAGCGAGTCGACCCTGGGTGCAAAAACCCTGGAAGAGCTGCCGCAAGCTGCGCGTGACTACATCAAGCGCATCGAAGAGCTGGTTGGCGCGCCGATCGACATCATTTCGACCGGCCCGGACCGCAACGAGACCATCGTGCTGCGTCACCCGTTCGCCTGATCTGCCCTCCAGGCTGATCTGACGCCGTGGCCCTGAAAGGGGCCGCGGCGTTTTCATTTGTGGGGTATGCCTGCACTGGCCCTATCGCCGGCAAGCCAGCTCCCACAGCATCTCCACAGATCTCGGGATAGGCCGGTACAGGCAACCCTCTTCCTGAAACTTGGCGTTTATCCCTGCTGCCTTCGGCACAACCCTTGCTGTAAGAAGTTTCTGTAGATGCCATCAAAATAGTGGCGCCAGTAAACACGAGGGTTACACCGTGTCTGCCATCCTCTCACTGTTACGAAGCCGCCTTTTGCGGCCTGTGTTTGTTGCCCTTGGTATCGCTCTTTTGGTGCAGGTGCTGGTTGCCGTTGCGCTCACCCGAAGCACGGTCACCGCCCTGGAAGCCGACCTTGGCGAACGCCTGGGCAACGACAGCCGCCAGCTGGCCAACGACCTGGAGCAAGCCGGGCAAGACGTGCGCTCGGGCCTGGACAGCCTGTCCAGCAGCACCCGCCAGCGCCTGAGCGCCGGGTTGTCGGAGCGCCTGCAAAGCGAACAGCAGCAACTGCGCAGCACCCTGGAAAAGAACCTGAAGGACTCTGCCAACGACATGGCCGAGCTGCTGGCTTCGGTGGCCCCGCGGGCGATCTGGGACAACGACGTGCCAGTGCTCTCTGACTTTGCCCGGCGTGCCCAGCGTAACCCCAACGTGCTGTTCGTGGTGTACGACGATGCCCAAGGCCAGCACCTGACCCGCTACCTGAACCGGCAAAACCCGATCAACCAGGCGTTGATGGACAAGGGCCAGGGCGAGCGTGCGCTGGACAAGGTGATCGATGCCGCCCGGCGCGACCCGGCGGTGTACTTTGTCGAAGCCTCGATCAACCCTAATGGGGCGGAAATCGGCAAGGTGGTGATGGGTGTTTCTACGGCCGGTATCGACCAGGAGCTCAAGGCCCTGGATCAGCGTTTCACGGCGCTGATTGCCAGCGGTGAGCAACTGGTTGCAGACAGCCTGGTGGGCGCTGCCGCCGACAGCGGCAAGACCCTGCGCGAGCGCCTGGAAAAGGCGCAAGGCAGTGCTGCAGCAATGCAGGCCAATACCGCGCAGACCGTGCGTGATGCCGCCGCCGAGCTGCGCTGGCGCATTGGCCTGGGTTTGGTGCTCGTTGGTCTCGGCGTGCTGCTGGTGGTGGCCGTGGTGCTTGGCCGCCGAGTGCTGAGCAAGCTGCGCCTGTTGATTGCTGCCCTGGACGACCTGGCGGCGGGCGAAGGCGACCTGACCAAGCGCGTGCCGCTCGACAGCCGCGACGAAATTGGCGACATGGCTTCGGCGGTGAACCGCTTTGTCGACAAGCTGCAACCGATCGTGCGTGAGGCGGGCGAGGTGGCCCAGCGTACCGGTGTCGAGATTGGCGCGATGGCCCAGCGCAACGCCGGCGCGGATGCTGCCGCCGCATTGCAACGCGATGAAGTGGCAGCCAGCCTGCGCGACCTTTCGAGCATGGCCGATGAAGCCCAGGCCGAAAGCCATGCGATGCAGGCGGCCTTGAAACAGGTGGTGGATATCCGCCAGGCCACCGACGAAAACAGCCGCACCTCGACCCAGCTCGCGGGATTGATCGAGAACCTGGCAGGCCAGGTAGAGACCGGCTCCCAGGTGATCGAGCGCCTGGCCAAGCAAAGCGAGCAGATCGAAGTGGTGCTGACGGTGATCCACGGCATTGCCGAGCAGACCAACCTGCTGGCGCTGAACGCGGCCATCGAGGCCGCCCGGGCAGGTGAGACCGGGCGCGGGTTTGCCGTGGTGGCCGATGAGGTGCGGGCGCTGGCGAGCAAGACGCAGAGCTCCACAGGGGATATCCAGTCGCACATCGCGGCGCTGCAGAAGGGCGCCAAGGAAGCCGTGGCGACCATCAGCCAGGCCGGGCTCAAGGCCAGCGAAGGGCTGCTGGTACTGCGTGATAACGAGCGCCGGCAGCAGTCGGTGCAGGCGGCGGTGGAGCAGGTGCATGCGGCCATTGGCCTGGCCACCCGCGCAGCTGAGCAGCAGGCGAGCGGGGCGCAGGCCGTGCGGGGGCGGGTGGAGACTATCCATGCCCAGGCTGAGCGCTCGGCCGAAGTGGTGATGCAGACAACAGCCAGCAGCAAGGTGCTGGATGACCTGGCCGCGCAGCTACGGGCAAGCCTGGGGCAGTTTAGAGCTTGAGATGGAGGCGGTCGTGAGGTTTTCGGCGCCTGTGAGATCGAGCGCCGCGCGGGCGGCGCTCGATATACGCAACGGCACAGCAATCGAGGTGGACCATTCAAGCCTTGTTCAGGTACATCCGCGTAGTCAGCAAATACACCGGCAGCCCCGAAACCACGATCAGCAGTGCCGCATAAGGCGCCGCTGCCGCGAACTCGACGTTGGCCGTATGCGCCCACACCTCGGTGGCCAATGTGGTCATGCCCGTGGGGCTGAGCAGCAGCGTGGCCGTCAGCTCCTTCATGGCATCCAGGAATACCAGCGCGAAAGCCGCCGCCATGGCCGGGAAGATGATCGGCAGGGTCACCCGGCAGAACGCAGTAAAGCTGCTCGCACCCAGGGTGCGTGCAGCTTCCTCAAGCGTTGGCGAGGCCTTGTTCAGCGCGGTGCGCACTGGCGACTGCGCCAGTGGCAAAAACAGCAGCGCATAGGCCAGCAGCAGCAGTGCCGTGGTCTGGTACAGCGCCGGCACGTAGTGCAGGGCGAAGAACACCAGGGTCAGGGCAATCACCAGGCCGGGCAGGGCGTGCAGCAGGTAAGGCAGGCGCTCGGCCCAGATCGCCAGGCGACCCTTGTAGCGCACCACCAGGAAGCTGATCGGCAGGGCCAACAACACGCAGAAGCCAGCACCGCCAAGCGACACCGACAGCGAAGTAAACAGAGCCTTGGAGATAGCCGCCACCGGGAACGCTGCCGACGAACCCACGCTGAGCCAGTAGCCGAGCATGGCCAGTGGAATACCGCTGCCCAGCACCGCCAGGCCCACGCAGAACAGCTGCGCCAGCACCGCCCAGCCGCGCAGCCGCACCGGTTGCGCCCGCCGCGCTACGCCCTGGCCGATGCGTACATGGCGGGCTTTGCCGCGTACGCGCAGTTCCAGCCACAGCATCACCAGGCACATCGCCAGCAGCACGGCAGACAGCATGGCCGCGTTGGCATTGCTGAACTCCAGTTCGAACTGTTGGTAGATGGCGGTGGTGAACGTCTGCAGGCCGAGGATCGACAGCGCGCCGAACTCCACCAGCATGTGCAGGGCAATCAGCAGCGCGCCACCGAGCATCGACGGCCACAGCAGTGGCAGGGTGACCTTGCTGAACACGCCCCAGCGGCTGCAACCCAGGGTGCGCGCCGACTCTTCCAGCGAGGTATCGAGGTTACGCAGAGTTGCGGCCACCGGCAGAAACACCAGCGGGTACTTGGACAGGGCCATGACCATGATCGCCCCGCCGAGGCCTTCGAAGTCCGAACTCAGCGACACCCAGGTGAAGCTGCTGACGAACGACGGCACGGCGAACGGCAGGCACAACACCACGCCCCACAGTCGACGACCTGCCAGGTTGCTGCGCTCCAGCAGCCAGGCCAGCGCCAGGCCGACCACCATGCAGGTCAGTGTCACCCCGACCATCAGCAACAGGGTGTTGCGCATCAGCCCCCAGACAAAGGGGCGCCACAGCAGGTGCAAGGCTTCGCGCCAGCCGGCTTCCCAGGCTTTGATGGCGACATAAGCCAGGGGCAGCAGGCTCATCGCGACCAGGAACAGCACAGGCAGCACGACCCAGATGGAGGGGCGCTTGCGGCGCGGTACAAAGCGCACCGGCGCCGGTGCAGACAGGGCGGCAGTCATCAGAGCAGGCCGACCTCGCGCTCAAGCTCGATGGCTTCCTCGGCGTTACCCAGGTCGGCCGGCGAGATCTTCGGCGGGCGCAGCTCGTCGAACGGTTTCAGGCCGCGGTCAGAAACCATGCCCTTGTGCAGCGGGTACTCGGCGGTGGTCTGGGTGATGACGCGCTGGCCTTCTTCGCTGGCCATCCAGTTGAGCAGGGCCTGGGTCTCTTTCGGGTGCTTGCTGGCCTTCACCACGGCTGCGCCGGAGATGGTGACCAGGTTGCCGGCGTCACCGTCGGCCAGGTAGTAGAGTTTGGTGTCCAGTTTGCCGCGTTCGCGTTCAAGCGCGTACCAGTAGTAGTTGTTTACCAGTACCGCAGCCACTTCGCCTTTTTCCACGGCTTTGAGGGCGACCATGTTGTTGGTGTAGGTCTTGCCGAAGGCTTTAAGGCCGGTCAGCCATTCCTCGGTAGCTTCACGACCGTGCATTTTCAGGATGGCCACAGCCTGCTCCTGGAACGCACCACTGGTAGGCACATAGCCGACGCGGCCTTCCCACTCAGGGTTGGCAAAGTCCATCACTGTGGTAGGCAGGTCTTTTTCGTCGACCTTCTTCGGGTTGTACACCACGATGCGCGTACGGGCCGTGATGCCCATCCACGTACCGTTGGCGCCAACGTATTCCTTGGGCACCATGTTTGCGGTGGCGTCGTCGATCTTCGCCAGCAAGCCCAGCTCGCCCAGGTTGTTCAGCGGCGGCGACTCTTCGGTATAGATGATGTCGGCTGGCGAGCGGTCGCCTTCCTCGATTATCTGGCTGGCCAGCTGGTTGCTGCTGCCTTTGCGGATATTGATGTGAATGCCGGTCTTGGCCTCGTAGGCCTTGGCGATGGCTTCGCCGATTTCCTTATGCTGACCGTTGTACATGGTCAGGGTGACCGGTGCGTCTGCCATGGCGGCCGGAGCGCCGATGACCAGGCTCAGCACGGCGGCGGCCAGAGTACGCATCAGCAGTTGCGGGCGGATCGTCATGCGGGTACTTCCTCGCTTACGGCTACATATTTGGAAACAATGGTAAACGAAATTGTTTCTCAAGTGGCCGGGTGACGAGAAATTCATGGGCAGACCATGGTGCAGGACCGGGAGTGCGCGGGGAGGGTGGGGCAAAAAACGCAGGCAAGAAAAAACCCACTAGCAAGCTAGTGGGTTTTTGTATGGTGCCCAGGAGAAGACTCGAACTTCCACGACCTTGCGGTCACTGATACCTGAAACCAGCGCGTCTACCAATTCCGCCACCTGGGCAAAGCTTTGCATCATCTGTAGAAGGCGACTATCGTTCGCTTCACACAGTAGTAACAGATCCTTGGTCATCTGTTACTTGAAAATATTTGGTGCCCAGGAGAAGACTCGAACTTCCACGACCTTGCGGTCACTGATACCTGAAACCAGCGCGTCTACCAATTCCGCCACCTGGGCACACATTCGAGATTAAAAGATGCTTTACAGCGCCGTTCATCTCTACTACAACGTCGGGGTTGTCCGTCGTTGTGGTGCGCACTATACGGACGCTCCCCAAGGCTGTAAACCCCCCAATCAAAAAAAATTTCAAAAAATTCAACTTGTTGATTCCACAGGCCTATTACTGCTCTGGATGCACAGCAGTGGGGGCTGTCCAAGGCAGACATTTCCGGTTTCAATAGGCCTATGCCAGAATTCATATCTATATACCCCAAGGTGAACCCCTTCTGATGGCCGATTGGCAATCCCTCGATCCCGAGGCCGCTCGCGAAGCGGAAAAATATGACAACCCCATTCCCAGCCGTGAGCTGATCCTGCAACGCCTTGCCGACCGTGGCGAGCCCGCTGCGCGCGAGGAACTGGCGAAAGAGTTTGGTCTGTATGAAGAAGACCAGATCGAAGCCCTCCGTCGCCGTCTGCGTGCCATGGAGCGCGACGGCCAGCTTATCTATACCCGGCGCGGCACTTATGCCCCGGTGGATAAGCTCGACCTGATCTGCGGCCGTATCTCCGGCCACCGCGATGGGTTTGGTTTCCTCATCCCCGATGATGGCAGCGATGACCTGTTCCTCAGCCCGTCGCAAATGCGCCTGGCCTTCGATGGAGACCGCGCACTGGCGCGCGTGTCGGGTACCGACCGCCGTGGGCGCCGTGAAGGCGTGATCGTCGAGGTCATCTCCCGTGCCCACGAAAGCGTGGTCGGCCGTTACTTTGAAGAAGGCGGCATCGGCTACGTAACCCCGGACAACCCGAAGATCCAGCAAGAAGTGCTGGTGACCGCCGGGCGTAACGGTGGTGCCAAGATCGGCCAGTTCGTCGAGATCAAGATCACCCACTGGCCAACGCCGCGCTTCCAGCCGCAAGGCGATGTGGTAGAAGTCATCGGCAACTACATGGCGCCGGGCATGGAAATCGACGTTGCCTTGCGTAGCTACGACATCCCGCATGTCTGGCCCGATGATGTGGTCAAGGAAGCGCGCAAGTTCCGCTCTGAAGTCGAAGAGAAAGACAAAGAGAAGCGTGTCGACCTGCGTCATTTGCCATTCGTCACCATCGACGGTGAGGACGCCCGCGACTTCGATGACGCTGTCTATTGCGAGCCGCTGGGCAAACTGCGCCTGTTCTCCGGTGGCTGGCGCCTGTATGTGGCCATCGCCGACGTGTCCAGCTACGTGCGCCTGGGCTCGGCCCTGGACGTCGAGGCCCAGCAGCGCGGCAACTCGGTGTACTTCCCCGAGCGTGTGGTGCCGATGCTCCCCGAAGAGCTGTCCAACGGCCTGTGCTCGCTGAACCCGCACGTCGACCGCTTGGCCATGGTCTGTGAAATGACCATGAACAAAGCCGGCCAGATGGTCGACTACCAGTTCTACGAAGGTGTCATCCACTCCCACGCCCGCCTGACCTACAACAAGGTCAGCAGCATGCTCGAGCACGCCCGCACCCGTGAGGGCAAGGCGCTGCGCGAGGAGTACAAGGCGGTCGTGCCTGACCTGAAGAACCTGTACAACCTGTACAAGGTGCTGTTGGATGCCCGTCACACCCGGGGTGCGATCGACTTCGAAACCCAGGAAACCCGCATTATCTTCGGCGATGAGCGCAAAATTGCGGAAATTCGCCCGACCGTGCGTAACGAAGCCCACAAGCTGATCGAGGAATGCATGCTGGCGGCCAACGTGGCCACCGCCGAGTTCCTGCAAAAGCACGGCGTGCCTGCACTGTACCGCGTGCACGACGGCCCGCCGCCGGAGCGCCTGGAAAAACTGCGTGCCTTCCTTGGCGAGCTGGGCCTGAGCCTGCACAAGGGCAAGGACCCGTCGCCAAAGGATTACCAGGCCCTGCTGGCGAGCATCGCCGGGCGCCCGGATTTCCACCTGATCCAGACAGTCATGCTGCGCTCGCTGAGCCAGGCGGTGTACAGCACCGAGAACAACGGCCACTTCGGGCTGAATTACGAGGCGTACACCCACTTCACCTCGCCGATCCGCCGTTACCCTGACCTGCTGGTGCACCGCGCCATCCGCAGCATCATCCGTTCCAAGGTCGATACCCCGCACGTCAAGCGTGCCGGCGCCATGAGCATTCCAAAGGCGCGCATCTACCCATACGACGAGAACACCCTCGAGCAGCTTGGCGAGCAGTGCTCGATGACCGAGCGCCGGGCTGATGAAGCCACCCGTGACGTGGTCAACTGGCTCAAGTGCGAGTACATGAAGGATCGCGTGGGCGAAACCTTCCCCGGTGTGATTACTGCGGTGACCGGTTTCGGCCTGTTCGTCGAACTGACCGACATCTATGTGGAAGGCCTGGTGCACGTCAGTGCGCTGCCGGGCGACTACTACCACTTCGATCCGGTCCATCACCGCCTGTCCGGTGAGCGCACCGGACGCAGCTTCCGCCTGGGCGACTCGATTGAAGTCAAGGTCATGCGTGTTGACCTGGACGAGCGCAAGATCGACTTCGAAGTGGCTGACAAGACGCTGGCTGCGCCAATCGGCCGCAAGCAGCGCGGCGCCGCGTCGGCTGCCGACAAAGCCGACAAGCCCGAGCCAGCACCGGTCGAGGCCAGGGCCACGCCGAAGCCGCGCAGCCGCAAGAGCGAAACCTCCGAGGCGTATTTCCCGAAAGACGCCGTGCAGCGTAACGCCGAAGTGCGCAAAAGCCGTGAAATGAAAAAGGCGCTGATGAGCGATGCCCGCACCGGCAGCTCGTCCAGCAGCAAGTCGGACAAAGGCGGCAAGCCCGCCGGCAAGCCGACCAAGCACCGTAAAGGCCCGCCGAAGTCCGGTGCGCCACGCAAGAGCAAGAGCAAGTCATGAGTCAGCTGGAAAAGATCTACGGCGTGCACGCCGTGCAGGCGTTGCTGCAGCACCATCCGAAGCGGGTCAAGCAGATCTGGCTGTCGGAAGGGCGCAGCGAGCCACGCCTGCAGACCCTGCTGGCGCTGGCTGCAGAAAACCGTGTGCAGGTTGGCCAGGCCGAGCGCCGTGAGATGGATGCCTGGGTCGAAGGCGTTCACCAGGGTGTTGTCGCCGAGGTGAGCCCAAGCCAGGTGTGGGGCGAATTGATGCTCGAGGAGTTGCTTGAGCGCACCGAAACGCCACCGCTGATCCTGGTGCTGGACGGTGTCACCGACCCGCACAACCTTGGCGCGTGCCTGCGCACCGCCGATGCGGCCGGTGCCACGGCGGTGCTCGTGCCCAAGGACAAGTCTGCAACCCTTACGCCTGTTGTGCGCAAGGTGGCCTGCGGCGCGGCAGAGGTGATTCCGCTGGTGGCCGTGACCAACCTCGCGCGCACGCTGGAAAAGCTGCAGCAGCGTGGCTTGTGGGTGGTGGGTACCGCCGGCGAGGCTGAGCAGGAGATCTACCAGCAAGATCTGACCGGGCCTCTGGTGATGATCATGGGCGCAGAAGGCAAAGGCATGCGCCGGCTGACCCGCGAGCATTGCGACTTCCTGGTGAAGTTGCCGATGGGCGGTAGCGTCAGCAGCCTGAACGTTTCGGTGGCCACCGGGGTTTGCCTGTTCGAGGCTGTGCGTCAGCGTCAGGCCAAGCGCTGATCTTCCCCTGTTGCGGGCCATTCGCGGGCGCGCCCGCTCCCACAGGATTTTCACTGGCTTACAAGCAGTGGGGGCCCTGTGGGAGCGGGTTTACCCGCGAAAGGGCCGGTAGCCTGTGAATATGTTTCAGGCTGTTCAAATATTCGCCAATTACCTTGCTTGTGCGCCACGCCTTCTCTACAATTGCGCCCCTTGCCGAGCTGGCAGGCGCACATGTGCCTCCCCTCCGTGCAAGACATACAGTGTCATTCACTCCTTGTCTGACCAGATTCGCTGGCAGACTACTAACCCGTAAGGAGCATTCATGCGTCATTACGAAATCATCTTCCTGGTTCACCCGGACCAGAGCGAGCAAGTCGGCGGCATGGTTGAGCGTTACACCAAGCTGATCGAAGAAGACGGTGGCAAAATCCACCGCCTGGAAGACTGGGGCCGTCGTCAACTGGCCTACGCAATCAACAATGTTCACAAGGCTCACTACGTGATGCTGAACGTTGAGTGCACCGGCAAGGCCCTGGCCGAGCTGGAAGACAACTTCCGCTACAACGATGCCGTTATCCGTAACCTGGTCATCCGTCGCGACGAAGCCGTTACCGGCCAGTCCGAGATGCTGAAGGCTGAAGAAAACCGCAGCGAGCGCCGTGAGCGTCGTGAGCGTCCTGAGCATGCTGACTCCGCCGAAGGCGACGACAGCAATGACAGCGACTCCAGCGATAACGCTGACGAGTAATCCACGGACCTTTAGAGGAGCCTATTAAATGGCACGTTTCTTCCGTCGTCGTAAATTCTGCCGCTTCACTGCTGAAGACGTGAAAGAGATCGACTTCAAAGATCTCAACACCCTGAAAGCTTACGTATCCGAAACCGGCAAGATCGTTCCAAGCCGCATCACCGGTACCAAAGCTCGTTATCAGCGTCAGCTGGCTACCGCTATCAAGCGCGCCCGCTTCCTGGCCCTGCTGCCCTACACCGACAGCCACGGCCGCTGAGACCGGGTCGTCGACAAGCAGTAAGGGATTAGCATGCGAGCGTTAGCAAGTTTCATCATGCGCGGTCGTGTGCAGGCCACCCTCGTGGTGGTCATCAGCGCGGTACTGCCGCTGCTGTTCTGGTTGAGTGCCGCTGCCTGCAGCCTTGTGCTGCTGCGGCGTGGGTTCAAGGATGCTACAACGGTCATCGCCGGCGGCCTGCTGGCGGGTCTGGCCGTGTGGGTCATGGGTGATCCCATCACCTTTCTGGTGATTGCGGGTGCCTTGGCCCTGGCCGCCATGTTGCGTGCCGAGCATCCCTGGAGCCGGGTGTTGCTGGTCAGTGCCGTGTTCGCCGTGGCTTTCAGCCTCGTGCTCGATCTGGCGCTGGCCCAAACCTTCGATGTGCTGGCCAAGGCGTTTGCCGAAGCCATGCCGAAAATCGAGGGGCAGCCGGTACTCTCCGGTGAGCTGATCCGCCCTGTGCTGGTCGCCTCCACAGCAGTGACGGTGCAATTGTTCAGTGTGCTGGCCTTGGTGCTGGCGCGCTACTGGCAGGCAGCGTTGTACAACCCTGGAGGCTTCGGTCGCGAGTTTCGCGCGCTGAAGCTGCCAAAACAGACCATGGCGGTCTTGGTGGCAGTGATGGTGGTGGCTCCGTTTATCGGGCCGCAGTTCATCATCCTGGCATCGGCTTCGAGCCTGGTACTGGTACTGGCCGGCATCGCTTTGATGCATGGGCTGGTGGCACAGGGCCGACTGGCCGGTTTCTGGCTGGTGGGCATGTACGTGACGTTGCCGCTGATCATGCAGCTGATTTATCCGTTGCTGGTGGTTTTGGCCATTGTCGACAGCCTGATTGATTTTCGCGGTCGCAAGTCCCCCAAGGGGAATGACTCCGCGAACGGTGAAGGTTAAAAGTTAAGAGGTTTTACCAAATGGAACTGATCCTGCTGGAAAAAGTCGCTAACCTGGGCAACCTGGGCGACAAAGTAAAAGTTAAGGCTGGTTACGGCCGTAACTTCCTGCTGCCATTCGGCAAGGCCACCGTTGCCAACGCCGCCAACCTGGCTGCGTTCGAAGAGCGTCGCGCCGAGCTGGAAAAAGCAGCTGCTGACCGTAAATCGTCGGCTGAAAGCCGCGCTGCCCAACTGGCCGAGCTGGAAGTGACCATCACTGCCACCGCTGGCGACGAAGGCAAGCTGTTCGGTTCGATCGGCACCCACGATATCGCTGACGCCCTGACCGCCTCCGGCGTTGAAGTGGCCAAGGCTGAAGTTCGTCTGCCGAACGGCACCATCCGTCAGGTTGGCGAATACGACGTAGCCGTGCACCTGCACAGCGACGTTGAAGCCACCGTACGTGTGGTTGTCGTAGCTGCCTAAGCTGCGCTAACTGGCTGGCTCCTTGCGAGTCAGGCGGTTAACATCGGGCACGGTCCTGTTTTATACAGGCCGTGCCCTTTGTCTTTTTCATCCTCCAGAATTCTTTCGTGGCCATGAACGAGATCACAACCTCCGAACAGCTTGACCTGCAAACCGCCGCCCTGAAGGTGCCGCCGCATTCCATCGAGGCCGAACAGGCCGTGCTCGGTGGCCTGATGCTGGACAATGAGGCCTGGGAGCGGGTGCTGGACCAGGTGTCGGACGGCGATTTCTACCGGCATGACCACCGGCTGATCTTCCGCGCCGTGCACAAGTTGGCCGATGCCAACCAGCCATTTGACGTGGTGACCCTGCACGAGCAGTTGGACAAGGAAGGCCTGTCCTCGCAGGTAGGCGGCCTGGCTTACCTGGCCGAGCTGGCCAAGAACACCCCGTCGGTGGCCAACATCAAGGCCTACGCCGCGATCATTCGCGAACGGGCCACACTGCGCCAGCTGATCAGCATCAGTTCCGACATCGCCGACAACGCGTTCAACCCGCAGGGGCGCAACGCTGCAGAGATTCTCGACGATGCCGAGCGGCAGATCTTCCAGATCGCCGAAGCACGGCCAAAGACCGGCGGCCCGGTAGGCGTCAACGAGCTGTTGACCATGGCCATCGACCGCATCGATACGCTGTTCAACTCCGACAGTGATATCACCGGTATTTCTACTGGCTACACCGACCTGGACGAGAAAACCAGCGGCCTGCAGGCAGCCGATTTGATCATTGTCGCCGGTCGTCCGTCGATGGGTAAAACCACCTTCGCCATGAACCTGGTGGAAAACGCCGTTCTGCGCAGCGAAAAGGCGGTGCTGGTGTTCTCCCTCGAGATGCCAGGTGAATCGCTGATCATGCGTATGCTGTCGTCGTTGGGCCGTATCGACCAGACCAAGGTGCGTTCAGGCCAACTGGACGACGACGACTGGCCACGGCTTACCTCCGCAGTCAACCTGCTCAACGACCGCAAGCTGTTCATCGACGATACTGCCGGCATCAGCCCGTCGGAAATGCGTGCGCGCACGCGTCGTCTGGCGCGTGAGCATGGCGAAATCGGCATGATCATGGTCGACTACCTGCAGCTGATGCAGATTCCGGGCTCTTCCGGTGACAACCGCACCAACGAAATTTCCGAAATCTCCCGCTCGCTCAAGGCCCTGGCCAAGGAGTTCAACTGCCCGGTCATCGCCCTGTCGCAGCTGAACCGCTCCCTGGAACAGCGCCCCAACAAACGCCCGGTGAACTCCGACTTGCGTGAATCGGGTGCAATCGAGCAGGACGCCGACGTGATCATGTTCGTGTACCGGGACGAGGTTTATCACCCCGAGACCGAGCACAAGGGGATTGCGGAAATCATCATCGGTAAACAGCGTAACGGCCCTATCGGTTTCGTACGCCTGGCATTTATCGGCAAGTACACCCGCTTCGAGAACCTTGCGCCGGGCATGTACAACTTCGACGATGACGAATAACGCCAGTAAGTCATAAGTGGTTCAAGACTTTTGGTGCTGCTGCGCCGCCCATCGCCGGCAAGCCAGGCTCCCACAGGTACTGCGTAAATCTCAAGCTTTGCACCGTACCCATGGGAGTCTGGCTTGCCGG